>JAFGVN010000032.1 GCA_016937975.1 Clostridia bacterium
AAAGTAAGGTACTCGTGCTTTTATTTTGTCTATTATTATTGAATTTTCAATGTTCACAAGCACTTATTCAAGTGCGAAGTTTGAGTATTTAATTGAAAATATCTCTGCAGGTGCTGTAAAAGGATAGCTTCAAAAGGAGTAAAAATGTCTTTTAATAGTCTTTGGATAAAGTATCAATTTAAAAAAAGTGATGATAAAAGAGACGAAGGTCTTGTAACACCTGCAGGTATTGTAAGAGATAACAATATTTCTTATGGACCTCATAAAAAGAATCATGTCCTGGATGTTTATAGACCTAAAAATATACAGGGGAAGTTACCAGTACTCATAAACATTCACGGTGGTGGATGGGTTTATGGGACAAAAGAAACCTATCAGTATTATTTAATGAGTCTTGCTCAAAAAGGCTTTGTAGTGGTTAATCCCAATTATGGATTAGCGCCGAAATATAAGTTTCCTTCACAGCTTGAAGATATTAATCAAGTGGTGCATTGGACCATAACAGAACATGAAAAGTATGGTATGGACTTGAATCACATCTTTTTAGTTGGAGATTCAGCAGGTGCTCATTTAACAACACTTTATACTCACTTATGTACAAATCCAAGCTACAGAGTTTTATTGAACATATCACCGCCTAAAGACTTTAAACCAAATGGCGTCTTGTT
Source organism: Clostridia bacterium (assembly GCA_016937975.1). Classification (GTDB taxonomy): domain Bacteria; phylum Bacillota; class Clostridia; order Peptostreptococcales; family Acidaminobacteraceae; genus JABXKX01. The sequence continues at coordinate 669 of JAFGVN010000032.1, forward strand.
AAACTGCGGTGTGTATAAGATGCCAATAACCCATGATAAAAAAGAGATAAAAAAGAACTTTTTAGATTTTCTTGGCAAGAATAACCTTGAAGAAAAATTAAGTCTTATAGATCCACTTAATTATTTTACAAAAGAATTTCCTCCTACTTTCATCATGAGCAGTACTGGAGATTTTCTTTTGGATCATGTGGAAGCCCTTGAGCAGATGATGCTTCAAAACAAAATCAAACATGTGGTAAAAATCTATGGTGATGACATAATAAAACCACCTCATGTTTTTCACTGCAATATCAAATCTCCTCTTGCAAATCAATGTAATGAGGAACAAAGTATGTTTTTAAAATCTTTGGTAAATGATGCAATCAACGAGAGTAAATAGAACATGTAATTGGCAAAATTATTTTATTTTGCAACCATAATTTAATCTCAGAAAGGAACTAAAATGAAGTATTCTAATTTATATTATGGCGAGACCTTATTAAAACCCAATGACCAATCAGTTTCATCAGAAACTGTTACTATACATCATGAAACTTATTTCAAAATAGAAAATTACCATCAAATGAAACCTTTTTTTATGACCATTGTTAGTGATGTGGATTTCTGGTTGTTTATTTCCAGTACTGGTGGCTTGACTGCAGGTAGAAAGAATCCCGAGATGTCTTTATTTCCATATTATACAGACGATAAAATCCATGATAGTCATGATACAACAGGTTCACATACGATGTTTATCATTTCTAGAGATCAGAAAAATTATCTTTGGAAACCTTTTGCAAAGCATGATGCTCATATTTATAACATCACAAGAAACTTGTACAAAAATACCCTTGGCAACAAGATCATGTTTGAAGAAATCAATCATGATTTACAAGTGAGCTTCAGATATACTTGGAAAACCAGTGATCGTTTCGGTTTTATTAAAGAGTCTGAGCTTGTTAATCTTTCAGAAGAAAATCTAACTTTAAAGGTTCTGGATGGTATCAGAAATATTATGCCATATGGTGTGGATCAACTCCTTCAAACCACAAAGAGCACTTTAGTTGATGGTTATAAAAGATGTGAGTTAAAAGAAGAAGATGGTCTAGGAATTTATACTTTAAGTTCGATTATTTCAGATAAGGCAGAACCAAGTGAATCCTTAAAGGCCACAACAGTATGGTCAAGGGGTTTATCACATCCAAAGTACTTACTTTCGGAAGAGCAAATACAAGTTTTTTCGAATAATGAACCAATAAATACTGAAAAAGATATCAAAGGAAGACGTGGTGCTTTCTATGTTTCAGATACTCTTGAATTAATGGGTTCTGAAGCAAAATCATGGGTGATTGTTTCGGAAATTTATCAAAGTGCATCAGATATTGTAGCTTTAATTGATCATATTGGTCATGAAGATATCATGAGCATATTAGATTCAGATGTAAAAAAAGGTGATGAAAATCTGAAGAAACTTGTTTATAATGCAGATGGTTTTCAATTGACAGCCCATGAAAATGCAGGGTATAGACATTTCTCCAATACACTTTTTAACATTATGCGCGGTGGTATCTATGCTGACGATTATAAAATAGAAACAAAAGATTTCATAAGCTTCATGAAAGGTTGGAATATAAAAACCTATGAAGCGCATCAATCATTCTTAGAAACTTTAGAAGAAACCATAGAATATCAGGCATTAATCGATCTTGTTTCTGACTTGAATTCGGCAGATTTAGAGAGACTTGCAATGGAATATTTGCCTTTGACTTTTTCGAGAAGACATGGTGATCCAAGTAGACCTTGGAATCGTTTCAACATTGAAGTAACCAAGGCAAATGGTGAGAAAAACCTAAACTTTGAAGGTAATTGGCGTGATATTTTCCAAAACTGGGAAGCCTTATCCATGTCATATCCATCTTTCATTGAAGGCATTATTTCCAAGTTTGTCAATGCTTCGACGGCAGATGGTTATAATCCATATCGTATCACAAAAGACGGCATTGATTGGGAACTTGTAGATCCTCATGATCCTTGGTCAAACATCGGGTACTGGGGTGATCATCAAATCATCTACTTGTTGAAACTCATGGAATTATCTCAAAAGCATCATCATCATAAATTGAAGGATTTACTTGAAAAGCAAATCTTTGTATATGCCAATGTACCATACCGTATAAAAGGGTTTGATGATTTGGTAAAAGATCCAAGAAATACCATTACATTTGATGAGAAATGCGAAGCTTCCGTTGAAGAAAAAGTGAAGACCCTTGGCTTTGATGGTAAGCTATTGTTTGCAGGTGGTGAGCTTTATCACGTGAACTTAATGGAAAAAATCTTGGTAACCCTATTAGCAAAATTGTCTAATTATGTGCCAGAAGGTGGTATTTGGATGAATACCCAAAGACCTGAATGGAACGATGCCAACAACGCCTTAGTCGGCTATGGTGTTTCCATGGTAACCTTGAACTATCTTTATAGATTTTTAGATTTTATGGCTGAACTGGTAAAAGATTTAGATCATGACCTTGAAATTTCTGTAGAAGTTTTGGAAATGTTTAAAAAGATTTATCAAGTTTTTGAAAATCATTTAAAATATATTGGCCATGATATTTCGGACCATATACGTTTTAGTATGATTACTGAATTAAATAGAATTGGTGAAGATTATAGGAATAAAATATATAATGCAGGCTTTAGTCAATTGAAAAAGCCACTTTCACTCAGTGAGTTAAATGATTTTATTCAAGTTTCAAAATCACATTTGAAAGATACCATTACAAAGAATAAACGTGAAGATGGATTGTATCATGCCTATAATCTTATTGTATTCAGTGAAGCTGGATGTCATATCTCTCACTTGTATGAAATGCTTGAAGGTCAAGTGGCAGTATTGAGTTCAAAGGCATTAAATGCTGAAGCTTCTCTTGAAGTTTTGGAAGCCTTAAGAAACAGTGCTATCTATAGAGCCGATCAAGATAGCTACATGTTATATCCAAACAGGGAATTGCCAGGATTTTTAAATAAAAATATTATACCTGAAGAGAAGGTTTTTTCTTCTAAACTTTTAATAACAGAGCTTAAAAATGGTCTCACAAGATTTGTGGAAAAAGACCTTCACGGAAAATATCATTTTAATGGTCAATTTAGAAATGCTGAAGAAATCATGGAGGCTATTGCTCTTACAGGTGATTATGACCAGGAAGAAATCCAATACGTTGGTCAGATGTTTTCAGAACTCTTTAACCATCATGCCTTCACAGGTCGATCAGGCACTTTCTTTAAATATGAAGGTTTAGGTTGCATCTATTGGCATATGGTTTCAAAGCTTGTTCTGGCGGCTCAAGAATCCTTTACACAAGGTGTAAATCATGAAGGATTAACTGAAAACACACTTAAATTATCTGAAATCTATCACAACCTAAAAGCGGGTATCGGTATGGATAAATCTCCTGAGGTTTATGGTGCATTTCCTACGGATGCGTATTCACATACGCCAGGTTTTGCAGGGGTTCAACAACCAGGTATGACAGGTCAGGTGAAGGAAGATTTTATCTCAAGATTCGGTGAACTCGGTGTTCAGGTTATTGATGGTGAAATTCATTTTAATCCCTTGCTATTATCGAAGGCTGAATTCCTGACAAAGGATATGATATGGTCATTACCAGCAGGTGATATGGCTCTTAAAGAAAAGCAACTGGGATTTACCTACTGCAAAACACCTATTATATATACTTTAAGTGATAAAAACGCAGTGAAGGTATGTTTTAAAAATGGTGATGTCTATCGATTTGACAATTCCACTCAATTGGATAAGGCAACCAGTCAAAAGTTATTTAGCCGTACAGGAGAAATTAAAAAAATTAAAGTCTATCTCGTTGAAAGAGATTTGAGAAATTAGTTCAAATTAAACAGGTTTAAGCCTGTTTTTTTTATAAATAGACATGAAATCATTGATATTTGAGTTTCAACAGTAGTTCATATTTCCATGAGCATATAAAAAAATTCATGAAAACTGAGGAGTATTCCTCAGTTTTCAATGTTGTATAATGAATAAATCTCTTAACGGGTGTATAATGAACTTAAGGAAGTGTTGTAATGAAAGAAGCCATGTTTTATGAAAAATTAGATGAGTTGAAAGTGAGATGTACTTTATGTCCTCATGGATGCATCATAAAAGATGGCGGCTATGGGCGGTGTCAAGTACGCTTTAATCAAGGTGGTGTGTTCTATGCCATCAATTATGGAAAAATCACAGCCCATGCCACTGATCCCATTGAGAAAAAACCCTTGTATCATTTTTATCCTGGAGAAGAAATTCTATCTGTTGCCAGTTTTGGTTGTAACATGACTTGTGTTTTTTGTCAGAATTATCAATTGTCTCAGAAAAAATACAATTTGGAAGAAACCACTCCGGAAGCTCTTGTAGAGGCAGTTAATGACTTTGGCATAGCCTTTACATACAATGAACCAACCATTTGGTTTGAATATGTTTATGAGGTTGCAAAGCTTCTTAAAAGGATCAAACCAGATAAAAAAGTGGTATTAATAACCAATGGTTTAATTAATGAAGCACCTTTGAAATTGCTCTTACCTTATGTAGATGCCTTTAATGTGGATTTGAAAGCATTTACACAAGAAGGCTATAAAAAAATGTGTCACGGGGATTTACAGACGGTTTTGAAGGCTATTCAGCTTATGGCAAGTAAACATGTGGAAGTGACCAGCTTAATGGTTCCAGGTCTAGTGGACTTAAAACAAATAAAAGAAATATCTGAGTTCATTGCTAAAATATCAAAACAAATACCCTTGCATTTATCGAGATACTACCCAGCCTATCACTATGATGCACCTCAAACCACATTGTCCTTTGCACTTGAAGCAGAAAGAATTGCAAAAAAATCATTAGATTATGTTTATTTAGGAAATTTTCCGGATAGAAATAATAATACCTATTGTGCCCATTGTGGTTATATGCTTGTGAGTAGAATAGGCTATGTGACGAAAACAACTTTAAATACTGAAATTTGTCCTCATTGTCAGACACCACACGGTATTAAAGTTCGAAAGGGTGAGTAGATGTTGATTCGTAAAGCAACATTGGATGATTTAGAACAATTGGAAGCTTTGATTGTAAGCAATAGTAAACAATGGATTGAGAAAAATATCTATCAATGGCATGAGCCATGTGATATAAAAGAATTAAGAAAAGAAATCACAAAAGAATGTGTATTTGTTATGATGGATAAATTTCGTATGATTGGCACTTTTTCCATTGAGCCTTCTGAACAAACCTATCCTATACAAATAGACCAAAGTTATCATCTTTATCGGATCATCGTCAATCCATTTTATCAGTCGAAAAATGTAGAAGATTTAGTCTTCAAACATGTTCGAAAGAAATATGGCAAGAGGAATCCTGTGTTACTGGATTGTTGGGCAGGTAATGAGCATATATTTGATTTTTACCGACATCATCAATGCAATTACATGGGTGATTTTCCTGAAAAAGATTATAAAATAAGTATTTTTCAAGTGGGGAACATACATTATGACAAATGAAATTTTATTTAGGTCTTCTCAAAAAGAAGATCTTTCTTTCATTCTGAATGCTGAACTTTCGGCACATACCTTAGGTTTTGTTGCATTATGGACAGAAGGAGAACATTTAAAAGCCATGGAAAGAGAAAATACTTTTCATGAAATTATTGAGTACAATGATCGAAGGGTTGGTTATGTGATTATGAATCTAGATCAACATGACAATCTGGAATTAATGCGCCTAGTCATTACTGAGAAACATCAAGGTTTTGGTACTAAGGCCATTGAAGCCATTAAGAAAAGAGCTTTTGAAGTTTTAAATTGTAATCGTTTATGGTTGGATGTGAGATTGCACAATCAAAGTGCAATCAGATTATATGAATTCCTAGGTTTTATTGAAGAAGGCGTTTTGAGAAAAGCGGTGAAGTTAGAAGAGGACTATGTCTCAGTAAAAGTCATGTCCATTCTAAAGGAGGAGTATGAAGTATAAAACCTATGGTGAAAGAAGAAGTGTCATTGTTTTACATGGTGGTCCAGGGGCGATCGGTTCATGTAGTGGATTGGCTAAAACCATAGATAATTGTTATGCATTACATAATTTTGGTCAGACCCTTGATGCCCATATGAGAGAAATTGATGAACTGGTTGAAAAAGAGAACCTAAAGGAGATTATTTTAGTGGGACATTCCTATGGTGCTTGGCTGGCGTATCTTTACGCTACTAAAAGATCTGTTTCCAAAATTATCTTAGTTGGCAGTGGTGCATTTTCTTTAAAATATTTGAACCAGATGCAAAATCAAAGAACTGTTAAACTAACCGATCAAGAGCGGGAAGAAGTGAATTACTTCTTTTCTGAAATTGAAAAAGGCAATGCCATAGAGCCTATGTCCTATTATGGTCGCTTGCTTTCAAAAATGGACAGTTATGCATTAGATGATGAGGAAGATGAATTAGAATTTTTTGATAACATAGGTCATCAAAAGTTGATGAGAGAAATCGACACCTTGAGAACATCTGGTGAACTCCTTGAAATAGGTAAAAAAATCAAATGTCCCATGACCATCCTACATGGCGATTCAGATCCACATCCATTAAAGGGTATAACAGAACCTTTTGATGAAAAGCATATGCTTTATAAGCTGGTTGTATTAGAAAAATGTGGTCACACACCATGGCATGAAATCCATGCCAAAGAAAAATTTAAAAAACTTATTCAAGAGGAGTGTGTCTATTTCTTTGAAACGGAGCGGATAAAATTCAGACATTTTAATCCTTCTGATGATATGTGGTTTAGTGAAATGAACGCAGATCCTGAAGTGATGAGATATTTTCCAAGTATCCTTACAAAAGAAGAGTCGGACCACTTTTTAAATCGAATCTTTCAAAGTTATTTAGAGAATGGCTTTGGTCTTTATGTGGCCGTTTGTAAAAAGGATGCCACGCCAATAGGGTTTATTGGTCTTTCAAGACCTAATTTTAAAAGTGATTTTACACCTTGTGTTGAGATTGGTTGGCGATTAAAACAGAAGTATTGGCATAAGGGTTATGGTACTGAAGGGGCAAAAGCCGTTTTACAATATGGCTTTGATGTCCTTCGTGTAAGTAAAATCTACTCTTTTACTGCAGTCATCAATGAACCTTCCTGTGAAGTGATGAAGCGCATTGGTATGGCAAAGGTTAAAACCTTTAATCATCCTAATGTAAAAAATTCACCTTTAGAAGCACATGTGCTTTATGAAATTGTTAGCAAGAATGGTCAAGAAATTCAATGAATCATTTGATATGCTATACTCAGGAGGCAATATGAAGAACATTGCAGTGAGAAAAATGCAGGATTACATCAAAGCACATCTACAAGAGCAAATTACTTTACAACAGCTGAGTAAAGTTTCAGGTTATTCTCCTCGTATAATAGATATATAGAGATCTTATTCTCTATATTAGTTATTTTTTTTATAAATGTGTTCCTAGTGGGTACCTATTTA
>JAFGVN010000033.1 GCA_016937975.1 Clostridia bacterium
CAAAGCCTAGATACTAGCGATTGGCTAAATCTTACTAGACAGGATTCCCACCTGCTATACACACGACACCGAACTGTCGCACCTCCATTTTCTATTATAATACAAAACCCTTCTAGAGCGAACGGTTACTTTTGTTAATAGAAAAGTTTACGAGAAAAGTTAAGTATAGTTTTTTAAAAAAACTTCCTCTCTTATGAGAAATGAAGTTCACACAGTCATGATAATTTTAGATAAAGGGTAATATACCGTAATCAAGACTTTAAGACTCAGCTTCCTTTAGGTAGATTACAAAATACGCCTTTTGATAAACAACTATATTAAATGTGCAAAAACTATTTGAGGAAGTGATGGAAAACTTTGGTGGAAGTCTATTTAATGTCTAGAACAGAAAACAAACACATTTTTGTGTTTGTTTTTAAGTGTTATTATTTAACATATTGCTCATACATTTCATCCAAGGATTTTTCCATTTATATATAACGATGATCCATATCATAGGCTTTCAGATGCTTTTTCATTTTGGATTCAAGGGCCTGTATTTTTCCTTCCAGACCAAGAGAATATTCATCCTGTATCTTTTCTGTCATTTGACTTGAACGGATATATTCATCGTAATTACCAAGGAAATCACTTACTTGATCGTGCTTGATTTCAATAATTCTATCTACGCATTTATTTAGATAATAACGATCATGTGACACCGCAATGACCGTACCCTTATAATTTAATATGGCTTGTTCAATGGCAATTCTAGATTCTAAATCCAAATGATTTGTAGGTTCATCCAGGATCAAACAATGGGGATGTTTTAACATCATCTCAAGCAATTTGATTCTTACCTTTTCACCACCACTTAATTCAGATATCAAGGTATTAACCACATCACCATAAAATTGAAATTTTGCTAACTGGTGTTTACTCTCCTTTTCCAATAAGTCGAAAGTCTTCATGATGTATGTTAGCATGCTCATCATTTCATCTTCAAAAGTAACTTCCTGACCTAAGTAAACATAATCCACCCACTTCCCAAGATTGACTTCACCATGATAGTCTTGATCTCTTCCTAAAATCATATGAATGAGTGTTGTTTTGCCACAACCATTGGGACCAATAATGGCTACTCTTTCCCCACCATAAATGACCAAATCCAAATGTTGAAATAATACTTGATTACCAAAAGCCTTAGTGACGTCTTTCAAAACAACGACTTCGTGACTTAAATGTGTTACTGGCTCTAAGTACAAATGAGGACCAGATGATTTTTGTAAGTTTTCAGTTGATTTTAACTGTTCCAACATGGCAGAAGCTTCCTCTTCGTATTTAACAAGAGCTTTTTCTCTAGATTGAGACTGTTTAATTTTCTTGTATTTCCTTAGCTTCACAACCATTTCTTTTTCTGACTTAATACGCTGTTTCATCTGATTGTATGCCTTAAGATAATAGTCTCTCAACTGACTTTTCTGTTCAAGGTAAGTTGTATAATTACATTTTTTCGTTGTCAAATGCCCACCATGCAACTCACAAATCCTAGTGGTCACGTGATCCAGAAAATAACGGTCATGGGAAACCATCAACACACCACCATTGAACCGCTTTAAGAATTGCTCCAACCATTCAATGGCTTTAATGTCCAAATGATTGGTCGGCTCATCTAAAATGAGCAAATCGGGTTCAGTGATGATAATCCTAGCCAAGGCTACACGCATTTTTTCACCACCAGACAACTGATTTAACGGTATTTCTAAAGCTGCTTCTTTAAGGCCTAAGCCCAATAGCGTTTTCTTAATCATACTTTCTATGGTATAACCATCTAAAACATCAAAGGCTTCCTGTAATTTACCATACTGATATAAAACACCTTCATAATCATCAGAAGGATAATCCATGGTTGCCATTTGAGTTTCAAGTACCTTCATTTTGTTTTCCAAGGCGTGAATTTCTTCCACATGTAGTGCAGTTACATCTGCAATTTCCAAATCCTCTAGATATTGAGACAAATAGCCTACTTTTATTTTTTTAGAACAAAAAACTTCTCCTTCATCTTGTTGAACTTGTCCCATCATAATCTTCAACAAGGTAGTTTTTCCTGATCCATTTGGACCAATTAATGCAACACGTTCTCCCTTTTCAATTTGCAGACTAATATCTGCTAGAACAACTTTGTTACGATATGATTTTCTTATATTGTGAACTGCTATTAAACTCATAACTCATCCTCCTTTTTAGCAGGGCGAACTACGACGGACTGCTCCATTGATTAGCATTTATAATGCTTTTTAATAAAAATCTACAACATAAATTTTTGTATAAAAAAATCTACAACAAAAATAAAGCTGTAGAGTCAAATCAGTACATCTTAAAATAATCAGTAATCCCACTATAAATAGACCCTTTATTTCAGTAAATGAAAATAAATGGTTTTAACTATTTAAGTTGTCGACTACGGCTACTGAATGAATTTGCTCCGAACATAGCTCACCGAATATAGAATTAACCTCTTTATTCGAAGCAAAGGCCAGTAGCAGCAGCAGTTATGGATTCACTGATATATTTCATAACACACTCCTGTTCTTTTCTTCTCCTACAGTTTAGCATGATTAGAAGTGCTTTTGTGTTACAGCTTAATGACACCGTCTACAAAGAATCCCCTTAAATTGCTTAAGAGGATGGGTTATACACAAAAAAAAGACCATTTATCGGTCTAAGAATGTATCCGTCATACTGTAGTCATTGGGATCAGAAGAAAGTTCTTTTGACTTTTGATTGAAAATTTTCATTAATAAAGTGTCTTCTTTGCGAAATAAACTAATTAATAAAAAAAAGATTAATACAATAACAATCATCAAAACATATATTATATAAACAGGTTGATAAAAATAAGCCTTGTTGGAATTGATCTCATATGTGATTTCATAGGGTTCACCAATATAATCTGTACTGCGATTAATATAATCTATCATAAAACCAGTCATAGAAACTTGTGTTAAATCTGATTCAATATGCACAACATCTCTAAAACCTGTATCCACTAAGACCTTGCCTTTCGTCGTAAAGATTTCAATGGTTTTAATTGCTTCAAAATCACCAAAGAGGATTAAGTTATTACCATACACATCATAAGATAGTTTGCTTTCAATATCAGATACTTGCATACGTGTCAAATGATAGTTGACAAGACCTTTTTCAAAGTAAGCATAGCCCAGTTGATTTGCTGTTTTAAAATAAACATACAATGAATCCTCATCAACAATATCTATTACTTCAACTGCTTCATCAAACTTCTGCGAAAGCTTCTCTTGAAGGTTATTCTTTGTAACTTCAAATGCCATGAGATAAAAAAGAATTAGAACGGTCGCCAGCAATACAAACATTAAGGGCTTTATGTATTTCTTCATACTAATTTACTCCAAACGCATCAAGGCCTTCTATAATCAAATTTTTCTTTAAAACTAACTCGCCAATAGGTTCACTACTTGTTCTTTGTAACTTAAAATCATAAGAATAAACCATAATTTTATCTTCAACAACTTTGAAATCAAATCCTTTCATTTCATTGAAAAAAGAATTGGTTGCAATAGTACGATCCTTAAACTTCAAATAAGTGATCTGATTGTATAAAAGTCCAGAACCCATTGTCCCATAGGCTAATAAACCATCCTTGTCAGAGCCTTCAATTAAGTAAAGTCGATCCAAGAGCATGAAGGATATAAAACCGGAGAACTTATTGTTTTTATATACCAATAAACCTTCCATCCACTTATAAGATATTGCGATTTTATAGATTTCTATATGTTGTTCTTCCAAGAGCTTCGAATCTACTTTTTGGACAATCGCATCTTTCAAATCGTCTTCTTCTAACCCACTGTCTAAAAGGTCTTTTTCAATTTGATTGGACAAAGTGCTTTCTACTAACTTCATTTCCACTTCAACTAGCTTTAGAGATGCATGAAAAAACAATGCTATGGTTATAACAACGAGAATAAGGATTAAGCCCAATACCAATATGAGACGACTTTTCATTAGACGACAGAGAAAGCTTCTGGATAGATTACAGTGCCTTTTATCGAAGACATATCACAAAAGCATTTGATCATAAAAGCTTCATCAGGCACTTCAAAAGGACAAAAAATGTTATAGTCACTTGCTTTCTCAAATCCAAATCTAGGATAATACGAAGCATGACCAAGTACAATTACACCTTTATAGCCCATTTCTTCCGCTGTTTCCAAAGCCTTATGAATCAACATAGTCCCTACACCATGTCTTTGAAAATTAGGATGTACTGATACAGGTGCCAAAGCAAGAAAACCTTCTGTAGCATCAATCAATACTTTTGTTAAGAGTACATGTCCAATGTTAATGCCTTTGAATTTGGCTACTAATGACAACTCTGGAACAAAGGATGCATCTTCTCTTAAACGTTCAATCAACATGCATTCATTGGTTTGACCAAAAGCTAGTTTTGTAATTTGATTTACATCATATTGGTCACTTATGGTCTCCATTTTAATCTCAAGTAAATTTTTATTCATTGCAACTCCTAAAATACTATGGATATCATATGCTTTAATAGTAAACTTCTTCCATTCTTATTATACACACTTTTCCATGGATAAAGCATGGAAATTCTTAAATTAATAGATTTTTAATCCTCATAATAAATTTTTCTTTACTCTATTTAAGTTTTCATAAGGTGAGAAGATTTCATAAACAAGAAAAATTCCTAACAAAAAAATACCTTCGTTTGAAGATATCTTTATTGTCTAACCCAGTAAAATCTGCTCTATATATTCTGGGTCTCTATGATCGTATGGATTATTTTTTGCTGCTGTTAAAAACAAATATGGATAGACTTCCTGAAGATGTGCCATATAATCCACCCATTGTACAGACAAGCTGCGATAAACGCGTTCACAATCAAATTTTAAGTGATCCAAATCTTTTTTGACAATCGTATTAAGATTTCTCGTTCTTAGCTCATCATAAAGATGAAAAGTTGCCAGAAGCAAATCTGAAAACAAATCATTTTCCTGTAGGCTAGGATTAGAGATTAAGTTGATCATCAAAGGTTCATTTTGCGCCAACAATTCAAAAATTTTGTGAATGTTGATGTCCTTCATCTCAATGTGATGTGGCAAGGCAGTTATTTTTCTCTTTAACTCTTGAAACTGTTTTCTTTTCCACTTGTAATTCATTTCGAAATCTATATCATCATCAATGTGAGAAGCATTGACAAAATGACACAGTAAATCATCACCATACTTCTGATAAAATAAGCCTACAAGCATATGCATCTTCTTCAATATTTTTTCTTCTTCAGTTTTCTTGATTAATCTTTCAATAATTAAAGATACCAAAAGGACTTCTAAAGGAATAAAAGCAATATCAGCAAACAAGAAAATCATAATATGATGAAGATCATGGAAAATCATATAATGCATGCCATGTAATAAAAATGATACGGTGATTAAAATTAAACCTAAAATAATATTCTGCTTTTTCATGAAACCTCCTCAACAGGTCTCATTGTACCAAACATTATCTTAAACCACAAGCTTCCAAGATACTTAATGGCCTCTGATTCACATCACAAGTTATTTTCAGTACTTCATCCTTAACTGGACACTCTACATCATGTCGCATTTGAATGAGCATTCTATTTCTTTCTAAAATACTTCTTGACTCCTCAAGTTTTTCAAAAAATTTTTCTGGACATTCTGTGTTTTTACTTAATATATTTTCTAGTGTACCATAAGACAAAATCTCAGCTGCACGCTTGGGACCAATACCTTTTACACCTGGAATATTATCAGCGGTATCTCCAATCAAAGACTTGTAGTCTACGATTTGATTAGGATGCACATTGAATTTTTCAAAGACTTGGTCTGGTGTATAGAATATTCCATCCTTTCCTCTAGGATTAAAAATAGTCACGCGTTCATTTACCAATTGATTAAAATCACTGTCCGTAGAAACTATGGTCATTCTATAACCTTCATGTTGCTGACAAATTGATGCAATATAATCATCTGCTTCATAACCATCGGCTATATGATAAGCAATATTCATATGTTCAAGAACTTGAAAAATCTTAGGGAGTTGAGTGAATGGATTTTCGTCATCAGGCATTTGACTGTAATCAATTCGGTTCTGCTTATAGTCATCATAAGTATCCTTACGATCTGAGATACTGGTTATTGAATCAAAGACCACAAGCATACGATCAGCTTTTAAGGTTTTAACCAATTTTAAAACCCCACTAGCAAATCCCATAACCGACTTTATATCTTCTCCCTTGGCATTATAAACCGGTTTTGGAATGCCATAAAACATTCTGAACAGCAAATTGTGACCGTCTATTAAAACAAGATGATTCATTTCTCCTCCTAAAATTCAAATGTTGTTGGGCGTACAAATAAGTTACTTAATACTTCTTTAGGGTCTTTTTCATTGTACAATACATCATAAATCGCTTGACAGACAGGTAGCTCCACTTGATATTTTTCACTGAGCAACATTAAAGACTTAACAGTAGAGGCACCTTCCGCTAATTTAGTAAATGGAATTTTCTTTACAAAGTCCTCACCAAATCTTCTGTTGTTACTAAATGGAGAAAATAAAGTTGCTTCATAATCACCAATATGACTTAGACCGTATATAGTTAATTCATTGCCTCCCATGGCACGAACCAAACGAGAAATTTCCCTAGATCCTCTTGCCATTAAAGCCCCTTTTAAACTGCCATAATCAAAACCATCCAACATCCCTGCTGCAATACCAATGACATTCTTCGCAGCTGCTCCGATTTCATTGCCAATCAAATCCTGACCAATATACAACCGGATTAAATCTGAACTAAATGCTTCTATAATGGATTTCGTTACATCAATATTTTCTGAAGAGATGAGCATACAGTTTGGAATACCCTTCACAAAAGATTGTACATGACCTGGGCCAACCCAAATAGCCAAGTTGATTTTTTGCTGAATTTCTGATTCCATAACTTTCGTCAATCTCATTCCTGTTTCATTTTCAATGCCTTTCATGGCTAAAATAAAGGTTTTGCCTTTTAAATCCAATTGATTGAGTTTAATCGCCAAATCTCTTAAATGTTGTGAACTGACAGAGATAATTATCATATCGCCATGTTGGACAGCTTTTTTTAAATCATCTGTCAATGCCATCGTCGGCGTTAGATTTAAATAATCATTTTTTCTTGTCTGAACTAAAGTTTCAAGGTTTCTTGACCCTGGTCTTCCCCAAATCAAGACATCATGTCCTATATGATCAGCATACCATCCTTGATAGGTACCCCACCGACCACAACCTAATACGGATACTTTCATTTTGCCTCCTGACAAATTATGAATAACATCATTATGATGATTTCTATTTTTCTTTGAAAAACACTTCGAGGATAAAATCCCCACCAGGAATATTTTTTTCTTTCATGGCTTGAATAATCAACTGACGATTATAATGAGCTTTAAGGTATCTTACATCTACAAGATCCTTTTTAATCTCCATAATACAAAAAGGTGCTTCATCCTCTAATGTGATACCACAAGCGCCAGGATTGATATAATGTATGTGCCTTATTTCATCAATCAAATCAAATTGAGGATGATGATGTCCAAAAGCAATAATGGCATCATTTCTTTGAAATAATGCTGACAACTGATTTGCTGTAGGATTATCTACAAAATTTTCATACCAAGAATTTTTAAATGCATAATGTGCAAAGTAAATTTGATGACCTTCAATGTTCATGGATAAGGACATAGGCATTTCTTCAACAATCTGAATATAATCCTTCTTAAGTTGTTCTTTCACCCACATTTGATGGTAAAATTCTCCGTCAAATGCAACTTGCTTTCTTAAGACTTTTTCATCCATTAAATAATATAACTCATGATTACCTTTAATCATTGTAATGTTTTCTTCAAGGAGTAAATCCATTGTTTCCTTTGGAAAAGGTCCAATAGCAATGGCATCTCCTAGACTAATGATATAATCACATTTAGCTTCTTTCATTGCTTCAATCACTGCTTTAGCAGCGTAGACATTGCCATGAGCATCTGATAGTAAACCAATACGCATAGAATCCATCCTCACTTATCTGAATAAACCTCACTTGACTTCTGACAAGATCCATTCTTTGGCGATAATCTCAAAACCTAAAGATTTCGCTAAAGCAATGGACGAGGTATTATGACAATCCACTAAATATACCGGTAGCACATTATTGCAGATGCACCAATTTATACATGCTGTAACGACTTCCTTGCCATAACCTTTTTTTCTAAACTCTTTTTCAGTATAGACAGCAATATTGCCACCATTAAAGTCAATATCACTAACAACACCTGATGCTGCCCATTGTTTCTCATGATAAATCCAGAACCTTCTTCCAGTTCTAATAAGCTCTCCATTTTTCTTTAAATAAGCTTCAAAGAATGCTTCCGATTGGTTTGCATGTTGCTTCCTGTATAAATCCTCAGTTAATACAACTGCTTTAGTCTCAAGGATTTCTTCACCTTGATAGACCATGCGATACATAGTTCTATATGCGTGAAGCCAGTTTTCTCTTTCATTGAGATTCTTTAAAACCTCACTAGGATTGAAGTAATTAAGTTCTACACCTCGAAAAATTTCCAACCACTCTGGCTTAACAGAGTAAATCAGAGCTTTTTCAACCTCTGATACCACAACACTATAATAATACTGCTTATTCAAGGGTATTTCTCTTTGCATCGAAGAAACCAACTGGTTTTCAAAGGCTTTTACACCTAAATACTTTTTGTAATAATCTTTATACATATGGCGTCGAGTAGACAACGCTCGACATTCCCCCTCTCTATTTTCATAGTGAGGGAAATAGTCTAGTTGCCCCTCACAGAACCCAACGTG
>JAFGVN010000034.1 GCA_016937975.1 Clostridia bacterium
ATGAAAAAGACTAAAAAATCTCGTCTAAACCCATCCAAGGTTCATTTTTTTGTGCTCGTATTTTTCATTCTTTTCTAACTTATTATAGCATTTATACAATTCTAAGGGGACTACTTTTTCTTTCGAATCTCTGTAAGGGGTTTATCTTCCAAAGCTACATTCAATTCTACTAGTTCATCTAAAATGAACTTAAAAAGCTCTATTAAATTAATAATTTCAATCTCATGCTTTAAACGACCCGTTTTATAAAAAATAATACCACTTTCGCCATCACAAGCCTTCATTCCCATCGTTGATTTTTTAGTAATCTTCAACTTGAAAGATGTTTTAAAATTAATTCTCGATTTGATTTCGAAAAAATTAAGTAAACGCGAAATAACAAATTCATCAGAACCTTTAATCACATAGGCATCATCAAAAATTTCATCACCAATTTCAATGTCCTTTGCACCAAATGCTTTTCCAATTTTAAATCCAATTCCCTCTTTTTTTACAGTCATTTCAAGTGGTGAATAAGCTTTATAGGCTGTTCTCACCCGGGTATAAGTCACATTACTATTTCCTGCATGAACCGTATGATAATCCAGTACAATCGCCCAATTTTTGTAAGGAAAAACCAAGTATGGACCGTGCCCTAGTTTACCTTCATCATATTCTCCGCCTATATTTTCATGAAAGCCCTGTAAAAGCTCTTTTTTGCTTGTCATTTTGCACCTCTATTACAGTCTAGGTTTGGTCATCATCTTAACTGGTTCCTTTACAAAACCATATTGTTCATATAATCCAAAAGCATCATTGGTTGCCAGTACACCTTTTAAACTTTTATAATACGGTAGATTTGCTATATAATGCATCATACTTTTTCCAATACCTTCATGGCGATGGTTTTCAGATACAATTACATCACACAACCAAAATACAGTTGCATAATCTGTTACTAATCGTGCAAATCCCACAAGATTTTGTTTCTCATATGCATAAATACACTCGGAATGTTCAATAGCTTTCACCATAACTTCCTCCAAGCGATCCTTAGCCCAATATGAAGTCTTCAGCAATGCCATAATGGTATTTATATCTTCCTTTTGATTTAACTTTACTTCTATCTCCATTATAATATACCTCTTTATGATTTTTAAATTTTGGGATCCAACATTACATTTTTCTGCATCAAAAGTCCAGTCAGTATAAAAGGACTGTAATCAGTCCTTACATGTAAGATAATGCCTTTAAGAGTTTTACAATAACAACAGCAGCTTCTGCTCTAGTAGCAGTATTTTTAGGATTAAAACGATTGTTGTTATCCCCTACAATCAGTTGAAGTTGATATGCCATACGTACTGCATCTCGATAATAAGATTCTACATCACCTTCATCAACGGCAAATTCAACTGCTGTAACTAGAAAATCACTTGCTTTCGTATTGGTTTGATAGAAATATGCTGCCATGAGAAAACTGGCCATTTCTTCTCTTGTGATTGGTGTATTAGGATCCATAGTCACACCAAAAGTATTAATCATCAATCCAGCATGATAAGCCTGTTTGACAAAAGGTTCATACCAGCTTCCCTTTTCTATTAAATCATTTGGAATCCAGCCTGTATACTCTGGTAAGCCTAATAATTTCGTCACTAAAACAATAAACTCTGCTCTTGTTAAAGTCCCATCTGGGTTGAAGGAAGTACTGGATACGCCTGCGGCAATATTTCTTGAAGCAATGGCTTCAACAAAAGATTTGCCCCAGTGGTTTTGAATATCCTCAAAAGTTTTAAATTGTTCTCTTACTGCATATTTTGAGAAATGATTTGCAGTAAAGCCGATTTGATTCCCATCAATTTTACCACCTACAAATACCCAACGCTCTAAGTCTTCATCGTAGTAATATACGCCTAAATTACTTTTATTACTGACACTTCTTGTATCATAGTCAATTTGAATTTGTACAGGTTTTTTCGGTTTATCAATTGGTGATTCACCATCTAACAAACTCATTTCAAAGACTGGGAATTTGGAATCCGATGGTGTTGCAAGCTTATCTACCTTTACTATGAAGTTTTCTTTTACACCTAAGGCTTTTAGAAGTTCGCCAGATAATTTAAAGGTCACTTCATCCATTTTCACATCTAAAGCCTTTGAGGTTTCATAAAGAACTGCCAAAACCTCTTGATTCATAACAATTTCAGCATTTTCTTGGTCTGCTTCGATGATTATAATTTGATCATCGTTATTGGCAAGTTCAGCCACACGGCTATCTGAAACTGAAATGACCAATACTTCTTCACCATTTTCATTTTCATATGTTGATACTTGATCCTCTATAGGTTCCACAACAAGTACTGGTGGTGGCACTACAACGGGCGGTGGTACAACAATAACGGGTGGCGGTATTACAACAGGTGCGGATGCTCTTGTAACGGCAATCGTGTATGTCGTTATAGAGCCATCTTCTGCTGAAACTTCAACAATTATATTTTGTGTTCCTACATTAAGACTTATATTTTTAGTTGTGGACACTTCATTATTGATTTTTACGGTGGCATTTCCATCTGTTTTTAATGCATTAACAGAAATCGAAGAAACACCATTTTCAACATTCAAAGTATAGTTGTAAATATTTTCATCAAAATTAGGTGTTAAATTATATCCTGTAACAGTTAAACTGTTTAAAGTAGAAATATTACTTAATACCACCTCTGATATAGAAATGTTATAGGATTTACTTTCACTGTTTGGACCTGTTACAGTAATGACTACTTGAGTTTCATCAAGGTAGTTAAGAGTTTCACTACCATCAAAGGCACTCATATTACCACTATATGTCATCTCCATATGACTATAAGCTGGATATTTCATCACTGCTGCCAGATCAAATGATTCAACTTCATTAAAGCCCACACTATAATTTACTATACTTTCATCAAAACTAATTTTTTCAACATCTGATACTTTCAAAGACAAACTTTGAAGTAATGTCACATCAATGAGATTAAAATTAAGGACATAGGTTTCCACACTTAATCCAGATGTAATACTTATAGTTACAGTATCAGAACCTGATAAAGCTACGATAAAATCATCACTGTATGCCAAAGGGTCCTGGTCATTAATTTGAATTGTTACTTCAGCTTCTGCATCCACTGCAGTTAAATTAAGTACTGCTTGGTCTGAACTCATTGGCAAATCATAAGTATAAGCATATGTTTCTGTATTGAATATTGGATTGTTATATGAAGTCACGGGATTACCTTCACTTGAGAAAGCTGCCGTCATATCACTCAACTTACTATTCCCCTGTCGTTCAACTTGGAATGTATAGTTTTGAATACTGTATCCAAGGGTCTCAGGAGTGCCATTTTCCAGTTTTATGATGATTGTATTTAAACCAGTAGGTAAATCAATGATATGATTTTCATTTAATGGAACAAATTCACCTGAATTGATTTTTATAGATTGTTGAACTGATGCATATTCAGCTGTCGTATTAATCACGACTTGATTGATTTCAAAAGATGCATTGATTATTTCAGGAGATACTAAATCTGGATGTAACACACTGCCATCTAAATCAAAAGTTATATCTGTTAGATCCACACCATCATCTCTAATAAAATCCAATGAATAGACTTTAGAATCGCCTTCATTTTGTATTTTGTAATAAAGCTTATGTGGTGTTTCTACAGCGACGTCTAATGTAATGGAATCTTCTGAATTTATATTAATATATTCTCCTTCATCCACTTTATAAGAGATTTCACCATTCAAATCAAATATTATAGCTTTATAGACAATTGGATTGTAAGATAAACGCCCTAGATTGTAGTCTCTTTTAAACATATCAAAATCAGTCACTTGTATATCGTTTAGGTCAATTTCTTGTAATGATATTGCAGCTCTGTCTTTTACTAGACCTATTTGATATGTTCTTGAAAATGAACTATCATCCGATGGAAAAACCTTAATAACCACATTATGGTTTGTTGTCATTGCATATGTCTTGATATTTGTTGCTTCATTATCAATTGTAGCTGAAACACCTGCTGGTAAAGTGATTTTTAAATCAAGGTCTGTTGCATCATGAGATATCAACCATGTATTGTCTAAAGTAAGTTTATTAAAGCCAACAGCTTCATTTATACCATTGTTTTCTAGAATCAGTTGGTCTAAATAAGGTTGTTCTCTAAATACATTAAAACTATAAGTCGTTGAAAGTGCTCCATTTATAGCTTTCACTTCAAAATTGTTGTCTCCATAATTTAAACTAATGATTTCACTTAAGTCAGTAGGATTACCGTTCAATGTATAAGTTGCATTGTTTTCAACAATTGCTGTCATTGACAAAGATGTTACTTCAAATGGAACAGATAAATGATAAGATGTTTCATTCATCATATAACCAAAGTCACTTATTTCACTAAAATTTATCTGCTTTATTGCAGCAAAATTAAGTGCCGCTTCCACATTGATAACACCTTGTCCTATGGTGTTTTCTCGATTGTATCCATCAGGAATCACAACCCTAGGGTCTTCAGCAGTTTCTCTAATAATATCTCTTATTTCAGCAGGAGTTGCATCAGGATAAGCCGTAAGTAACAATGCCGCCAAGCCTGAAACATGTGGTGTTGCCATTGAAGTACCTGATTTAGATACCGCTTGAGTTAAACTATCTAAATTGGATGAATAAATATTGGAACCAGGTGCTACAACATCTAGAAAAACTTCTGTATTAACAGTTTGATTATCAATGTTCTCAGAAATTGTCCCTGATACATTTGAAAAGTCAGAAATCGCATAATTGCCATTTCTATACATAATTGAACCCACTGATAATACAGTTTCATGAGCACTTGGAAAACTTAATACCTCTGCATGTTGATTATCTGGAAATTCAGTATATTCATCATATATGTCCCCTATAACCCAATGATTACTCTCATTTGACGCTGCAGCTATTACTACTATCCCCTGTTGTTCCGCTTGATTCAGAAGGTTTTCTATAACAGAATCTCTGCCACCATAGCTTAGAGACATACTAATGACATCAACATTTTGTTGGATTGCATATTGAATGCCTTGTGCTAAGTAAGATAAAGTACCATAGCCATTATCACCAAATACTTTTACAGGTAAAATCTTGACATTCGGTGCTATTCCAACAACCTTATCCTCTCCATTGTCCCTTATGGCACCTATAGTACCTGACACATGGGTACCATGACCCGTAAAGTCAGTTGGATCATTATCATCATTTGCAAAATCATAACCAGAAAGTAAATTTAAATCCGTATGATTTGTATTTACACCAGAATCAACAACTGCTACAACCACATCTGTAGAGACATAGTCATTGGTAATCATATCCCAAAGATTCGTCATATCTGTTACATTAAATTTCCATACATCCAATGGATTCAGGTCTGTTGGTAACTCAGTCATATAAATTCTTTGATTTTTACTGACTGCAATTACACCTTCCTCTTGACGAATATTTTCAAGTAACAAATCCAAAGGATTAATTGATGCTCTCAACAAACCACTCATTTCAACGGGTTCTATTGTTCTTACTTCTATGGTTCCATCTTCCATTAACACAATGAATGTATTTTCAATAGACTCATCACTATTTCCTTCAATAACATCTCCATAAACAAAATTAATACTTAGCATCAAAATAACGATGCAAATCAATTTTTTCATATCAACCACCTAATCTACAATCAACCCCATATTAATCCCATCATAATATGTCTCTTCAAATCTGAAATATCTCTGAATTGTTCCTTCTCTAAAGAATCCAAGCTTATTATACAATTTAATAGCCGGAATATTTTCTTCATGTACCAATAATTCAAGTTTGGTTAGAACAGGGCTCTTCTCTGCATAATTAATAATAATTCGCATCATCTGTTGCCCTATACCCAGTCGCCAAAATCTTTTCGCAACGGTAATACCAATAGTACCGCGATGCTTTACTCTCTCTTTAACGCCTCCAGTTAATGTTGCAACTGCAACAATCTGCCCTGAAAATGTTGCAATGAGAAATAAACAATTATCTCTTGAGTGAAACATTTCAATCATTCTAGCTTCATCTTCTGGTCTAATGTTAAAATCATTCGCACCATAAGTATGATAGTCAACTTCTCCAGTTACCCAGTTCATGAACTCAACTGTAGACGATGCATCTTTAACTTTTGCTTCTCTTATTTCAATTTTCCCTATTTCTGTTTCTATTGTCCCTAAAACTGCCATGTGCCCTCTTTCTATACTATTCATTATCTTTATTATACTATAGAATGGTATATTTTTAATGTGATTCGCCTATTTAGACATATATCGCTTTATTTAGTACTGTTCTACAATTATATAATTTTCCAAATAAAAATTCTCTTAAAAATTTCTTACAAATGAAAAATAAAGATCCATTAGAATTTAAACCTTCCATTTCATTCATCACTTTATATGATATAATGAAGAAAAGTATTACGATACACGAACTAAAGGAGAAGAGTATGAAATTTGAAAGAGAACTGGAAAAATATGCTGAACTCGTTATTAAAACTGGCGTTAATCTAAAAGCAGGCGAAGCATTAATTTTAGGTGGTAATGAAGCTGCATTGCCATTATGTCGTAAAATTGTTGAAAAAGCATATGCTGCTGGTGCTAAACATGTGGAATTCCAATATTCGGATGATCAAATGGCAATTGCGCGTTACGAGCATGGTCACGATTTTGTATTTGAAAGTTTTCCACAATGGAAAATAGAAGCGATGGAAGCAATGTACAAGGACAATTATCATCAAGTTTTTGTCTCAGCACCAGATCCTGAGTTGTTGAAGGATATTGATGGAGAACTTATTGCAAAAGCACAAAAAACTGCTTCTCAGGCAGTTGCTCCAATTATGCATTATAGAATGACTGGTCATACCAAATGGTCCATTGTTGCAGTTCCTTCAGAAGCCTGGGCTAAAAGTGTATTCCCAGAGTTGCCACTTGAAGAAGCAATTGATCAACTATGGGTTAAGATCTTTGAAGCAACGCGTGTAGATCAAGATAATCCAGTTGAAGCATGGGAAGAACATGATAAAAGCTTAAAGAAATACAAAGATTATTTCAATGAAAAGGATTTTGAAAAGCTTGTTTATAAAGCACCAGGTACTGATTTAGAAGTTTATTTAGCAGATGGACATCATTGGATGGGTGGTTCAAAGGCAAGTCAAGCAGGACCAAAATTTGTCGCTAACATCCCTACTGAAGAAGTATTCACAACACCACATTGTTTAAAAGTTAATGGTACTTTAAAGGCAACCAAACCATTGAGTTTAAATGGTAAGCTCATTGATAACTTTGGATTTACTTTCAAAGATGGTCAAGTAGTAGATTTCTACGCTGAAAAAGGTTATGACGTTCTTGAAAAATTATTGGCTAATGATGAGGGTGCTAAATATTTAGGAGAAGTTGCTTTAGTGCCTGATGATTCTCCAATTTCAAACACAGGTATTTTATTTAACAACACATTATTTGATGAAAACGCATCTTGTCACTTTGCACTAGGAAGAGCTTACAGCTATGCCATGAACGGTGGTGACAAAGCATCTCAAGAAGAGTTAACTCAAAGAGGTGCAAACTTTAGTTTAATCCACGTTGATTTCATGGTTGGTGGACCAGAACTAGAAATTACTGCTTATGAAAAAGATGGTACAGAAGTTAAGATCTTTGAAAAAGGCAATTGGGCTTTCTAATACAAAAGCACTCAATCAAAAGGATTGAGTGTTTTTTTTATTTTAAAGTTAAAGCGCTTATATTTTCAAAATAGAACTTACATGGTACAATCAAAAAAATGATAAGGAGAGAAATATGTTTTTAAAAAATTTAATGAAAAAAAACTCGGAACTACTTGAGTTGGCCATTTCTTGGCATCAAGCTGGCTTAATCCTTCCAAACACTTGGCTTTTAGATCTTGATACAATTTATGAGAATGCAAAAATAATCAGTCTTGATGCTAAAAAAAAGAACTTACAAACTTATTTTATGACAAAGCAAATTGGACGTAATCCCTTTGCTGTTAAAACTGCCTTGCATGCAGGGATTGATAAAACCGTTGCCGTTGACATTACTGGAGCAAAGCTGCTACATCGTTATAAGATTCCCATTGGGCATATTGGCCATTTATCTCAAGTCCCAAAGCATCTTAACAAAGTTGTACTGGAAATGAAACCTGATGTGGTCACTTTGTATAGTCTAGCATCTGCTGAAGCTTTAAATTCTGCAGCAAAAGAAAAGGATATGATTCAAAATGTCCTTATTAAAGTAGCGGATCATGATGGTCTTTTTCTGCCTGGACAGGAATCCGGCATTATGATTCACGAACTTCATGAATTTGTAAAAGAAATTCTTAAACTACAGCATCTTAAGATTGTTGGTGTTACTGCTTTTCCATGTATTACCTATAACAACTGGATTACTGAAGACATGACATTAACGTCTAACACAAAGGCAATCACAAGAGCAGTCAAAATTCTTGAAAGTGACTTTCATCTAAAAGTCAGTCACATCAATATGCCTGGCAATACTTCTTCAGAAACGATGAAACTCTTTAAAGAGATTGGAGCGACACACGTTGAACCTGGCCATGGCATAACAGGAACAACTCCTGAACATATCTATAATCCAGATGCAAAGGAAAATCCTGCTTTAGTATATGTCTCAGAAATCAGTCATCTGTTCAACAACAAAGCTTATGCTTTTGGTGGGGGTCTTTATGTCTGTATGGGTGGTGGTCCACTTGGATATCCTGTAAAAGCCTTAGTGGGTTCAGAATATCAAACTGCAAAACATCAGAAGTTAAGTTGGGAACAACTTCCTTTGGACAATATCGATTATTATGGGATGTTAACTCCTATTGATAATGTAAAAGTTGGGGATACAGTTCTCTTTGGTTTCAGACCCCAAATGTTTATTACAAGAGCAAATATTGCAGTGGTTGGAGGTTTAAAAAAAGGAAGTCCCAAGCTTCTAGGTACTTTTGATTCAGCTTGCAATATGGTAGATGAAAATCACAATGTTGTTGCGCCTGAAATTGTAAACCAACTCATAGATCAATATCTAACTACCTTGTAAACACTTAAAAAATCCCTCTATTTTTCAATAGAGGGATTGCATTATGCTAAAGGATTAAGATTTTCATTGCCAGTCATATTTTTGATCATTTGAACAATCAAGTCGATTTCACTTTGAATATCTCTTAAGTCTACTACCTCACTTGGTGAATGCATATATCTAAGTGGTAATGAAATCAATCCTACAGGTACACCCTTTCCAGTAAAGCGCATACGATCAGCATCAGTACCAGTGGTTCTTGGCGTTAATTCCAATTGTAAAGGCATATGATGATCTTCTGCCGTTTTTTCAATCATCTCATTGATTTTACGACTAATTTGAGAACCAAAGGAAATTACTGGTCCACCACCTAATTTAACATTGCCATCTTTTTTGGGAACACTACCTGGAGCATCTGTTGCAAAGGTCACATCCAAAGCCAAAGCCATGTTCGGTTGAATATTAGCCGCTGCAAAATGAGCACCACCTGCTGTCGTTTCTTCATTTACAGTACTTACACCATAAACTGCTACATTCAATTTTTCCTTAGATAAAGCTTTAATGACTTCACCTACAATAAAGACACCCGTTCTATTGTCAAGAGCTCTCCCTACAAATTTGTGGTCCATCAAATCATGTGATGCTACATCGTATAAAACATAATCACCTATACGAATTTTTCCTTTTAAGGCATCTTTGTTTTCGGCACCAGTATCAATGACTAAGTCCTCCACATTGATTTCTCCTTTGGCACCACCTTTATGTTCTGCAGTTACACCTACAATACCATAGACAATTTCTTTCCCATAAATTTTCACACGACTACCCAAAGCGAGTTTCGGATTGATACCACCAGCTTTTGTTACATATACAAACCCTTTATCATCAATATGCTGTACCATAAAAGCAATTTCATCACAGTGACCCGCCAAAAGCACTTTAAAGTCTGCACCTGGGTTTAAAATTGCGTATACATTACCAGACATATCTGTCTCAATTTGATCTGCATATGATTTCATCTCTGTCATCCATTTTTTTTGTATTTCAACTTCATTTCCTGATGGTGATGGTGTATCAATTAAAGTTTCTAAAAATTTTTTATCCATTTTATTCTCCTTTGCTTACTTTAATATCATAACTCAAAATCCAGTAGAATGCACGTTTTAAAGTGTTTTTGAACAAAAAACTCCTGGATTTCTCCAGAAGCTTCACTTACATAGCACCAATTAAGTTTTCTACCCATGTACAAAGATTGACTGAGGCTTTCTTTGCCATTTCAACTACTCTTTCATGAGAGTGCTTCATTTCCTGTATACCTGTAGCCATGTTGGTGATACAAGAAATACCCAGTACTTCCATACCTAAATAATTGGCTACAATAGTCTCAGGTACAGTTGACATGCCTACAGCATCTGCTCCATGTCTTTTAATCATTACGATTTCTGCAGCAGTTTCATAATAGGGACCCATGAAACCAGCATAAACACCTTCTTTATAAGCAATATGATGTGCATCCGCCACTTCTTTAGCCAGTTGAATAAATTTCAAATTATAAGGCTCACTCATATCTGGGAAACGAGGACCAAATCTTTCGTCATTTGGACCTACCAAAGGATTAGTACCCATTAAATTTATGAAATCCTTGATAATCATCAAAGTACCTGGTTCAAAATCAGTATTAATTCCACCACAAGCATTTGTAACAATAATGTTCTTAATACCAAGCATTTTAAAGACATAAACTGGATATGTGACTTCCTTCATGGTATAGCCTTCATAAAAATGAAAACGCCCTTCCATACAAAGCACATCTACACCTTTTATTCTACCAGCAACCAATCTTCCTGCATGACCCTTAACCGTTGATTGAGGAAAATGTGGAATTTCACTGTAATTGATATATTGCTTGTCTTCAATTACATGCACTAAATCACCAAGTCCTGAGCCCAAAATAATACCGACTCTAGGTTTTATATTTAAGATGTTCTCAATATATTCCTTTGAAGCAATAACCTTATCGTACATTATACCTCCTTAACGCTTTCACGCCTTTTAAATACATGTTCTAATAGTTCTGAATGCACTTCTTTATTTTCTATGACATTTAAGATCATTTCTCCTGCTCGCTTACCACTTAATCTGTAATCAAATAATATAGTTGATAAACGAGGATTCAGCATCTTTGAAATCTCCATATCATCAATGCCTATGACTGAATAATCATCAGGTATCGTTAAACCTTGATCTTGTATATAGCGCATTGCACCAATGGCAATACGATCCATGGCTGCAAATACTGCAGTAACATCTCTAGATATAATTTGACTCATAGCTTGATAACCTGCTTCATAACTTAAATCTTCAGCATACACCACATAGGCTTCTATACCATTGTTAATGACAGCGGACTTTACGCCCTCTAATCTCATTTTACCAATATCATGTTCTTTAGGCATGGAAATATAAGCTATTTTCTTATGACCGGTTTTAACAAGGACATTGATAATATCTACTGCTGCATCCTTATCCGAAAAATAAACTGCAGGTTTCTCAAGTTTTTCATGATTTTGTCCAATTAAAACAATTGGAATTTTTAAACTGTTAATGTACTGAACATGATCTTCTGGTAATTGTGTAGGAAAATATAAAATACCATCTACTTGCTTTCTCTTAAAAACTTCCAAGTAATTCTTACACTTGTCCAAATTACCACCAGAATCCGCTAGAAGAAGTTCATATCCTTCTTTGGATAGCACTTGACTAATGCCTTCTGTAATTGAAGAAAACACATCCAAACCAATAGCAGGAAGGAGAACACCAATAGACTTTGTTGCCTTGGTATTTAAGGCTTGTGCAAGTAAATTAGGGGTATAGGAATACTCTTTTATTACGGCCTCAACTTTTTCTTTCAGGATTGGGCTAACATTTGGCTTGTTGTTTAATACTCTTGATACACTGGCTTTAGATACCCCAGCAAGTCTTGCAATATCTTCCATTTTCATATCATCACCACTTTCCAGTATTGTAACCGGTTACAATTATAACAAATTTTTAATACTTTCTCTATGTAAAAAAGTCACAACATCTGTTGTGACCTGAATATACTTCTAATTAAGCAATTTTTCCTTTTTCTGTTTTACAATTTCCACATCCCAAACATCTTCGATGAAAAGAATCTGGCTATTTTCTAAGTCAATTTCCTCCAAATGAATTTCACTAGAATTTGGACTATTATTTAATACCCGAACTTTAGGTCTTGAAGGATTTTCTTTCCTGAAACCCGTCACGATTCCGATTCTACTGTCTGATAGGATAACCCCTGTACCTATTGGATATATCGCAATGTTTCTCAAGAGAACGGTATAGATTTTAGGATCAATACGATAAATTGCCTCTGCCATTAAAATATCCAACGCACGATATATCGGCATTCTCTTGCGATAAACACGATCTGTAGTCATGGCATCATACATGTCGCAAACAGTTACAATACGTACATATTCAGGGATTTCAATACCTTGTAAGCCCAACGGATATCCAGAGCCATCTAATTTCTCATGATGTAATCGAATAATCTGTTTTGTTGTATAAGGCAAACCTTCAATGGCTTCAAGTAACTCGTAGCCATATTCAGCATGTTTTTCAACTTTTTTTCTCTCTTCAAATGTCAATTTACTTGGTTTTAGAATTAATTCAGGTTCAACACGTACTTTTCCAATATCATGAAGTAATGCCCCTAAGGCGATGTTTTTTATATCTTCTCTTCTATAGCCCAAGGCTTTTGAAGTAATAATCGTTAAGACTGTTACGTTTACAGAATGTCTATAGGTATAAGCATCTGTACCAATTAAATCAACGACAGTATATAAGATATCCTCCGCTTTCTCCAATTCAACAATCAATTCATTGATCACTTCTCTAACAAGTGCAATGTGCTCCTTGGATATGGCAGATTTAACACCCATACGTTCGTATTCTAAGACATCTTCGAAGACATGCTTAACAACCCTAACTGAATCTAGAAGTTTTTCATCTTCTATAATTCCTTTAGGTTCTATCCCCTGTGTAAGAGCTTCAATAATATAGACATAATCAATTTCATGTATCATCAATTTATCCAATACATGATAATTCACTATGACACCTTCTTTAAGAAGTAAATTACCTTGCTCTGAGAATACAGGTTCAGCAATCATGCTACCGATTAACGCTTCACTAACTCTCGCTGCCTTCATCCAATTTCCCCTGTGTTTAAGGCATGTAATCTTGCCCATTACATTTATCGACCAAAACACATTGTTTTTTAATATTATTTTTAATTTTTTTTATATAAACGAAGTTATACCATATATCACAATTATAGACTAAAATATAGGTACCTGAAAAGTAAAAAAGAACATTTTCTAAGAACTGTAATATTTTAGACATACTACATCTACAAGCATCCAACTTTTTTACAAAAAAAACACACAATATATAGAATTTCTTATTTTTTCCCCTTCACAAACACCATAAAAGATACTATACTATATACAGATGCGCTGACGTAGCTCAGTAGGTAGAGCAACGCCATGGTAAGGCGTAGGTCGTGAGTTCAAATCTCATCGTTAGCTCCATTAAAAATCCAAGTCAATTGACTTGGATTTTTATCGTTTGAATTTTTTTATACAAGGCGTCTTTTTCACTTTCTAAAAGATATTTATGAGTGACCATGGCAAATAATACATCTTCACTTCTTGCTACTGCTCGATCAAAGTGTTCATACATCGCATACAAACTTGGCGCTTGTGGCAAACCGGCTAATAAAATAGATTCCTCATC
This sequence comes from Clostridia bacterium, assembly GCA_016937975.1. GTDB lineage: Bacteria > Bacillota > Clostridia > Peptostreptococcales > Acidaminobacteraceae > JABXKX01. The sequence continues at coordinate 13,915 of JAFGVN010000034.1, forward strand.
TGTTAAATCAGCAGGATCTTTTTGAAAATACCCTTCTGAAGCTTGTTTGATACCTGTATAACCGTCACCAAAATAAATGATGTTCACATACATTTCTAAAATCGTATCCTTATCAAAAGCCTTTTCGATTTCCTTGGCAACAATAAGTTCAGCTACTTTTCTTTCTAATGTTTTATCAAATGAAAAAAACAAATTTTTTGCCAGTTGCTGCGTAATGGTACTTCCTCCTGCTGCATATTCCTTTTCCATGATATTTCTCATCACAGCTCTTCCAAAGGAAACAATATCAAATCCCTTATGATCCATAAAACGATGATCTTCCACTGCAATAAGTGCATCAAGAAACATGCTTGGAATATTTTCCAGTGTTACATAATCCTCTTGACTTTCATAGCTTAAAAACACTTCACCAATGACTACACCATCCATGGTCTCTTGATATAACTCAAAACCTTTGTAAAAGGTTATGCCAGAAAAAACTAAGCCACTTAAAAGTATGAGGCCAAGAATAGAAAATATGATTTTTTTCATCTGCCACCTAATCCATTTTTCTTTCTAGCTTTACAACTTTCCCAATGAGCTTTATTTTATCTTGATCAATTGTTGTGGTCACCTCATCAGAATAAAGACTAATCTTCTTATTGCTTTCTTTTCTTAGCTTTCGAATATAAGGTCGATTTTCATATTCAAAGTAATAGATTTTATCATTGGTAATGTCTTGGGTTAGAAAAAGCATGAGTACATCATCTTCAAGGATATTGAATCGACTCATAGTATTATCAAAAACTTGTATGAAAGTTATTTTATCGCAATGGTAACCTTCCACTTTGGTATCTAGGGTTGGAATGGTTCTATCCTCAACATGTTTCTTCGTATGAGCGTTATACACTGGGTATTTTCGAATGATATTATCAAGGGCTTTATTCCAAGAAGGTGCATGATCAATGGAATGATGCTCGACTTTTTTAGGTATCACAGGTTTTGGTGCAGGTTTAGGCTCATGTACTTTTGCCATGGCTTCCTGTGATAAAACATTTGTACTTACACCAAGTGCCTTAAAGATTCTATTGGCAATACTTTCATTGATGATTTTTTTACCCGTTTCAATGTCTTCTATATAATTTGCAGTCAGACCTACTTTTTTTGCTAAATCTTTAGTGGATAAATTTTGCTTCAGCCTTGCAAGTTGAATTTGTTCACCTGTTTTACTCATTTTACACCTCTTTCTCTGCCTTATCAGTATACCATTTCAAGAGAAAATTAAAATAAAAAATCCATTAAATTTCATTTACACTTCACTGATAACAAATAAAGGTATAAGAATTTTCTTATACCAAAATGTTTGTTTATAATTGTGACATGTATTTATCCATGGCATCAGCAACGACTTTAGAATATTTTACAGCTTCAACGACGGTTTTAGCACCAGTAACAACATCGCCAGAAGCAAAAACACCTTGTCTCGACGTTTGACCATCAAAGTCTGCCTTTACAAAGCCGCCTTTGTTCACTTCTATACCTTTAGATTTGGATACAATGTTACTGCGTGGTGCTTGGCTTACAGCGATTATTACTGCATCCGTTTCGTGATAATGCCTCTCTTCTCTTGTGTACCAAACCTCATCTTCTAAATAACTTTCTTGATACCAAATGCCTTCATCATCAATTTCCACAGGTGCTTTACCAAATTGAAGTTGTACACCATCTAACTCCGCAAAAGCAACTTCATCTTTACTGGCGGTCATATTTTCACGATCCTTACGATACATTAAGGTAACCTTTTTTGCACCTTTACGAATGGCAGTTCTAGCCACATCAATAGCCACATTCCCTGCTCCAATCACTGTTACATGACCATTTAATACATAGGCATCTGGATTCTTTAAATAATCTATGGCAAAGTGCACATGACCAAGTGATTCACCTTTAATGCGCATCTTCTTAGGATTCCAAACCCCTGTACCAATGAATATACTGTCATATCCATCCGCAAACATATCATCTACAGTAAGCACAGGACCGATTAAGACATTGGGTCTGATTTGAACCCCTAAATCAACTAATTTCTTGCGAATTCGCTTTAAAATAGTCTTTGGTAATCTAAAATCAGGAATACCATATTGCAACACACCACCAATACGGTCATGGGATTCAAAAATAGTTACTTTGTAACCTTTTATAGCGAGTAAAAAGGCAATGGTAATCCCAGCTGGACCTGAGCCGATGATCCCTGCTCTCTTATGATTATTTTCTGCCTTTTTAATTTCTAAAATATCCAAATTATAATCAGAAATATAATGTTCAATGGCACCAATTTTGATCGGTTGATTCTTATGGTTTAAAATACAATGTCCTTCACATTGAGCTTCATGATGACATACCAATCCACAGACAATGGATAGTGGATTATTTTCAAATAGCATATTGCCTGCTGTTTTTAGATCTCCTTCTTCAAATAATCGCATCATTTCAGGAATATTCGTTTGAATCGGACATCCTTGGACACATTTTGCATTTTTACATTTCAAACATCTTTTCGCTTCTGACAATACATTTTGCATAATTATTTCTCCTTTTATTGGAGTATAGCAAAAATAAAAACACTTGTATATTTCGGAAAACCTTTGCCTTATTAATTATTTTTTTAACAAGCCTCCGACCGTTAAATAATACGGATTTTCCCCCTCAAAATGCCATTTTATAGGCACGCCACAAGCTTTTGCTATGCTTCCTACTTCAAATCCCAAGGCTTCTAATGAATACCTCATTTTATCTTTTTTAACACATGGTAAATTCTTTTCTTTTGTACAAAATTCACATTGGAAGCAATGACCTGCAATAAGACACTGATCACCAGAAAGTTCCTCTGACATTAAGAATTGTCCAAATGCTTGTCTTTCTGATTCGAAGACCTTAAGCATTTCATCCTTGTGAAGGTTAGGTTGTAAGAATTGAATTTTATGAATTCTAATAATAATTTTTGAAAAAGATTCAATCCAATCTTTCACATCTAGTTGAAGAGGAGGACAAGACCAAACTTTATTATAATTGCCGCAAGATTTACATGCTTCTTCAACGTGAATGGGATCATAGTGTTTCAATAATTCATTTATTGTCCATTGTATCTCAAAATCATAGGTTTCAAACATTTTTCCCTCCATTATCTTTTTCAAGAAAACCATTGCCATTATAACAGGCCTTAAATGTATTGTCATCCTTATCACTTAGGATTCTCAAAGGATATCATTAACTTAATAAAGTTATGAAATTTAATTCAAAAAAAACAAAACACTATATATGTTTTGCTTTAAAGTGATGTTTTATAAAACTAATCAGTACAATTAAACCGAAACCGATCAGTGGTAAAATAAGTTTTGGTGTTTTTATCTCGTACAGCTCTCCTAAAGTTCTTGTTACGGCACCCATATAAACCAACAATAATTTTTTAGGAACATTTCCAATAAAAGTTCCTATCATGAAGTTCTCAATTTTCATAGGTGATAAAGCTGCAAAAACCGTAATTACACTATATGGCATTCCTGGAAAAAGTCTCAACCCTAGAATTACTTTTAACTCTTTGTTTTTAAATCTGTTTTCCATTTTTTCCAATCGATGACCATATTTATTTCTAAAGTAATCATACATTAAATGCCGTGTCACTAAAAAAGTAATGACCGCTCCAATGAATGATGCCACTACCGTTAAAATACTTCCTATTACAAAACCAAACATCAGGCCAGCAGCCAATGCATAGACAATAAAGACTGGTAAACCAATGGAGACTAAAAGAATATAACTTATAAAATAAATTACTGCAGAAATCAACCAATGTTCTTTTGTGATATCAATTAACTCGTCCTTGTTCTCCAGTAAATTATCAACGGTAAATACATTTCCCAAATCAAGGGTTACCAATAAAGTGACTAGGATTATACTGGCAACAAGAAAAATGATGATTTTCTTGTTCATAAAAGTCCTTTCTATTCACCTTCAATTATACTTGGTATAAGAGTCAGGGTAAATAGAAAATTCAAAAGCATCCCAATCGCAAGCGTAAAACCTAAGTTTGCCATTCCAGGATGATTAATCAGTCCTAAGCTACCAAAACCGATCATAGTTGTCACTGTGGTAATAATAATTGCCTTTATTGTACTTGTCAGTTGACCATTCTTTTTATGTTTTAAGGCATGCATTAAATGGATGCCGTTATCAATACCTATCCCTAATATTAAGGGAAAAGAAGCAATGCTAAAAATATTTATATCCCTATTAAGTATAGGCAAAATACCAATGGTTACATAAAGGGTCATCAATACAGGCAATATAGTAATGATCGTTTCTCTCAAAGATCTGTAGATGATGATTAATGTCACCAAAATGAAAATCAAACACATTACGCTGATTTTAATGATATCGCTTTTCGTAAGCGCAACCACTTCATTCATAAGCGCTGCCATACCAATGGGTTGAAAGCCTGCAATCTTTTCAATTTGTTTTGAAAGGTTCTCATATGCCTGTTCATTGTAAATATTAAAATCAGGAATCACCTCTATACGCATCATATCTTCATTGATATATTTCTCTTTCAGAACGACAGGCAGATCCTCTATTTCAATTCTTGATATTTCTATTTGATTTTCCTTTAGCTTTTCAATACTTTCACTTTGATTAGGTGGGATAAAATCATAAATACTATTTATGGATTTTACAGACCCTATATTCATAATCTCTTGTATCACATCGAGACTATCTTCTTTCTTGAGTAAGACAGACAATGTATCCAAATCATAATCCATTTGCTCACTTAAAAGTGCCTGATAAGCTCTTGAAGGCATATTTTCAGGATAGATTTTATTCATATCGCCAACGACTTCAGTATTCATCACATAAGGAAACAAAAGGATACCAAAAGCCAGAAAAATTCCCCAAATCCAATATCTATATTTTTTGATGCCTGAAAAATTAAAAGAATCCCGTTGCGTTGTAGATGGGGTATTTTTATATTTTGATACAATCAAAATAGATGGCAATATGATAATCGTTGTAATGGCAAGAATCATAATGCCTACACCTGATATTACGCCCATTTGCTCGAAAGCTTTGAATCTTGCAATGATGAAGGCTAAAAAGGCTACACTTGTTGTCACTGCACCCATAAGAATACTTTGACCTGTATAAGAAACTGTCTCAAGGATATCTTCTTTACTGGAAATATTTTTGCTTTGAATAGCCATAAGAAAATGAACAGAAAAATCAATACCTAATCCAATTAATAACATGGTAAAGGTGACTGAAAACATGTTTAACTCACCATAAAACAGGTAAGCAAAACCACCTGTGATTACAACACCACCTATTAAAGGTATTAAAGCCAAAGTTGGCAATTTAAAACTTCTGAACATGAAAATGACGAAGGCTACAACAATACACAAAGTAACTAAAACCTTGTAGCCCATGTGATTAAAAGCTACTGTGTCCGCTTCATAATCTTGAATAAAAGCACCACCAGTCAATCCTGTAATCACAGGATACAAGGAAATAACCTCATGAACCTCTTTATAATAGGCAGCACGATCGGATACAAAGGTTTCACTTTCAATGTCAGGACGAACCATCATGAGAAACAAATCCTTCTCTTCATTTGAAAAATACAGTCCCTCCTTACCTACTTCGCCATAAAGTATTCTTTGATCTCCTAAGGTGTCAAAATCAATGTGATAAAGCACTTCCTTCACATGCTCTTTTTCTTCCAAAGCGTTTTTTATTTCAGGCAACTGACTTCGTATTGCATCGGTTTCACCTTGTAAGATGAGAACCCCCATTTCATCATCAGGAAAATATACCTCATAAGCTTTCATTGCTTTTAAGATACTACTGTCCTCAGGCATTACCTCTTCAAAGCTGGATGCAACCTTCAATTGAGAAAATAAAAAGACTGAAGACACGAAAAGGATGCCTATCAGCCACAATATTCTCTTATGATACTTATCGATTAATTCAATTATTTTTTTCATAACTCTTACCTCAGCATTTTTTTGATCATGATTTTTAACGCATGCCGAATAGTAGCTTCATCATAAGCACTCTCTTGAAGAATATAGCTATCAATCATAGTGTGAACAGATGCATAAATGAAATCCGTCGTGAACTCAGGATATTCCACATGAAAAATACCTTTCTCAATACCTGATTCAACCCATTTTCGAAGAGGAATCTGCCAAATACTTCCATATTTTTTTTCAATTCTTGGAAGTCCAACATACCCGTGAAAAGACACTTCATGAAGCATTCTCATTTGTGATTGATGTGTTTCTATGAATTCAAAAATAAGATCAATCACTTCATCCACACTATTGAGATCCACTATGGCCAAGTCCAAGGTTTCAAGTATTTCTAAAAACCTTTTAAGGTATTGGTCGATAACACTCCAAACCAGATCTTCTTTGGTTTCATAGTAAAGATAGATGGTACCTTTTGAAACACCAGCAGCTTCAGCAATAGCTCTCATGGATACCTTTTCAACTGGTGCCTTCAAAAACATGGTTTCAGCAACTTCTAGTATTCTACTTTGCGTTAAAATTGACTTTTTCAAAAAAACCTCCTGCGCAAGTGTTTTTCTAATTTTATTATAGATGCTTCTAAGAAATAAAAAAATGGTCAGTTTCTATACGATGGTCAGTTTTTGAAAAAGTGCAAATGACGAACCATTTACACTTTCAAATCTTTACTTAAATTGTGGCGGTACTTTGCAAGGTGTAATGGTAATCTCATTTCAGACTTTTCCTAAGACATAGGCTTCTTTTTCTAAATAGTCTTCTACTGCTTTTTCATTTTCCATCTCTAAGATTAAAGTAGAACCTGCCATATTGCCTTCTTGGTTTAAATGTGCCACAGCATACAGTAAAGTCCCCTCAGCTTTCATCTTTTCAATGTTTGCCATATGTGCGTCACGTGCTTTCATTCTTCGCTCTAATGCTTCAGAATCTTTAAAATCTATTCCAGTTACTATAAAATTCATATAGACCTCCTTATAGATATAGTATACAAATTAATTCATTGTAACAAAAGGTTTTTTGTCTTGTTCTTCATGAATCTTTTGGGTATAGTAATAAAAGTGAGGTAATAAAAATGAACTATATAAAAGCTTTAAAGAACAAGTCCTTTGCTTCGTCAGAAGACTTAAAATATGCAATAGAAAATGCTATGGATTATCATTGGCATACGATTTCAAATAACGATGAACTTATGGCAAAAGATGAGATCACAACCATCCTAAATACACAAAAGGAATTGCTCCAATCGGTAATTGATATACATGAAGACGAGAGAACTTCCAGTGCTCCATATACAAACATCATAGATGATTCCCTTGATTTAAGAGCGCTTCGAGATAAGATTCCATCAGATTTATCCATCCATCAACTTTATTATTTAAAAGGCAATATGGATTGTTATTTTATTGGTGATTTACATTCAGATGCTTGGATTCTTAAACGAATTCTTTCAACTTCTGGTTTTTATGAGAAAATTCAAAGCAATATCCCTTTTAAGCTTATTTTCTTAGGAGATTATGTTGATCGAGGGAAGAATCACATCAAGATCATAGAAAACCTCATGATGCTCAAGTATCTGTTTCCAAAGCATATTTATTTATTAATGGGGAATCATGATATTGGAAAAATTGAAAATGGTGAAGTGACCTTATACCTTCGAAAAGCAGAAGAAGACAAAGACTATTTTTATATTTACTTAAATATGCTTCATGAGAAGTTTAATTTTGACCTTGAGATTTTAGAATTGTATCAAGATTTTTTAAATCACTTAAATGTAGCAGCCTTCATCCTTTCTGATCAAATAATTTTAAAAGGCGTGCATGGTGGTATTCCAAGACCAGATTTAGAAGGTGGTTTTGAGTATTTAAGTCATTACAAGCAACTCACGGATGGTACATTGGATTATCATAATATCACTATTAAAGACTCCATTTTGTGGAGTGATCCAAGTATTCAGGAAAATAAACCAACTATTGATAAAAAGAGATTTAAATTCTATGAGGACCAATTGAACAATTATTTAAATCATTTAGGCTTAGATGCCGTTGTTCGAGGTCATCAAGCCGTTGAAGAAGGTTGTCTGCCACTCTTTAATCATAAAATCTACACTATTTTTTCAACTGGAATGATCATTGAAAAAAATGTGAACATTAATCCTGACACCAAGTATGACTTTGTTACACCAAAGATTTTACATTTCAATCAAAAATTACCTTTGGTACCAATGGAAATAAAATAACGCCTTTTTAGGCGTTATTGTTTTTCTAACCATTCATAATAAAGATTTGTTAATGCTTCCGTATCTATTTTCAATACCGATTCAACGACCTCATCAAAGGTCTTATTATTTAAATCCTTGAAGGATGCATTCATGATGTTTTCATGATAAGGTTTTTTCCCAGCTTCATAAAACATTTCCATTAAGGTTTCATGTCCATAAACATCAACGATGAAAGCTACATACATGGCAGAAGCATTGTACCAGTTCAAAGTTTCCTCTTGAGAACTTGCATCCCACATTTCGTCATGGCCTAAAGCCTCAATACTCCAACGTAAATCCTCTTTCGTACTATAGCCTAAAGTTAATGGATTGCCACCTTCCAGATCATAATTCCCATAATGTAAAGCAATACCATCTGCAAGCCATCCTGGTAAATTGTTATTGCATATATTCATGGTAATATGATGAATCAATTCATGTTGTAGTGTGCCTCTATAACCATTGATGGATTCATGACCGGTATAAATCTTAAGAGATTCATTGGCTTCTCCCCATCCTGTAAACAACCATCCTATGGAAGGGACAGACCTTTGTCTCAACAATTCTTGATCTGTAAATAATTTAATTTCAAAAGCAGGATCCGGTTTCTCTTCAAAAATATCTGCTAAGTTGTCATAAGCGGTATTGATTACATCTAAAAAAGCATAAACTCTTGTTTCATCAGGCATGTACTTTAATGTGTATCGATCTGTTTTTTTCTCTAAAAAAGGATAGCCAGCATCATACCAAAGACTATCAACAAGAATAAACTTAAGGGGAAACTCAATAATCATTTCCTCAGCATCTTGATAGGATTCTCGAATTTGAACAATTGCAGTATTTTCATCTTCAAGGCTAAACTCCAAAATTTCAAATTTTAAATCTGAAAGATTTTTAGAAGTCATTTCTGAAAACCATCTTTTCTGTTCATTATAATAATAATGATCTAAGGGATAAATCTGCTCCATGTATAAATTTAAGTCTTTCATCGATATCGCATGAATTTTCTCAGCCATTAAGTTTTCAATTTGTACTTTGACATCATCCTCTTTGGATAGTGTTTGGTCATCTTCATGCAGAACCATATTGTTTTTTTCATCTAAGCCATTTTCTGAACAACCTATCAAAAGAAAAAAGATTAGAAGTATGATAATTTTCTTCATAAGATCCTCCTAATCTTATTATATTACTATCTTTTATAAAAAAACATTGTGAAAACAATTTAATTTCAGAATACTCTTAAGAAAAATAAGTCCTTTTTATTCATCTTTTACTAATCTTACAGCACCAAACCAAGTTTTAGGATCAGAATAGCAGTACACTCTACCATCATCTTTCATCAGGGTTCGCATATAGGCAGTATCTTGACTGGATTCATGGGACGTCCAAAAGGCTACACCTAACTTCATCCCACCATAACCGTTCTCATCTCCCGCATACCATCCAGATAATTCTGCATTAAATCCAGAACTACCTAAAACTTGCAACATAAAACCCGTATCATAACCTCTGTTCATAGTCTCCGTTGCATTTTGATCACTGATTGACATACCCAAGTACCCTTCTAGCATTTGATAATCTTCATGGCTTGGAAGATGCCAACCTGCAATGAAAGGTATGGCAGCATGATAATAATCATAAAGGTATCCATATTTGCTCCTAAGCATGGTATCGTCATTATAAGTTCTAAAAGATACATCATTACCTTGACTGTCTTTTTTTGCTCTTAAATTTTCAGCCATCCACCATTGATCACCTATTTTCACAATGGCATATGCATGACCTTCATAATCCTCAATCATACCATGATTGGGTTCATTAATTTCTACTTTTGTCTCAAAGGTATTGTTATTTTCATCGCTTACTTCAATCATATAGTGCCCCGCTTCCAAATTGTTAATGTCTGCTTCACAGCCTTCACCATTAATTGTAATCTTATAAGGTGGTACTCCACCTTCTACAATGACATGGATTTCACCTTCATTTTTAAAAGGTCTTATATTATCTTTTTTTTCAAGGATTACATGAAAAGCCTTGAACAGTTGAAGTTCTTCTCTAAAAACTAAATTGTCCGTTCTCACCAAGACTTGATACAAACCTTCTTCTTGTGGATCTAAAACTACTTCTTGAGTTGATAAATCCGTAATTTCCAGGGTCCCTTGTGTACCTATTAAAGTAATGGGACGGATACCATCCTCTAAATAAGGCTTAAAAATTAGCTCCACCTCTTCTTGTGGAGAGCAGCCTATTAACATGCAAATTATTACTACGATCACTAAATATTTCATTTCAACCTCCCTTAATATCATTATATAATTCATAGAGAAAAACAAAAAATGAGAAATATTTCTATTTCTCATCCTTTTAGAGTTCTACTGTTCAAAGTATTTACTATAATTCAATCAATTTCATCTGTTCAATAATTTCAATCGCTTCTTTATATCTTCTCTTTGCCTTTAAATATTCAATCAATTCCTTAACTCTTATATGATAGGTTAAAAAGTTCTTATCTTGATATAGGAATTTGATTTGTTTCTTCAACTCATAATAATAATCTTCACTTGTTTGAAAATCTGGATTTTCAATAATCATTAGATCCATCTTCAAAAGTTGATAATTCCAAGATGCCTCATCCTTGAAATTCTCCATTCCCTCCAAGAGTACACTCATTGCCTTCTCTGGATTTTCCTTCTTGTACAAGTCAGCTAGGACATGAAAAATTACACTATTCGTATACTTTTTTTCCTCTAAATAACTGATTAATATTTCCTTCAGGTGATTTGGTTCATTTAATAAGTACTTTATATAATGTATGTTATAGTATGTGGTTCTGTGTATCACTGCAAATTGATTTGCACCTGCTTCATTAGCCATTTTATAAAGTCTTTCAAAAATAACGAGAGCACGATCAAGGCGATTCGCTAAACTGTTAATGACTCCTTGATGTTTGATGGAATGAAACATCCCATTGAGTAAGCCTTCACGCAAAAAATACTTTTCAGCTTCTTCAAAGCAACTTAAGGCTCTGCTATAGGATTGACTGCTATAATAGGCATTGCCTTTTAAGTAATATCCATATCCAGAAAAGGAATAATACTTATTCAGAAGTTCCTCATCATCTCGTTTTTTATCATAAATAAGAAGCGCTATTCTACTTGCCCTTTCATTTGAAAGATGCATAAGAGAATTTTTCAAAACATCTTCGATGACTGAATCTTCCTCAAAAAAATATTTCAATGCAAGATATTCATAGGCGATATCCGTAAAAGATAAATCCATTTGAAGTTTGGGATATAACTGACAAGCTTCATCTAACCTAAGATTGAAGATCAAATCCATTATTTCTAAACATAATTCTTGCGCATCAAGAGAATTCTGTTCTTCAAACTGAATACCCAACTTCTTTGTAAAATCTTTTAGAATGCCATCGCTTGGAGCAATTTCCCCATTTTCAATTTTACTTAAATAGGAAGGTACACAAATGCCTTCACATAATTCAAGTTGTGAAAGTCCTGCTTTTTTTCTATAATATTTTAAAATGAAACCATATGCCTTATTCATCATCTCCCCCAAGGATTAATACAAATAACCTAATAAGTCAACTTGATCCAATCTTTCAATAGATTTATGAATGGCCAAAAGCATAAGTTCTTCATAAAAGGCTGTTTTTATCCCTAAAGTCTTATGTTCGTCTATCATAAGCAGTGTACAAAGTGCACCATAGGATTTGTAACCCTGATGCTCATATAGTCTTTTATCATCAGCAAATAGCATAAGGGTATCTACACGATGACTAAAGGCAAAAGTCTTTATATATGTCAGCATTTCTGTAGCAATCCCTCTATGGCGATGTGACTTTTTTACACTTAAGTCTATTATACCTAATACATTACAAAGTTCATCATTTAAAACCATGACACGATAATCTAATCCTACGTATCCAACCACTTGATTATCTAAAACATATACCAATCGATAATGAGGTTTTTGTTTATAGTAACTGCGCTTTGGATATGGGAAATCGGAGAAAGCTTCCTGAAGCAGCTCCGTTATTTCTTCTTCCATATTTGTGTTTAACTCTATTTCTGAAACAAACTTTATCATTTCTCACCTCTCAAAAATAACTTATACATTTAGTATAAGTTATTTTAATAGAATTATTCAATTGTGTTTTTTTAGATGACTTCATTAAAAGATACCAATTTAATAAAAACAGCAAACCAATAATAAACCCGGTAATGCAATTGGCATAACATAAATCATATGCTCAACTCTATTTGAACGCATCACCAAATAGAATATAGATACAGAAATAAAGGAAACTCCTCCTATCAATGGCTTTCTTCTACCAATCATTACAACACATACAAGCACCATAGAAGGAATATTATGGATAACAAATCCAATGATCTCTTCCATTAATGTAGATTCATCTGTAAAAACATCAAAGGAAAACAGCACTAAAAAACTGGTAGAAAGTATCCCAAGTATACTGGTAAATTATTTAATACTTTAATCATACAATCATCTCTCAATGTACAAATATTCATGTTTGACTTGAAACTAGAAAAATAAGCACATTAGGCTTATTTCTCAACAAATATTTTTATAGCATCTCTAAGGAATTCTGCCAAACCTTTTTGGTGCTGATCATAGTACTTTTTAAAACGCTCATCTGCCACATACATATCACCTAATCCTAAATGACCCTCTTTAGAATAGCCATCCCAGTAAAAAGAAATCCATTGTTTGTGTAGATATGCTGCTTTTTGTGCTAACTCAGAACTTGGATCATTGGTCTTAAAAGCTTCCAACAAAGTTGAAATAATAGCTTCTCCAAGATCTTTAATAGCATCCATTTCTTCTTTTGTAGCATTTTTTAATTTTCTATTGGATCTTTCAAAAACATCCTTGCCATACCTTTCAATGACTTCATCACCATAATGTTTTGTATTTTCTTGTATCATTTTTTCTTTAAAACCTTCAAATTTTGATTGATCGCTCATCTCGGTTTCCTCCTCTTTTGACAATATTGTAGTTTCTACATTTTGAATCAATTGATTCAGCTGATCTCTTTTCATAAGAAGTTGATTTCTATGTGACTTCAGTGCTTGAATCTCATTAAAATCAGGTGATGACATAAGAAGATTTATGTCTTCCAAACCCACACCTAAGGCTTTGTAAAACATAATTTGCTGTAATCTATCCACCTCATTTTTTCCATAGATGCGATATCCTGAGGTATTAATTCTTGCCGGCTTCAATAAATTAATCTCATCATAATATCTTAAGGTTCTACTACTAATTCCAGCGATTTTAGCCAACTTCTGCACTGTATATTCCACTCAAATCACCTCCTGTGCTTTAATCATAAACCTTGACGTAGCGTAAATGTCAACTGTATTTAAGATACATTTTTAAATCAGCATCTAAATACTTGTTTTCATTTTCATTCATATACCGAAAACCAAATTTTTCATATAGTTTTCTTGCTGCCACCAAATGAGATGCTGTATATAAAACAACATTCTTACACCCTATTGCTCTAGCATAATCTAAAGCCTTCTCCATGAGTGCATAACCAATACCTATATGACGATACATTTTAGAAACTCCCAGTTTGCCAATTTCATAAGTCATTTCGTCCACTTTCATTAAGGAAATTGTACCAACATTCATTTCTTTTATTTTCGCCATCCAAATTTGACCACCTGGTAAAATGATTTTTTCGTAAGGTGCATCTAGGATGATTTGATCAATCGGTTCTACTGAAACATATTCTAATAACCATTCATATGATATGGCTTTAAAATCTTCATGATCACTTGGAACATAAGGTAATATTTCAAAAACATTATTCAAAGCTAACTCCTTTATCTTCAGGTGTTAAAACAATTTCCCATTCATGGATGATTGAAAAATAATAACCTCCTTGAATAATAGGATCTAAAGCCATGACTTCATTAGCCTCTTGAAGATTATTCGCTTTAAAAATAATCATACCGCCTGGTACATCATTGAAGCCTCCACCTATCATTTGAAATTGATTCTTTATCTTTTTCAGATACTCGATATGGGCTTTAAATACCTCTTCATTCATTTCTTTTTCATTATTTTTTTCATCGATTCTGACAAAATATCTTTCATTCATCTTCATTTGTTTTCTCCATCTCCATGTACTTTTTAATGTATGTCCTTAAGATAATACCTTTAGTATTCGATGGTTATCATTCTTTGATCTAAATCCATGGTCATTTGATTGCCATAAGGGATTGGATGCATGGGTGCTGCATGTCCAAAATTCCCATTATAAACAATAGGCAAATCGTTTCTTCCCATTTCTTCTTGTATCACTTTTAAAATTATTTTCTTATAAGCCTCATAATGTGTTTCATTATATGGTTTAGCAAAATAAAGTCCTGAAATTACATCCAAAACACCAACCGCTCTTAAAGCTCTCATCTGATATAAAAGACTTTCTGGTGAAGGCTCTTCCTCACTGGTTTCCAAAAATAAAATACTGTTTTCAAATGCTGACTGTTCTGGCCAGATTTCTGTGCCTCTTAACCAATCCATCACTTCAATACAGCCACCAATCAAAACTCCAGTAACTTTTCCATGACCTTGTAAAACCTCATAACCTTTATCATCAGTGATCATGGTTCTACTCTTTTGATTATTCTCTCTTATATGCCATGGGAGATACTCCGATGTCCATGCCTTGGCATGAACAATTTCCTTTTCACCTGTTTCAAACAAAGCAAAGTGAGTATGGTTAAAGGTGAAATCGTGCATGGCTACATTTTCTGCAAACTCCATTAAAATGCTTGGACCATAATAGCTTTGCACCCCTGCTTTCATCATCATAAAATGATTCACAGTGGTATCTGAATAACCCATAAAGATTTTAGGATTCTTTCCAATAACTTCATAATTGATGTAAGGTAAGAGTCTGATGGTGTCAGAACCACCAATAGCTGAAAAAATACCTTTAATACTTTTATCTTCAAAAGCATCCATCCAGTCCTTTGCTCTTAACTCTGGATGCTTCTCAACAAATTCAGAACCTTTTAAGGCATGAGGCATGGCAACAACTTCTAAGCCAAAATCTTCTTCCAATCGCTTTTTAGCCAACTCATAGCGTTCATTGATAACTTCGTCTCCAGCACCACCCCAGGATAAACTTACAACAGCAACTTTATCACCTTGCTTTAATTTATCAGGTTTAATTAAATTCATTTTCCCCCTCCTCCTTGACTAATCCATATTCATGTCTTTAAAAAAATCATAATAGGTACGAATGTGTTCCAAAGTATCCCACGATACAACTTCCACTGGCTCTAAATCAAAATTATAAATTTTTGCACCTTCTATAGTTAATAAAAATGGTGAGTGGGTTGCCATAATGATTTGACAATTGAAGTATCGCGCTGAGTCCTCTATGAATTTTTTCAAAAGCAATTGATTACTTGGTGATAGACTATTCTCGGGTTCATCCAAAAGAAACAATCCATTTTCTGTAATTTTGTCTGTAAAATATTGAAAGGCATTCTCACCGTTGGATTTTGTCCTAATATTTTCAATTAAATGATCTCTGACAAATTTGGATTGAGTCATTCTTCTCGTTTTATTAACCTGTTTTAAACGATCATAATCATTCATATCATAAAATTTAAAATCAGAGTATTTCGCTTCAAGATACTCATCAAACATGGAAAGTCTCTTTTCATCAATGCCTAAATTTAGATTTCGTATATTTAAAGCAAAATCAAAGACATCGTCACTGGTAATTATGGCACTTTTCTCTGTGATGGCATCATTTAAACGATAATCACATAGTTCCAAATAGTCTTCATAAAAACTGCTTTGGTTAAAAACAGAATCTCTTTTGATTTTAAGTTTTTCCGCAATCACATTTAACGCCGTCGTTTTTCCAGAGCCATTGTTGCCATATAAAATCGTTACATCTGAAAACTCAAGCTTCAAATCATGATGATAAGAAAAGACTTGAAAAGGATAAAAAGTTGTATAACATTTCCTTTTAATCGTTGAAAAAAATTCTGATTCAATATAATTACTTGGAAAGATAAATTTCTCTAAATAAATCACTTAGCCCTCCTGCTTTTGAAGAATGATGTTTAACCATCTAAAACCTCTATTTTGTAAGCTCTTTGAGTATTTTAAAGTCAGTACTTTTATATGAGGTATGTTATGGAGTAAGATTTCCATTTCTTCTAAAGTAAAACAAGTAAAAAATCTGCCATCTTCTTCAAAATCAACTTGATCAGACTTAAATGAGCAATAAAAAACGCCATTCACTTTCAAATAACGAATATACTTCACCATGATTTCTTTTACATGCTCTTTTTTTACATGTAACAGAGAGGCACTTGCCCATATGCCATCAAATTCACTTTGAGGCACGTAGGCTTCAAAAGTACTCAATATAACTTCATTGGTTAAGATATTTTTACAGTGTTCAACCATTTTCCATGAACCATCAACAGAAACTACCTCATAGCCCATTTTGCTAAAATAATTGCTATCCCTTCCTGAGCCACATCCTAAATCCAGTAACTTTCCTGATGGCTTCATATAAGGAATAAAAGAATCATACAAATGTTGAATGTCCATAGAAAAGGTTTGATTTATGTAATTGTCACTATTTTTATTGTAATAAGGTATGCTATTCATTTCATCTCGTCGAGTAGACAACGCTCGACATTCCCCCTCTCTATTTTCATAGTGAGGGAAATAGTCTAGTTGCCCCTCACAGAACCCAACGTG
>JAFGVN010000035.1 GCA_016937975.1 Clostridia bacterium
CAAGCTGATTTTACTATGAATTTTGCTGACTTTATCAAGGTTTATTATGATGATATGGAACCAAGAATTAAAGAACATACAATGCGTAACAAGCAGTATATCATTGATTTAAAGGTGCTGCCATATTTTAAAAATATGTGCGTAAGTGACATTAAGGCAGCAACAATAAGAAAGTGGCAAAATGAGTTAATGAGGCAAGGATATTCTGAAACCTATCTTAAGACAATCAATAATCAGTTAAGTGCAATTCTGAACCATGCAGTTAGGTTCTATGAGCTCAAAAGTAACCCGTGTAAAAAAGCTGGAAGTATGGGATAGAGTAATGCTGAAGAAATGCAGTTTTGGTCGAAGAAGAAGTTTGATACATTATTGAAACTGTTATGGGCAAACAAGAGTCTTATGTGGCATTTACGACTCTTAAATGAATAGGGATGAGAATTGTAGATCTAATACATTAACAAGAACTGATATTGATACTGAAAAGAAAACAATCTCTATCACTCAATTCTATCAAAGGGTTGATAAGCCTGATGTACTGCCCATAAGACTTCAAAAAGTAGGAGGGTGTTCAAAATTCTTACATTTTGCTGCAGATTTAGAAGATGGTTTCTCAAGATTATACAAGTTGAAAAAGGTGAAAGGATCTTCAGATTTACTTTGGATTATCATACAAGTGATATGAAACTTAGCTTTTAAATGGACGGACAATAGATAAAAGAATAAAAGTAACTGGAAAGTAAAAGTTAATGATTTAAGAGAAGCATTTTTTAAGCGGAAGTTCATATTAACGTTGGAAAGTTTATAAGCGATAAATTCACACTTGAATATAAGATTAAAAAATAGGTTATGATCATAATTAATGAACCATAACCTATTTTCTTATGCTATTTAATTACAAATGGTGATTTTATTTTGACCAACATCTTTAGATTGATACAGTACTTCATTAACTGAATTTAAAACCTTATTTTCAAAATGTATGGCATTAATTGACAATCCCATTTGAAATGATGGAGATAAGATGATCAATATGTTCCTCGTATTTTTCAACAGTCATATCCATACTTTTTAACTCATAAACAAATATAACGGTACTTATTTGTACACAAAGACTAACAACGGATTCAATTGAAATACCTTCTTTAATTAACGCTCTTGCACTGTCAAGTTCTAGCATTCTTGTAAAATCTTCAGTGTATATGTCTTCAAGGTTATTAACCAACTCGACACTTGCTGGGTGATCCGAAGAATATAAATGCTTACTGATTCGAATATAATGTGGATTTATAATAAGAAACTTAACACTGTACATGTATAAATCTTTAAAATAACCCAAAAATGATTCGTAATGAGTGAGCATATGTTCTCTAAGAAAGTTTAATCTTACATTTCTTAACCTTAAAATAATATATTTATACAAATCTTCTATAGAGTCAAAGTAATTATAAAATGACCCCCTAGAAATATTAGCACGTTTCATAATCAATGCTACTTTTGCTTCTCGGATGTTTCTTTCTGAGAATTCTTCAATTGCTGCAATAACAAGCTTTTCTTTTTTTTCTTCGGATAAATTGAAGAATGTTTTACTAGGCAAATGAGTACCTCCTTCATTTCATTATAAATACATTATACATGATAATCATTGCTTTTCAATGGTTTAAGAAAAAAATGACACTAGTGTCAAAATAATCTGACATTAGTGTCATTTTATATTGACACTAGTGTCAGATATCTGGTATTATTTTTTTGTAACATAAATTAATTAAAACGGAGGGGGACACATGAGATTAAAGGATAAAATTTGCATCGTTACTGGTGGTGCTCAAGGAATAGGGCGAGCAATCGTAGAAAGATTTGCTGAGGAAGGTGCAAAAATGATTTATTCACTGGATTTAAATCAAGGTGAATATGAAAGAGATAATGTAAAGCATATCCAATTGAATACAACAGATCATGAAGGTGTTAAACAGTTAGTGGAGACAATCATCCAAGAAGAAGGTCAAATTGATGTTGTTGTAAACAATGCTGGTATCACAAGAGATGCCTTAGCCAACAAAATGACAGAGGAGCAATGGAATATAGTGATCGATGTCAACATGAAAGCACCACATTATATGGTTGCAGAAGTTGGACCACATATGATGGCTGCAGGTAAAGGCTCGATTATTACCATTTCTTCAATTGTTGGATTATACGGTAATGTTGGTCAAGTTAACTATGCTGCAACAAAAGCTGGGGTCATTGCAATGACAAAGACTTGGACAAAAGAGTTGTCTAGAAAAGGTGCAGTTATTAGAGCAAATGCTGTTGCACCCGGTTTCATTTCAACACCAATTTTGCAGTCTATGCCAGAAAAAATTATTGATAGCATGAAAGCGAAGATCCTTTTTAATGAACTAGGAGAACCAGAAGACATTGCCAATGCATGCTTATATTTAGCATCAGATGAATCCAAATATGTAACTGGTCAAGTACTTGAAGTATCAGGGGGCATAACAATTTAGTGGAGGTTAACGTTGAGTAACTTTATACAGGTTATATTCAGTAGTCTTGAGATTGGTAGTATATATGCTTTAGCATCAATAGGTATTATACTCATTTATCAAACTTCAAAAATGACCAACTTCGCTCAAGGTGCCATTGGTATGTACAGTGCTTATATGGCAACCGTCTTTATGAGAGGTACTGGTATTTCAGCTACCTTGGCGACGATAGTTGGTATGGCGTTTGGTCTTGTATTAGGTTTTGCGATAGACCTATTGATTATGAGGCGAGCAAAAAATGCCAGTCCAGTAACATTACAAATTATTACTTTAGGAATCGTATTGTTTTTAACTGGTTTAGCGCCACTTACTTTTGGCGCAGTACCACTTGCATTCCCGAGATTTATTGAAAACAAATCCATAGAAATATTGGGAGCATCTATTTTATACAATGGTATTCTAAATATCTTTATTGGCTTTATCGTTGTTGCGCTTCTATTTTTTGCATTACAACGTACAAAATGGGGATTGGCTGTAAGAGTAACTGCTGCTAATCCTACAGCAGCTAAAGTTATGGGTGTACCGACTAAAAAAGTAACTATGGGAACTTGGGCTATTGCAGCCTCGCTTGGTGCATTATCAGCTCTGATGCTTGCACCAAACACAGTAGTTGATGTAGGAATGATGGAAGGTGTACAGTTAAGTGCGCTGATTGCATGTGTACTTGGAGGCTTTCAAACGTTCTTTGGTCCAGTACTAGGTGCTTATATATTGGCCATCGTTAGGAATCTATTTGGTTTTTATATATCGAGTACATGGGGAACTGCTTTGACATATTCAGTCATCTTAATATTCATAATTTTCAAACCAAATGGATTAATTGGTAAGAAAAAGATTAAAAAAGTATAGGGGGAGACATGGAAAAAAAATTAAAGTCCAGGTTTAACCTCCTGGAAAACGTTTACATCAATTATATATTGATTGGTATTCTATTTTTAATAGCTATTCCATTGAACCAAGCGGGAATCATAGGCGGATCTGTATTAATTACATTAGGCTCTGTCATCTTATATTCTGTCGTTGGTATCGGGATGAATATTCTACTAGGATACGCAGGTTTGATTACCCTTGGTGGTGCTGGTTTTATGGGATTAGCCGCTTATTTATCAGCCTACTTTACAAGAGATTTAAATATGCCATTCTTATTTTCCTTAATATTCTCAGTTGGAATACCTATTATAATTGGTATCGGTATTGGCCTTATTTCTTTAAGACTTGGAGGCTACTATCTTGCAATCGCTACCTTAGGAATTGGTGAAGTCCTTAAGCAAGTGTTCATCGAATACGATGTATTCACTGGGGGTTTTTCAGGTAAGAGTGCAGGTTATATCAATTTGTTTGGCTTACAGTTTGATCGGATAGGAACTTATGC
Organism: Clostridia bacterium; assembly: GCA_016937975.1. GTDB lineage: Bacteria > Bacillota > Clostridia > Peptostreptococcales > Acidaminobacteraceae > JABXKX01. The sequence continues at coordinate 3,916 of JAFGVN010000035.1, forward strand.
CTTGTACGCAGTTATATTAATATTTGCATTAATCATAGGCCACAACATAGTCAACTCTGCTACTGGAAGAGCTTTTATGACAATGAGAAGTAGTGAAGCAGCTGCCCAAGCTATGGGCATTAGAATGTTAAAGTATAAGGTCTTAGCATTTGTAATTGCAACGATTTACTCAACCATTGGTGGCATTATGTATATGCATTTAATTAAGTTTTCTTTCCCAACAACATGGGGATTAGGCATGTCATTGAACTTCTTATCAATTGTTGTTATTGGTGGGATGAAGGCAATAGCAGGACCAGTAGTAGGCGCATTGTTTGTCATTGCTTTTCCTGATTTAGTTTTAAAGAACATACCAATCATCGGAACATCACCAGGTGTAGCTTATATTTTTAATGGTGTGTTGATTGTAGTTGTATTACTATTCTATAACAGAGGATTAATCAAAATATTTACAGATGCAAAGGTGTTGATAAAGAAATTGATAGGTGGTAAATGATAATGAAAGATAACCCAATCTTTAGAAATGACATGATTTTGAAGATCGAAGACTTATCCATATCATTCGGAGGGATTAAGGCTGTTGATGCTGTTTCTTTTGAAGTTAATGAAAAAGAAATTTACGGTTTGATTGGTCCTAACGGAGCTGGTAAAACAACCATCTTCAATATAATCACACAGTTTTATAAGCCAGACAACGGTAAGGTGTATTTTAAAGATAAAGATTTAAAATGGAAAAACCTAATTGATTATAAAACACACGATGTAGTGAAAACAGGTCTGATTAGAACATTCCAAAATTTGGAGCTGATTCAAGATCTATCATTATTAGATAATTTATTAGTAGGTAGTCACACTTTTTACAAATCGACGGCACTAGAACAGGCTTTAAGAATGCCGAGAGCTGTGAAAGAGGAGAGGAAGTTTCGAAATAAAGCCATGGAGATAATGAAACTTTTAAATATATCAGACAAGGCTTACGAACTGGTTTACGGCCAACCCTATGGTATTTTAAAGAAAGTTGAGTTGGGACGAACCTTAATGAGCGAACCTAGAATGATTATTCTAGATGAACCAGCAGCTGGTCTAAATGAAAGAGAAACAGCTGAACTTGCAGATATTTTAAAACATATAAGAACCGATTATGATACGACGATTTTTCTCGTAGAACATGATATGGGTTTGGTAATGGATATTTGTGATAGAATCTGCGCCATTTCGTTCGGTGAGAAATTGGCTGAAGGCACGCCAGCTGAAATACAAAATAATTCCTTTGTGCAAGAAGCTTATCTAGGAAGTGAAGAAGGGGAGCTTGCAGAATGAAGAAATTATTAGAAATTAAGGACTTAGAAGTTAAGTATGGTAGCATACAAGCTTTAAAAGGTGTTTCTTTAAATATTGAAGAAGGTGCGATTGTTGCATTATTAGGTGCTAATGGTGCCGGAAAGTCTACTTTATTGAAAAGTATTTCAAGAATTGTTGAATCAAGCAATGGTGACATTATCTTTGATGGTGAAACGGTTTTAAAAAAGGAAGCCGATCAAGTTGCTTGGATGAAAATCAGTCATTGTCTTGAAGGAAGACAGATCTTTGCAGAATTGACCGTTTTGGAAAATTTAACAATAGGTGGTTTTACGCTTAAGAGCAAATCAGAAAAGGAAGAGGCAATCAAAGAAAGTTACAAGATGTTTCCTGTATTAGAGGAAAGAAAACATCAAATTGCTGGTACCTTATCTGGTGGTGAGCAGCAAATGCTTGCAATAGCAAGAGCTTTGATCATCAAACCTAAATTACTTATTTTGGACGAACCATCACTTGGTTTAGCGCCTATTATAATAAGAAACGTATTTGATATCATTAAGAAAATTAATGAATCAGGTACAACAGTATTAATTGCAGAGCAGAATGCTTTGCAAACTCTAAAGATAGCAGATTACGCATATATGCTTGAAGTAGGGAAAATTACAATGGAAGGTAAGGCAAGTGACTTGCTTGCTGATGATAATTTAATTCATGCTTACCTTGGTAAACATTAAAGGGAGGAAATTATGAAACGAAGTTTAGCACTATTATTGGTTTTAGCATTAGTAGTATCACTGTTCGCTGGTTGTGGGGATTCAGCATCTAGTGGTGATCATGCACAAGGTATCACAGATACTGAAATTTTAGTAGGTAACAACGCAGCTACATCTGGTGTATTTGGACCAGTTGGTCAACCTTACATCGATGGTTTAAATGCTTATTTTGCTATGGTAAATGACGCTGGTGGTGTTCATGGAAGACAAATCAAATTCTTACATCAAGACGATGAGTTCTCACCTGAAAAAGGTAAGGCTATGTATGATAAGCTCATCAATGATGACAAAGTATTTGCAATTGTTGGTGCTTTTGGTACACCTATCGTAGGCGCAATTTTAGAAGATCTAAAGGAATCTGGTATTCCATCGGTATATTTTGCAACAGGTATGCCTCAATTATATGCTGAAGATGCAACAGATTATGGTAGAAATATTTATCCAGTACAACCTATTTACACAACTGAGGGTAGATTATTCTCAGCTTGGGCAAAAGGTACATTCGAAGGTAAGAAGTTTGGTGTAATCTATTCAAGTGATGACGCTGGTAAAGGTTTATTTGAGGGTATTACAAAGCAAGCTGAAGAAATTGGTTTAGAAGTTGTAGCAGAGCAAGTTGCTTATGGTGCGGAAGATGTTTCAGCTGCAGTAACAAAAATTTTATCACAAGACGTTGATGTTGTTGCAATTGCATCAATGCAAAATACTTTCTTAACCATTGCTAAAGAATTAGGTAAACAAGGTAATACATCACCTACATTAACTTCATATGTAAATGTTGGTCCAACCTACTACTCACAATTCGCAGCAGATATCGAAGGTAAATATGACTTATATGGTCCAGGTTGGTTAGGTGCAGATGAAACTGAACTTGGTCAAATGATTGAGTGGATGGAAGTTGTAAACCCTGGTAACGAATGGGGACCATCACCTTATGCAATTTCTGGTTGGTTAGCAGCTAAGTTCTTCACTGAGGGTTTAAGAAGAATTCCTGAAGGTGATGCATTAACTTGGGAAGCGTTTATGGATGCTATGGAATCTAAGCCACATGACTTAGGATTTGGTTCAGGTTCAATGATTGACTATGCAGATGGTAAGCGTTATGGAACAGAAACATTATCACTTTACAGATTTGATCAAAATGCTGGTCCTATTATGGCAGATGTTTTCAAACCTTTTATGACTGTTAATGAAATCTTAGAAGGAAAATAGGACGGAGGAAGAAACGTGGCGAAAGATATAGTTGGTGTAGTAGGCACTGGTCTTTATATCCCAGATAATTATTGGACTGCAGAGTATTGTGCTGAGTTAACAGGTGGCCGCTGGACACCAGAAGCAATTGTTGAAAAACTTGGCTTTAAGAGAAAACCTGTAGCACGTAATCATGAAGGTACAATGTGGATGGGCGCACGTGCTGCTGAAGATTGTTTGAAAAAGACAGGATATGACCCTGAGAAGATAGACGTTGTATTATGGTTTGGTGAAGAGTGGAAAGAATATCCACTAACAACTGCTGCTTTATATGTACAAAATGAAATCGGTGCAGTTAATGCGTGGGGGGTCGATGTCAGCAATAGATGCGCAACTTTTATCACTGCTTTAAAAATGGCAAAAGATATGATTATAGCTGATGAAAGCATCAACACCATTATGCTTGCTGGTGGTTATAGAAATAATGACTTTATCAACTTATCCAATCCAAAAGTCTCTATGTTATACAGTATTGGTTCAGGTGCTGCAGCCATGTTGATTACAAGAAATCATCATGAGAATGAAGTACTGGGTCATCACCTAATTGGTGATGGCTCCCTGTTCCATACGATGGGTGTACCTATTGGTGGTACTGCTCAACCTATTACAAAAGACAATGTGGACAATTGGATGAGTTATGAAATTATGGATGTTGATTTTATGAAAGAAAAACTAAATTCAGTATCCATGAAAAATTGGTTTAAATGTGTAGATCAGTCACTTGAAAAATCAGGAGGCTTGACAAGACAAAATGTAGATTATCTTGCAGTCACACAGTTCAAACGTTCCATGCATGACTTTATGCTAGAAGAGTATGGATTACAAGAGGAGAATTCCACTTACCTAGATGAATATGGACACATTGGTCAAATGGATCAGATCTTGTCGATTGAATTAGGTTTAAAAGCGGGAAAAATTAAAGATGGCACTGTGATCTCCCTAGTCGGTGCAGGTGGGGGCTATGTATGGGCTGCTGGTGTCATTAGATGGGGTAAAATTAAGAGAGATGGTGAGTAAATGAGTTATAAGGATAAAATTATCACTGTACATGAGGCTGTCAATCTAGTTAAGTCTGGTGACTATATTGTAACTGGTGTTGCAGCTTCAGAAGCTAAAATGTTTCAAAGACATTTGCCTGAAATAGCTGATTGTGTAAAGGATGTCCATATCTCTACTTGCCTTGTAATGGAAGAGTACGATTATATTGTAAACCCTAAATATAGAGAAGCGTTTTTTCATGATGCTTGGTTTTATACACCTGTTTTTAGAAAAGCACACAAAAATGGCAATGTATCCTATGTTCCGAATCATTTGCATTTGGCTGTGCAAGGTAGATTATCATATAAAAAACCAAACTTTTATGTAGGACTTGCTTCAATGCCTGACGAACATGGATTCATGTCTATTATGAGTAATGCCTATGAAAAAGAAATGATGGAGCAAGCAGATTATGTTATTTTGGAAATTAACCCAAAGTGTCCTAGAACCTTTGGTGATAACCAAGTACATGTCAATGAAGTGACACATCTAATTGAGGTTGATTATGATATACCTGAATTGCCGGATGTTTCTTTCAGCGAAATTGATGAAGTGATTGCAGATTTGGTACTAGGAGAAATAGAAGATGGATCGACGATACAATTAGGTATTGGTGGCACGCCAGCTGCTATTGCTTCAAAACTTTATAATAGAAAAAATTTGGGTATTCATACAGAAATGTTTACAACATCTATGGCTCAACTGGTGAAGGCTGGTGCTATAAACGGTATGAACAAAAATATTGATAAAGGACTACATGTATGTACCTTTATTTTAGGAACAAAGGAACTTTATGATTTTGTGGATAACAATCCGAGTGTACGTGTCAATACCGGTGTGAAAACAATAAATCCATTAGTCATCAAGGACTGTACAAAACAGATTTCAATTAATGCAGGGCTTTCAGTCGATTTAACTGGTCAAGTATGTAGCGAATCTATAGGTTCAACACATTTTACAGGCACAGGCGGACAATCATCTACAGCAAGAGGCGCTTTACTTTCTGAAGGTGGTAAATCCTTCATCGCCTTGTATTCCACAGCTATGGTAAGAGATCAAGAAACTGGTGAGAAAAAGAGAGTATCTCGGATCGTGTCACAATTGGCAGCGGGATCTGCGGTGTCACTACAAAGAAATGATTCAGATCGAATTGTAACGGAGTACGGTATTGCATATATGCAAGGTAGAAGTTTACAAGAAAGATGTGAACAATTAATTAATATTGCACATCCTGATTTTAGAGAAGAACTCCGTAAAGAAGCAATTGCTCTTGGGATTATTCCAGGAAGGAACTAAAATGTCGGAAGTAAAAATTAATGGTAAAAATATATATTACGAAGTTCATGGGGATCAAGGAGACTTTATTGTGATGCTCAATGGACTTATGATGTCAACAAACAGTTGGTTGCCTCTAATCCAAACTGTAAAAGAGAATTTTAGAGTTGTTCTAATAGACATGCATGATCAAGGTCGATCAGAAAAGATGGAACATTCTTATAAGCACGATGTTCAAGTAGAAGCTGTAAAAGGTGTTCTTGATCACTTAAATATTGAAAAAGCTAATTTCTGTGGTACTTCTTATGGTGGTACAATTGCATTGCAAATTGCCTTAACTTACCCTGAAAAGTGTAATAAATTGATGGTCTTTAATACCCTTGCATATGCAGATAAATTTTTAACTGATGTTGGTAAACTTTGGGAAAAAGCTGCAGCTAGCTATGATCCAGATAAGTTTTATGATGAGTTTGCACCCTATATATACGCACCGTGGTATTATGAAAAATTCCATGATTCTATATATGAAAGAAAAGAATTGTTTAGATCTTTCTTTACACCAGAATATTGCGATGCTTTTATTAGGTTGTCAAACAGTACACAGGGTTATGATATCAGAGAAAGATTGTCAGAAATAAGTACACCAGTATTGGTTGTAGGTTCTGATGAAGATTATTTAACACCAATGAAACAACAGTATTTCTTGAAGAATAATCTGCCTAACTCAGAATTTGTAATCATACCGGATTCAGGTCATGGTGCAGTGTATGAAAAGTCTTTGTTAATCGTTACATTGATGATGGGGTGGTTTAGAGATATAACCGTTATACCTGTTTTCAAAGAGGGAGAATAGCATGTTAACTGGCAAAAGCGTTTTATTAGGTAATGACGAAAATATTCATTATATTGATGTTGGTCAAGGAGAAAAGGTACTTGTACTGATTCATGGGAATATGAATTCATCTGCTAACTGGGATTTGTTAATAGAAGCAATGGATCCTGATCAATATAGGATGATTGCTGTAGATCTAAGAGGTATGGGTCACTCGTCTTATATTCAACCTGTCGCTTCAATTAAGGATTTTTCTGATGATTTAGATCTTTTATTCAAGCGATTAGGATTAGAAAAATTCAGTTTGATAGGTTGGTCTGCAGGTGGTGCTGTCGTCTTACAGTATGCTGCAGATTACCCAGAGAAAGTTGAAAAATTGGTATTACTAGAAGGTGCAAGCATCAAAGGATTCCCGATTCCTAAAAAAACGCTATTTGGAAAAATTAAGCCAGGACAATATGTATCATCAAGAGAAGAAATTGCTAAAAAAGTAAAGCTAGTTGAAAGAGCATATGAAAAGAAAAACAAAAAATTTCTAAAGATGATTTTAAATAAGGCTTTGTATACAGTTAAAAAGTGTCCAATGGATAAAATCGAATACTATATAGATGAAATGATGTTACAAAGAAATCTAGTTGATTTGAATTATTCTTTAGTCCATTTCAATATTTCTCACGAGCACAATGGCGTCGTAGAAGGTAATGGTTTAGTGGACAAAATTGTTGCACCAACTTTGGTTATTCAAGGTGAGTTGGATAAGTTGGTAACCATGGCAATGGCAAAGAGCAATGTAGAGGCTATTCAAAATGCAGAACTTGCAGTTTTATCAGCTTGTGGGCACGTTCCACTTGTGGATGACATGAACAGTTTAAAAGCAACATTAGTTAATTTCTTAGAGTCATAAAGGTATGTTTTTCATACCTTTTTTAAGGAGGATCAAAAAATGAGTATAGGCGTTATTGGAACGTATCATTCAAAGTTTGGTAAATCTGATGACACGATTTATGAAATGATGAATAAAGCTGTAAAAGGTGCACTTGATAGTGCTTGTGTGGATCCAGAAAAAATCGGTGGCATATGGGTTGGTAACTACAGTGGTGGTGGATTTAATAAACAAGAACATATAGCACCTTTAGCACTGGATGCTGATGAAAGACTTCGATTTACACCAGCAACTAGAGTAGAGAATGCTTGTGCTTCTGGTTTTGCAGCAATTGCAGCTGCAAGAAATGCAATCCTTACTGGTGAAATAGAATATGCCCTAGTTGTTGGCATAGAAAAAATGACAAGTCTTAGAACAAGTGGCGTTACAGAGGTACTTGCGATGGCTTCGCATCAAGTGAATGAAGCTCAAGAAGGATATACTTTCCCAGGTTTGTTTGCTGAATTTGCAAAAGGCTATCAAAAAAAATATGATATCTCAGATACTGATATGAGTGAAGCACTACAAATGATTGCAGCAAAAAACTATAAAAATGCCCTTAAAAATGATAAGGCACAAATGTCAAGAGACTGGACTTATGAAGATATTGCAGCGCTATCAGATGAAAAGAACCCAATGATTGCAACGCCTTTAAGATTGCATGATTGTTCATTGGTTTCAGATGGTGCTGCAGCAATCGTGCTCACAACATCTGAAAATGCAAAAACATTAAAGGAATCATTTGTTGAGATGTCTTCATTGATACATGTAACCGATTATATGGAAATATCCAAAAGAGACACTTACCAGTTCGAAGGTGCAAAAAAAGCAGTGGAAGAACTTTATAAAAGTGAAAATATTACAGTAGACGATGTTGATTTTGCTGAAGTACACGATTGTTTTACAATCGCTGAACTCCTTGCATATGAAGCGCTCGGTATTGCAGAAGCCGGAAAAGCGATTGATGTTATCAAAGATGGAAGTGTTTATCCAGGAGGAAGATTGCCTGTCAATGCATCTGGTGGTTTAAAAGCAAAAGGTCATCCGGTTGGTGCAACAGGTGTTTCGATGGCAGTTCTAGCAACCAATCAGTTGATGGGTACTCCAATAGGTGAAGAGGTAAAAAACGCTAAAATTGGTATTACATTAAACTTAGGTGGTAGTGCTGTTAATAATTATGTTGCATTGTTTAGAAAGAAATAGTAGGTTAGTACGTAAAGTTATAGAAGTTGACACAGTGTATATGGTGTTTGCAGAAGAACTGCCTATTCTTTGAAAGGTGGATTTGAGCCAAACAATGAAACATAGCAAGCAATTAAAATACTGGTTATGAACAGTTTCATTCATAGCTTGTGATGTTATATAACACTCTACTTCTTTTCTTAGTCTCAAAAATGGTGGTGATGCTATCACCATCATATAGAGGCTTTATTAAATTATATGAGGTTTAAAATGGATTACAAAAATAAATTAATAACGGTTGAAGAAGCTTTGGAAAAAATAAAGTCCAAAGATATTATTGTGACTGGACTTGCAGCAGCAGAGGCAAAAGCGACACTAGAAAAACTACATACCATCAGTCATAGAGTGGAAGATGTGAAGGTCATTACATGTTTACCTATGGCCTATGCACCTTATTTTCAAGATCCATCCTATAAGGATAACTTCCATATGGAAGGCTGGTTTTATACAGGACCTATGAGAAAAGCTCAAAAAAATGGTAATGTATCTTTTATACCGAATCATTTACATTTAGCAGCAGTTAATCGATTGGTTTATGATCAACCAACAATTTATATAGGAAATGCTACACCACCTGATAAACATGGTTATGTGTCACTTTCCTTAAGTAATGTATATGAGAAGAGAATGATTGAAGCTGCTGATTTGGTTATATTAGAGATTAATCCTAAATTACCGAGAACATTTGGTGATATGGAAGTACATATTAACGATATTGATTATATGATAGAAGTAGATTATGACATTCCTGAGTTGCCAGATGTTGAACCAAGCGAATTGGATAAAAAAATAGGCAATTTCATAGCAGATTATATTCATGATGGTGACTGTATACAATTGGGAATCGGGGGTATTCCTAACGCAGCGGCATCAGCCCTACATGACAAAAAGGATCTAGGCATTCATACAGAAATGTTAACAACGGGTATGATGAAATTAGTCAAATCAGGTGTAATTACAGGTAAAAATAAAAATGTTAACAAAGGTAAAATCGTATGTACATTTGCACTAGGTAATAGAGAATTGTATGATTTTATAGACAACAATCCATCAGTAGAAATCAGGGATGGTTATCATGTTAATGACCCTTGTGTTATTGGAGAAAATGATAACCAAGTTTCAATTAATACAACTATAGAAGTTGATCTAACAGGGCAGTGTGCTTCTGAATCCATTGGAACAGTACAGTATTCTGGTACGGGTGGTCAAGCGGATACAGCTATTGGTGCTCAAAGAGCTAAGAATGGTAGATCCTTTATAGCGCTTTATTCAACAACAATGGCTAAACAAGCAGATGGAACAAGAAAACTCATTTCAAAGATTGTACCGACTTTAAAAGCGGGTGCTGCTGTGACTTTATCACGTAATGATGTTGACTTTGTTGTAACAGAATATGGTGTTGCTCAGCTTAAAGGGACATCTATTGCAGAAAGAGTGAAACGCTTAATTGCAATAGCTCATCCTGATTTTAGAGATGAACTTAGAAATCAAGCATTGGAAATTGGATTTATTCATGAATAAGCTTTTATATTATAATGATGAAAAAAGCTATATAACGGTTATATTACTATTAGCAATACTAAGGTGTTATGTACTGATATGAAGAATGAGCCCTTTTGAAGGAGAAAATAATGAGTGTATTTGAAAAAGATGGATTGAAGTTTTTTTATGAGTTGAAAGGAAATGTCAATGGTAATCAAGTCATTGTATTTTTAAATGGCGTCATGGCCTCAACAAGCAGTTGGGATTTTCAAGTGCCTGTTTTTGAAAGATTAGGCTTTAAAATACTGGTTCATGACTTTCGAGGACAACTGATGTCAGATAAACCTAAAGGAACTTATTCTTTTAAGATACACGCTGGCGATACGATTGCCTTATTAGATCATTTAGGTATTAAGAAAGCACATTTTATTGGTACATCTTATGGTGGTGAAGTAGCCATGCGTCTTGCCATAGACTATCCTGAAAGGACAGAGACTATCTCAATTATCGATTCAGTGAGTCAATTAGATGAAAGTTTAAAACTCTTCATTGAGTCTTGGATAGGTTTAGCAAAGTCTAATGATGGACAAAGTTTCTTTCAAGGGATATTACCGACTATTTATCACAATACATACATTCAGAATAACAAGATTATGTTGGAGAAGCGATCTGAACGTATGAAAGACATACCGAGTTCTTACTTTGATGGTCAGGTATCTCTGTATAAAACCTTTTTAGAAGATGTGGAGATGACAGAGGAATTAGATCAGATCACTTGTCCTACACTCGTTGTTTGTGGAGAAAATGATATATTGAAACCAATAAAGTTCTCTCAAATTATTAGCGAGAAAATTAAAGGGGCAGAGTTTGCCATTATTCCAGATTGTGGACATGTGACGATATTTGAAAAACCAGATGTTTTGAATTCTATATTATTAGGATTTGTTGTTAAGCATATATAGCACGTTAAATGATATAAAGACAGAGGTAGAATATACATATATTGGAAGGAGTATATAAGTGAAGAGTTATCTATTAAAAAATGGTGATACCATTGCTTACCGAGAGTTTGGACAAGGTAGCAATATAATGGTTCTGATTCATGGTAATATGTCATCTAGTTTTCATTTTGATGTATTAGAAAAATATGTACCAGAGAATGTACGTATTATATTACCTGATATGAGAGGCTTTGGTGAGTCATCTTATAAAAATGAAGTAAACTCCCTACAAGATTTTGCAGATGATATCATGGAACTCATTAATTATTTAAATATCAAAGCTTATTCTGTTGGTGGATGGTCAACGGGTGGAGGAGTAGCCATGCTCATTGCAAGTCAAAGAAATGAGCAAGTGAAGAAACTTGTCTTGATTGAGTCAGTTGGTATAACTGGTTATCCAATCTTCAAAAAAGATTCATCGGGGCAACCGATTATGAATGCATTGATAAAAACAAAAGAGGAATTATCTCAAGACCCTGTACAAGTTTTGCCTATTTTGATGGCTTATAAAAACAGAGACAAAGAAACTTTGAAGACCATATGGAATGCTTTGATTTATACACACAATCAACCAGAAGAAAGTGCGTATGACCTTTATCTAGAGGATATGTTAAAGCAAAGAAACTTAGTAGATGTGGATTATGCCTTAATGTACTTCAATATCAGCGACCAACATAATGGGTATGTAGAGGGAAGCGGTGACATAAAACAGATTAAAGCAGACACACTCATTATTCATGGCTATAGAGATTATGTAGTACCGATGCAAATGCGAGATAACATTGTATCTGCTTTAACCTGTAATAAGGAAGTTTACAAAGGCGACTGGGGTCATTCTCCATTTGTTGATATTGAAAAAGAAGTGTGTGAAAAAATTCTTTCCTTTATTGAAGAATAATGTTAATTTATATCGATCAAATATAAGCGTTGTATTAAAAAGAAGCCCAGTCATATGAGCTTCTTTTCGTATTCATTAAATAATGAATCAAAACATAATATCATATAGTATACCTGATAGAAATGCACTTGAAGTTGCTAAAATGATATATATAAGAAATATCTTTCTCTCCACAATTTTATAACATCAGCCAGTGCTACACCTTCTGAAAGTCCCTTAGTGAGTAGACCAGAAAAAAGACCGAAAGCAGATAGATTGGTTGTGTACATTGGGATACAAATCAATGTTGCTTTTAAAATCCCTAAAGACCTTGACCAAAGAATGAACTGATCCATTGATCAGGGATGTAAAAGACAATAATGGAATTTTAATAATTAAATCAATGGTGTCAACAATTACCTAGTTTCCTGAATATCTCAAGTAGATAAACGACTTCTTTAACATTTAAAATACGCAGTGATAAAGGTCCTTCCAAGTTTGATTTGAGAAAGGATTCCACTAAAAGTTCAACTGTATTGTCTGTCAGATGATATTTTTTAAATATCAAGGATATTTCTTGGATTTTCTCTCCCAGAAGCAGTGGATTTTTTTTCTTTATTAATGGTTTAGTGGATTTTATGATTTCAATAATTGTATTATGATCATCAAGACTTTCAGGTTTATTCATCATATCCAAGACCAAGTGATATTGATCTTCTGGTAGATTCTCTTTGTACCATAACAAGTGCTCTTCGTCTAGACTTACTTTGATTGCATCATAAACACTTAACTCTGTGCTGGAGTTTATTTTTTTTATCATCCTTTTTGCCAATTCTAATTGAAGCATTTGCTCATTAATATAGTTTAACTTTTCAGAAAGCAGTTCTCTTAAAAGTTGACAATCCGTATCTAAGTTCGTTTTTATTTCCTTCAATGAAAACCCCATAGTCTGTAGATTCTTAATAAGTTGAAGCTTATCAAGGTCTTCATCAGTATAATACCAATATCCATTACTATCTATTAAGGATGGAATGAGGATCTCCATTTTTTCATAGTGACGTAGTGTCTTTTTCGTCACATTTGCCATATTACTTAGATCTGATGAAGAATATCTCATAATTGTTAAAACCTCCTTGACTTCGCCCTTAGGTCATGATTTATAGTAATTATATCATAGAAAAGGAGAGTGTTTAATGAAAAATAAAATATTGAAAATAAGTCTAATAATCCTAAGTGTAATTATTTTACTTATTCTAGTCGTTCCGTTGCTGATACCTATAGAAGGAAGGGTTGGACTCAATGAACCTGAAGATATGCTTACTGAGAACTCAGCAATCGTTACGATTCCTTTTGAAGGGACAGATGGTTTAGATATTTATTATGAATACAAAAAGAAAGAGGGTAGTGACAAAAATTACATTCTACTTCATGGATCCATGTACAATTCTAAGTCATGGAGTGAAGTCATGGATTTCTTTTCTGAAAAAGGGAATGTATATGCCTATGATCAATTACCATATGGTTATAGCGAAAAAGTGTTAGAAGGAGAGTGGACGGGTCAAAATCCCTATACAACTGAATCTGCAATACGACAACTAGAGCTGTTTATGGATGCTTTAGATATTCAAGAAGCAACTTTAGTGGGGAGTTCTTTTGGTGGTGTCATTGCAGCAGAGGCAGCCATTCGATATGAAGATCGTATAGAAAACTTGATACTTGTTGATCCAGCGATCCTAGTAACTGAAAGCGTTCCAGAGTGGCTAGTTGGACTACCTCAGGTGGAACATTTAGGTCCCTTACTTGCATCGATATTATCTGAAGGAGATGGTTTTTACGAAAGTACTTTCTATAATCAAGAATTAATGACAGAAGAGAGAATGCGATACAGTAAAAGAGAAACAGAAATCAATAATTGGAATTTAGCGATGTGGGAATACTTACAAGCATGGTCAACTCAACCAAGTGATGTGAGTAAGAGGCTGAATGAAATCAAACAACCTACCTTAGTAATAAGTGGAGAGAATGATAAAATAGTCCCGCTTGAAGACAGTGAGGAAATTGCAAAACTTATTCCAAATTCGAAAATGGAGGTGATTTCAGCATGTGGTCATATGCCACATGAAGAGCAACCTGATAAGTTTATAACTATTTTAGAGGAATGGTTAAAAGAATTAGAAGGCAATTCAAATTAATTATTAAGATAACTGGTAGTTTTCTGCCAGTTATCTTTTGATGTGGAGACTTATTTTTTTATTTTATCTAGGAAGTTTTATCGCAAATCCCTTGACTGAGCCCTTAGGGCTCATATTAGAATTGACTTATTAAAGGGAATAGGAGTTTGGTATGGGAGAAAAAATATATACGACTAAAGAAGTTGCTGATATTGCCACAATCACAAAAAAGACCATTAGACATTATAATAAAATCAATTTACTAAAACCTTCTTATATTGACGGCAATGGCTACTGGTACTTTAATGAAGAAGATTTGGACAAGTTGAAATATATCCAACAATTAAAATTTATTGGAATGACTTTAGAAGAAATCAAAGAGTTCTTGGCAATGGATTTTAAAGATAAAGATAAAATATTGCTCAGTAAAGGCATGAAGATTAAAGATGAGATAGGTCAATTACAAAATGCTTTAGATGTATTAGAAAAAATAGATACGCGTAAAAATACGATTGATCAGAATACTATTAATAGCATTATTGATGATTATCACTTAGAGTGGCTAAGAGATGAGTTTGATGATCATGAAATAAAAATGATTCTGTTAATGTTTGAGTTAGAAAATGGTACGGAAGACCATAGCCGCTTAGTGGAGATTATAAAAAAAATGAAAAAGGAAAAGATAGATTCAAAGTATAGTCAATATCTATCTTACCTAAATGAAGCCAATGCGCTACTGGAAAGATATTCTAGTAAGTCTAGTGAAAAGAAAAGTATATTATTGGCTCATATTTTAATGATGACATCAAAACATGCATTGTTAAATGAGTTAAATGTGGAGCAAGAAGACAAATTGGTTGAAATCGTTACAAGTTATTATGATGAAGAAGATAAAAGGAGTCAATATGAGTAATATTAGGAACATTAGTAAAAAATATAAGCATAAGGTCGTTGCTGTGACATTAGCACTAATTTTACTGATCTCTTTATTAACAAGTGTTTTTGCTGTAACAACAACTTATGATATTGGTTCTTTTGAAATCAATGAAGGTGAAACAAGTGTCGTAACAACGGGTTCTACAACAGGTAATTTCACACAAAGTGCTATTACTATTCCGGCAGGTATAGCTGGTACTCAAATCAAGGCAGGAGATTTTGTTATATCCAATGGTGCAACCACACCAGCTACTCCAGGTGGTGTAACATGGAGCCTTTCTAGTATACCTGGTGGTGCCTCGCCGGGTACATATGTTATCACTTGGACACAAACATCAATTGGCAATGGTGATATTGTTAATACTAAGATTACATTAGTGATTAAATCCAATGTTGTTGCCCCTTCTGTTACAACAGGCACTCATTCAAGTGTCACAAGCAACTCGGCAATCGTATCTGGTTCTGTTACAAATGATGGTGGTCAAAGTGTATCTTATGGTATTGCATATTCGACATCTAGCAATCCAACAACGGGTACAACCGTTGGTTCGGGAACAGGTACTCGCTCTTTTAATGGTAGTTTAAGTGGACTTTCAGCAAATACGACTTATTATTATAGAGCCTTTGCATCGAATAGTGCAGGTGTAACATATGGTAATGAAGGCAGTTTCACAACATTACCTAGTCCTCCAACTGTTTCTATTAATAATGCTACTGGGATTACCAGCACTGAAGCGACTGTTTCTGCTAACGCATCAGGACTGTCCATATCAGCAAAGGGATTTTCAGGTGACTTGTCCTATAGCTCAGGCGGAGCAGGCAGTGGAAACTATTCAAATACATTTACTGGATTAACACCAAATACTTATTACTCATTAAGAGCCTATGCAACCAATACTGGAGGCACAGGTTACTCTTCATATACCAATTTTTATACCTTAGCGAATCTACCTTCCATTACAAGTGTCGTCATGAATGGATCCAATGTAGAAATATCCGTTGATGCCAATAGTAACCCTGCTTCGACAACATATTATATTGAAGCATCTACTGTAGATGGGGATTTTTCTTCAGTAGAAGTTGTGGCAAACTGGTTGACTTTATCTTCAGGTAAAATTGTCTTTGCAGATAGTCTGTTAAATGCTAGAGATACTGAATATTTCTACAGAGTTAAAGCAAGAAACGGTTCTAGTGTAGAAACTGCTTTTAGTGCGGATAGTTCAGATCACTTATTATCAATGCCTCCAGTGCCAAGTGCGCCGACTGTAATCCCTAGTGCGTTAGGTGAAATGACTATTAATGGATATGATGTTGTAAAGATTGACTCGCCGGAGATAACATATAATATATACAGAGATAATGTCTTAATCCTAGGTGGTAGTGCAACGAATAGTATTTCAGTAACGGATACGGGATTAGCAACTAATGTACAGTACGGGTATAAAGTAGAAGCTATAAACAATTCTGGAACTTCTGTTGCTTCAGGTGTTACTTCAAAATACAGTGCTGCTGCTGTCCCAGATGTTATATCTGTACAAGCTCAACAAAATGGTGACTTAATACTCACAATTGATAAAAAAGACAATCCTAATGCTACTGAATACTTAATAGAAGAATCTACCACATCAGATTTTAGTGGAGATGTTACGATAGAACGCAATTGGTCTACTTTTGGTGCAGGTATTAATACGTATACAGTTGCTGCTAATACTGTAGACGATGATAAGACGTATTATTATAGAGTAAAAGCAAGAAATGGTGACAATATTGAAACGAATTACGGTAATTTAGGGTCAGCTTTAACGGTACCATCTGTTCCTTTGGCACCTACTGTAACCGTAGATAGTGATGAGCAAATCACCTTAAGTTGGACACAAGTTAATGGTATAGATACAGTTATTATCACCTATGATATCTATGTGAATATTAACAATGGTGGTTTTGCCATATTGGAAAGTGATTTAACGGTTGCAGACCAAGGAAATCCTTCTTATATTCACAACACTTTAACGCCAAATACAATTTATGAATACAAAGTACAAGCAAGAAATGCAAGTGGTGTTTCTAATGATTCGCCATCTGATCAAGATGTAACGCTAGCGTCAATACCGGATGTCTTGGAAGTCAATCCGGAAGCGAACGGTAACATTACTTTAACAGTAGAGGAGTATGGTAATCCTAATATTACGGCGTATTATGTTGAAAAGGCGACAGATCCTCTTTTTTCAGATGCTGTTTTAGCGCTAACATGGACAAATCCTGATGTTGATCATAATCTAACCATTACAGGATTGGATCGAGGGACCTTATATTACTTTAGAGTAAAGGCACGTAATAGTGTAAATGTTGAAACTGGATTTGGCCCTATCATAGGTTCAATTCGAACCATTCCAGCTGATTTGTTGATAGCGCCTGTTGCAACAATTGTATCATCAAACCAGATCAATTTATCATGGAATAGTGTGACTGGTGCAACGACTTACGATCTATACAGAAATGGAAGTTTTTTAATCAATGTATCGGGAGAAGCCTTCTCGGATACAAGCTTAAATCCTAATGATGATGTGATATATACCATTAAAGGGGTTAACACGAGTGGTGAAAGCATTAATGCATCACCGGCATCAACCATTAAATATACCTATACTGTAACACCTGCACTATCTATTTTACCAAATGAAAATGGAACCGAAGTGGATGTTACAATTACAGATGATGATAATGAAGCCGGTGTTCAATATAGTATTGAATATGATACTTCATCAGATTTTTCTAGTGCATCATCGACAGCGTGGAGTAGTAATCAAGCTGTTAATATTAATGGCTTAAGCCAAGGCACAATCTATTATCTAAGAGTTAGAGCACGAAATGGTAATAATGGTGCAAACACAAGTTATGAATCGCCTTGGTCAACTTCAGAGTCCATCATGACGGCTTTACAACAAGTGAATCAACCAACTATTACACCTGATAGTGCTGTAGCATTAGACGTCTCTTGGGATTCAGTAGTAGGTGCAAGTAATTATAAAATCTATCGTGATACAGTCTATGTTGGGACTGTTAGTGGTTTAACTTATACGGATAATGGCTTGAAATCCAATAAATCTTACAGCTATACTATTAGCGCAGTCAATGCAGATGGTGAAGAAAACCTTCAGTCCATAGCAGGTGAAGGTAGAACTAGAGCTGCTTATCCTGAAAGCCTTTCGGTTATAGATCGAACTGCTACAAGTGTCGACCTAGAAATTAGTCCTTTTGAAAGGATTGGTGATACACAGAAATATCAGTTGATTATCAAAGACAAAGCATCTGTTGAAGGCGATAGAATATTAGCTTGGTCAAGAGACCTTCAATATAAAATTGAAGGCTTAACAACAGGCAATGCCTATGAAGTGTGGGTCGGTGTTAAGAATGAAGATGGTTTGACTGAACCAGCCACTCTTATAATGGAAACACTTTATTCTAATCGACCAGTACAAGGAACTTTGATAAATGATGCTGACCAAATTAGATCTGAAATTGCAGGATTTAATCAAGCATTTGAATTAAAGCTAAAAATTAGTGATCCGGACATGGATGTTGTCACAGTATCTGCAGAATTAAATGGTCTTACTAAAACTATGACGTTAACAGCGCCAGCAACAGAACCAGCTGATGCAAATGTCACACTTTCATGGGATGTTTATTCTTTGGAAGAGGGTAATTACACCAACATTGTTGTTTCTTTTAGTGATCCATATGACTATCATGGTACAAGTACCTATTCTTCTACCTTAATTGTAGATAAAACAGCCCCTATTATTACACTAACAGGAGATGCAACTGTCTTTTTGTTAGTGGACGAGGTTTACACTGATGCTGGTGCTACAGTTCTTGGTGATGATGGTAATGGTGTTGTTGTAACGGGGGATAACATTGATACGAGCCTAGTTGGACTTTCAAATGTGACTTTTACATCTACAGATAACGCGGGTAATGAAGTCAGTGTGATGAGAAATGTACATGTTGTTGAAAGTGTTGCTATAGAAGCAATCACTGTTGACCAAATTGCTTCTCAAAGTGTTTCTGCTTTTGGAGAAATTTTATCTTTAGGTAAAGTAAATAATGCAAATGAATATGGTTTTGTTTATGGTGAAGCAGATCAGCCAACCATAGCAGACAACAAAGTTAACCTTAAGGGCCTTGATCCTGCAATAATAGGCGCCTATAGTACGCAGATTACAGGTCTAACAGAATCTACAACTTATTATATTAGAGGTTATATATTAGATGGCGATAATGGTGATACGCCAATTTACACAGATTCAATTTCTTTTGATACCATCGCAGCGGTTGATGATGTAGCAAAATTTGCTGTTGATGAAGTACACTATACGGTTGTTGAAGGGAATACGATTACTGTTTCAGTTAATCGAACGGTTATCACAAGCGGCGAAATGACCGTTGATTATGCTTTAATCGATGGTACTGCTATTGGTGGTACTGACTACAATTCAGACTCAGGCAGTATAACTTTTGCTGATGGAGAAGTATCAAAAACAATAGATATTATTACGATTGATAATGGTATTTTTAATGCTGAAAAAGATTTGGTGTTTGAACTTTCATCTCCAAGTGATGGGGGCGTAATTACAAGTAGCCAAGCCAGAATAAGCATTACTAATGATGATCCGAAAAATAGTGAAAATAGAATAAGTGCTTTTGATTTAACCGGCTCAGTAGGTCCTGCTGTTATAAACGATGGTGCTGGTACCATAACCATTACTGTTGCAAATGGTACAAACCTTATAGATATTTCACCGAGTACCTTAACACTCCTGTCGAATGTTTCATCTGTCAGTCCAGCAATAGGCGTTTTGAGAGACTTTTCAAGTCCTCTTGCTTATATTGTGACTGCAGAAGATGGTACAAGTAAGCGTTACATTGTTAATGTTACAGAGCAGGCTTTGGATTCAGATGCAGACTTAGCTAATTTAACTGTTACAGCTGATGGTCAGAATCAGACTTTGTCTCCTGGATTTACAAGTAGTAATACGAGTTATTCAATTACAGTTGCAAATGACATATCATTAATAACATTAATACCTACTCTAAGTAGTGTGAATGCTACGTATGAGGTAACAAAGAATGACGTTCTTGATGATGAAGACATTTCTCTAGATGTAGGCATTCAAACTGTAAAGGTTAAAGTAACTGCACAGGATTTGTCAGAAAAGACTTACACAATTCAAATCACAAGACAAGCAGCAGCTCAAAGTAGTAATGCATACTTATCTTCATTAAACTTATCTGAAGATGGCATGAGTCCTGAGTTTGATAAAAGTAAAAATAACTATGTACTAACTGTACCAAATAATGTGAGTAACCTGGAAATCAATACAACAACTGAAGATCCTTCTTCTGGTTTAACGATTGAAGTTAATGGTCAATCGATTCTTTCAGGTGATTCATTCAATTTAAATGAAGGTGCGAATGTAGTTAGAGTTATTGTAACTTCAACAGACGGTACAAAAAATGTGTACGCTGTTGCGATTACTCGAAGTGAAGCAGTTGTGAGTTCAGGTGGTTCATTGCCAAGTGGTTCAATACCAACGACTCCTCCGACATCAAATGAGGAAGAAGAGGATAACTCAAGTGATGATAGAAAAGTAGGCGTACCTGTTGAAGATGAAAACTTTGAAAATGATGTAAAGAAGAAAATTGAAGAAAATCCAAAAAATGATGATCGTGAACAAACAGGTCCTATTATACAAGTAGGTAATCCTAAAGCATCATCTCATGAAAAGGATTCAAATGAAGATATCTCTAAAAATGAACCGGATGCTTCTCCAACTTCATATGAGAAAACAACGACTACTTTATCAAAAGAAGATTTTGGTGATGAAGACTTAGAAAATTACGGTGTTGGTAAAATCAATCCAGAAACAGGAGAAATAACACCAGTCATTGGTAAGATTATAGATAACGGTGATGGTACTGTAGATATCGAGATATATGATCAGGATGATGGATACTATACGATTTTGAAGAATAATAAGGATTTAATTGATAAAAATTCATCAAATCACTGGGCTTATGATGTAGCAACAAAGGTTGCTGGTCGTTATGCTTTAAATGAAATACTAGGTCAAAATATTGATTTAAGTTCGGATTTAACACGGAAGGAAGCTGCCGCATTAATGGTACGCTTAATGGGTATTGATGTATCAAGATATGACTTACCAATAGGGTTTAGTGATGTAAATAAAGAGGATGAGTTATCATCTTATTTAACCGTTGCCTATAGATTTGGCATTATTAGTGGTTATGGGGATAATACATTTAGACCAGATCAAATTATTTCTAGAGAAGAAATGGCTGTCATTGCAGAAAATACAATTTCTTATATGAAGTTACTAGATCTACGCTCTACGAATAAACAATATATTGATGAAGGCGAATTTTCCCTATGGTCCTATGGCTCGATATACACATTAACAGACAATGGCATATTTGAAGGAACACCAAATGCCAGTTTCTTACCAAAACGGGAACTCAGCAAAGGTGAAATGATTCAGATTTTCTTGAATCTAGAAAATTTCTTTGTAAAGGAAGAGTAAAAGAGTCATTTATAAGCATCCTGGTGGTACCTATTGACTTATTTTGATGATTTTGAAGCATAGCAAATAGCTGGAATCCTTGAGAATTTACGAATTAATAGGAAATTAATTTTAGCGGTGGAATGGGAATAGAAAGCAGGTTTTAATAAGTAACATTTGTTAGTTCCAATTTGCTGATGGTGATATAAAGTCTGTTTATTATTGTCATCACTGTTATCGAAGAAGATATTCGGAATAAATTTTAAGTCATAGACTCTCAGTTTGGGTATACTGGGAGTCTATGATTTATTATACTATATTTATATTTTATGTTTATTGAGAAACTGTATTATATGATTATCTATTGTTGTTTAGTTGAAAATATAAATGGGTGTATTAAAATATTCCAAATAGGGTAAGTAGATCGCATAAAAGTGTATTACATGTTCGAATTTCACATAATTTTCATATAGGCAGAGTAAAATGATATTTGTAAGGAGGGATAGTTACTTGAGAATAAAGATACTAATAGCTGAGGATGACAGTATTTTTCGCCGATTGATTTGTGATATCCTGACTCAAAAGGGATATCATGTCTTAGAGGCAAAAAATGGTAGAGAAGCAATGGATTTGTTTTTTAGCCATATGGATATTGCACTGTGTATTTTTGATGTGATGATGCCAATATATAGCGGATGGGAAGTTTTAAGGGATGTTAGAGAAAAAAGTGATGTTCCTGTTATGATGCTTACGGCCTTAGGAGATGAACAAAATGAAGTTAAAGGATTATCAAAGGGTGCGGATGATTATATTTCCAAACCTTTTTCTTATCCAATTTTTGTCGCTCGAGTTGAAGCACTGCTTAGAACGGTGAAAAAGCAAAATAAGGAAAAGCAAATAATGGGAGATCTTGTGATTGATTATTCAAACCATAGGGTTTGGGTGAGAAAAAACGAAATAATATTGAACAATAAGGAGTATCATTTGTTGGTATATTTTATGAATAATAAAGGTATTGTGTTGGGGCGTGAAAAAATATTAGACAATATATGGGGCTATGATTTTGACGGAGATATGCGAACAGTTGATGCACATGTAAAAATGCTAAGAAATAAATTGGGATTATGTTGTGACTATATTAGAACAATCAGGGGTACAGGTTATATTTTTGAGGTGGAAAATGAGGAAGAGCATTAGACTTAATTTTTTTGTTTTTCTTGTAATATTTATGGGAACATTCATGCTTGTAAGCGTGATTTTAAATTTATTGTTTCTTCAAAAGTTTTATGTCATTAAGAACAAGGATTTTTTACGTGAACAGGCTTTAGAAATTCAAAATTTAATGATGATAGATGTAAATTTTCAAAAGGAAATTGAAGCAATTGATCGAGCTGAAGGGATTTCAGTAGCAGTTGCTGATTTTGATTATACAATGATTTTTACATCATATCCTATACGTGGAGCGACTAGTAAACTACCCAATGAGATAGAAAAATTGATTGAGAGCAGCAACAAAAAAGAAATTTATAGTGTTGTGGAAAAAAGCAATGAAACTTCCAAAATTGTATATGTCACTCAAACAAAAAATGGAAAGTTTATAATATTAACTAAGCAAATGAAAGGGATTGAGGAAAGTGCAATTATCTCAAATCAATTTAATATTATTATTGGAATTTCTATGCTGATATTAGGAAGTATTTTTCTAATTCGACTTTCTAGTAAAATAACAAAGCCTATTATTACCATGAGTCGCATAGCTGAGAGTATTTCAAATTTGAAGTTTGATCAAAAAGTAGCTATTAACAATCAAGATGAGATTGGTATTTTAGCAAAAAGCATTAATACGTTATCAGACAAACTCAAGATGAGTTTAGATCGTATGCAAAATGACATAGAGTTTCAAAAGACATTATCAAGAAATATGGCCCATGAATTAAAGACACCTATAGGTGTGATTAAAGGTTATGCAGAAGGATTAGCCTATGGTGTTGCTTCTAGTCCTGAAATGCACCATCAATATATTCATACGATTGTAGCAGAATGTGACCGCATGGACGAACTTGTAATAGAAATGTTGGAACTATCTAAGTTAGAAGCTGCAAATTATGTTTTAGAGGATATTGAAGTTTTTCCATTTAACAAATTAATTGAGTCGATTAAGTCTCGATTTTCTGTTGATTTCATGGATAAGAATATAAGGTTTCTATATGAAGAGACTTCTGAGGTTCAATTAAAAGCTAATTATGCCCTTTTTGAGAGAGTGATAAGTAATCTTGTTTCAAATGCCATCAAATATAATGATGAAAACAAATATATTCGAGTTTATGCAAAAGAAAAGCACAATGAAATACAGATAAACATTTTCAATACTTGTAATAATATTGATGCTAAAGAAATACAGAGAATATTCGATCCATTTTATAAAATTGATAAAGCTAGATCTCGTTCAAATGAGGGACATGGTCTTGGTCTATCTATTGTGAAGTCGATAGTCGAATTGCACAACGGCATTATAAGTGTTGAAAGCATAAAAGGTGGCATCGAGTTCAAGATTGATCTGCCTAAAAATATAAGTTGATTTCACATCAATTTCATAAAACAGTATTAAAATGTATTTGAAGATAGGATAACTATTAACTCAAATACATTTTTTTTGAAAGGAGAACTCTTATGAAACAGGATATGATAAGAAAAAGTTTTCTCACAATCCTAGTATTGAATTTGATTGTCATGACTGGATGTTCAACCGCAAATGCCAATACGATATTAAAGAATTCAGAATCGCAATTAAATGGGGTATCAAACAGTCAAAGTTTGATGCCTATAAGTCGTGATCAAAAGGTACAAAATAGAGTTGAATCTGATGTAACAGAAAAGAAAAAAGGTGGAAGTTACTCATTAGAACAGGCTTTATCAGATAATGCACAACTTTCGACTATTGCTTTTTCAGGATTGGCTTTTTTAACTGGAAGCTCAGGTGCTGATAGTTTTATGCCACCAGGAAAAGTTGCGGATTTTTTTGGATTTCAGTATATGCGTGATGTTGATGTTGCTGGATATGGTCATAATACTCAGTTTTTAACAAGAGTAGCAAGTAATATGCTTTTTATTTTAAATGATGAGCAAAGGGAAAAGCTAGTTGCGCTTGCTAAAGAACAAGCGCCAATATATATCAGTTTTGCTTATAATCGATTTCCTATTATGGACGCATTTAGACAAAGTCTTGAAGGCAGAGATGGTCTTGACCAAGAAGCTGTAGCTAATTACACAGCTAATCTATATAAGACTGATGCAGAATTAAGTTACAAGCGTGCAGTCGTTGTAGGTGAGATTATTAATTCTTTTACAGAAGAGCAAAAGGCATACCTTGCAATTATGGAATTCAACGATTTTAATTCATGGCCTGTGGTCGAAGAAGATGAAATTTTAAAAAGATCCATGACGAATACCGAATTTGTTGCTGTTATGACCTATGCTAGCGAAATGTTTTCTTGGTACAAAGGAAGTATTGATGCGGATGTGTATTTTTGCCCAGAGCGTCATGGTACTTATTTTGGTGGATTCTTCATGAAAGACTACCCCGCTATGAACAATCCTGATTATTTTATCAGTACTGCAATTACTGGTGATAAAGGGAAAGAATTTTTAGAAATTTTGAACCCTTCTCAAAGAAAAATGATTGAAAGTATTATTACGGAGCAAAAAGATGCAATGACAGAAATTGCAAATATTAGAGTTGAAGTATCTACAGAATTAAGAAAAGCACAAGTGGGCGGGACCATAGATAAAGAAAAAGTATATCAACTTATTGAGAGATATGGCTACCTAGATGGTGAAGTTTCAGCGCTATATGCATTAAGATTTTCACAAGTTCATGAGAGTCTTTCAGTGGAGCAAAAGAAAGCACTTTATGAATTGCGTGATTTAGATGTTGTTCCAAATGGCGCTTATATGTTTTCTAGCGAAGTTGCTGAGCCAGTTCTACCGAATGTGGATTACATGTTTGGAATTGGAGATTTACCGACAGATGCTGGACAATATAAGGTTCCTGAAAGTTTTATCCCAATTAAGCAGCCTCCTGTAAATAGTAATTCAAAGCCAGCAAAAAAATAGGAGGCGATATTGTGAAAAAGCTAGTTCTCATTTTGATGATATCCACCATGATTTTTCTTTCTACTGGTTGCCAAAATGGACTAACTATCGTAACCTATGCTGAAAGTAAATCCTTTAATGGTACTGTTATATTTGGGCGGCCTACTTATACTAGTATTGCAGCCAGTATCACAACATATGCAGAAAATGATGTCTTCGTAGCATATGGTGAAAATTCTGGTGTATATACCAGTAAAACAGAAATAAAAAGTAGTAATTACAAAACACCTGCTGAGTTTATTTTGAATGGATTAGAAGCGAATAAAAAATATTATTACGTCATTTATTTTAAGGGAAGCCATGAGTCTAATTATTCAAAATCAGAGGAGTATAGTTTTTCTACACCGAAGTTAAGTGGGAATAGTTTTAACTTTGTCATTCAGGCAGATTCGCATTTGCTAAACAAAGCGGATTCTGATCTATATTTCAAATCAATGCAAACAATCGCAGCATTTAACCCTGATTTTATGTTTGACTTAGGGGATACATTCTTAATGGATAATGGAGGAAATGATATCAATGTACTTACTCAAGAAGACGTAAATGAAATTTATCGCCAGCAGCTTCAATACTTTGATATGGTGACAAGAAATGCACCGCTGTTCTTAGCTATTGGGAATCATGAAAGTGAATATGGTGTTTTGCTTGATGGTACAAGAGATAATATTGCAGCCAAGAGTACAATTGCAAGAACAACCTACTATTTAAATCCTTTCCCAGACCAATTCTATTCAGGTAATTTAGAAAAAGAAGATTTAATAGGTAGCCCAGAGAATTATTACGCCTTTACATGGGGAGATGCGTTATTTGTTTCTATTGATCCCTATCGATATAGTGAAAATGGTGCATCTGAAGACTTGAAAGGTGATGGATGGGGATGGTCATTAGGAAAAACACAATATGACTGGTTTAGAGATACGCTTGAAAGCAGTCATGCAAAATATAAGTTTGTTTTTGCCCATCATGCCATTGGAAATATTCGTGGTGGTGCAAATATCGCTGAACTTTATGAATGGGGCGGATATGATCAAAAGGGCAATTATTTGTTTGATGAGAAACGTCCAGGTTGGGGGAAGCCAATACAGGAAGTTATGAAAGATACTGGCGTAACGATATTCTTTCAAGGTCATGATCACGTGTTTGCAAGAGAAGATGTAGACGGCATTGTCTATCAAACCCTTCCTAAACCTGCTGAAAGAATTGCGGACAATCAATTGAATGCTAAGTACTTCACAGGAGATGTACTTCTCAATTCAGGATTTTTGAATGTGAGCGTTGATGAGTCAGGTGTTCAAGTCGATTATAATCGAAATTATCTTGTTGCGAGTGGAGATCAGACAACAGGTGTTGTGTATAGCTATCGTGTTGATTCTGATCATCATGTGACGGTTTTAAAAAAGACTGAGGATATATTGAATAGTTATGGGAAGAATGATGAATCTTTAAACAAAACAGAAAAAAGTAAAATTTCAAGTGATAACATCAAAAATAAAAGCATCGACATTGTTACTCCTAGTATTGGCGTTGGTGCCATTTCAGCTATGGATATGAATGAAATACCAGCTAGTGGTTTTTCTTTTACAATTGAGGCTGACTCACATTTCGATGAAAATTATCAAGATGAATTGTTGCAAATGACAGCGAATAATATTTTGAAATCGAATCCACATTTCTTAATTGATCTTGGTGATACCTCAATGTTAGAAAAACTAGGAAAATCCCCTGAAAAAGCTATTATACGCAACAATTTGGTTGCATTATATTTTTCAAAATTTGGGACTCTACCAATAAAAATGGTTACTGGTAATCACGATGTCCCAATTAATAATGGCAATCCAAATTATTATTCTTTTACAAAAAACAACGCTTTGTTTATTATACTTGATCCTTATGCTTTTAGTGAGCAATCTGTAAGCAGAGGAGGTGGGTGGGCTACAACGCTTGGGAAAATCCAATATGAGTGGTTAAACAATACACTGTCAAATAGTAGTGAAGATTTTAAATTTGTGTTTATTCATAACCTTACTGGTGGAATAAGCAAAGATAGCCGTGGTGGGGCAGAGGCAGCAGAATTTTTTGAATGGGGTGGAAACTCAGAAGCTGGAATAGATGAATTTTCTGAAATGCGGCCAGGTTGGGACATGCCAATACATGATCTTTTATTAAAATATGGTGTTGACGTGGTATTTCATGGACACGATCATTTTTACGCTAAACAAGACTTAAATGGCTTAATATATCAGCTTGTGCCACAGCCAGGTACTCCGGGAAACAGTGTGAATGACGCTACTACTTACGGTTATAAAAATGGCGTACTACTTCCATCAGCGGGATTTTTAAGAGTAGTAGTATCTTCAGAGAATACTATAATTGAATATATTAAGACTTCAGAAAATGGTAATTTTACAATTCCAAATGTTTATAGCATTCCTGTTAATAATAATGCAACGAAAGAATGAATTAAAATGACCGACTTTTGACTGCTTTTGGTTAAGAGAAAAATAAAAGGTGAAAATAATGACAATGAGTGTATAAGAAGCCTTGAAAATGCTCTTTGAGCTGCATGGAATCATATTCTCTCAATTGAGTGAAAACAATCATAAAAAGATAGTTTAATAATTTAAAGGACATTGATTAGGGATATACGAATCAAAGTCCTTTTTATCTATACTTGAGATTATAATAAGTAATGAAATCCATCTAAAACGATGAGGTATTATTAAAATAAACTATTAACTTTGCCTTTAATTGCTGATCTATTTTACTTGGGCTGAATATTTTGGATGTGATAGACATGTATTTCATAGCCATATGCATTATAGTTTTAGTATCGGTGATTTTAAAATGAAGATAGAGGTTGTCAATAATCATCAAAGAACCTTTGCAATAGATCTGATGTAATGGGATTCTTCCTGTAAAATTTAAATGAAAAGGATTATTGGGTTGTACTTTTTTATTTCCTAGTGTATAAGTAGAGTATAGGAGTCTTACACAAAAAGGATAGGTTTATGAATAAATTTAAAGCTTTTTTAAAAAGAAAGAATGTAGAAATATCTGCAAAAAGATATTTGATTACAGCGCTGAGCTATATGACCTATGGTTTATTTGCTTCTTTAATTATCGGAAGCATTTTAAATCAAATCGGATTAAAATTGAATATTGCTATTTTAAGTGAAACCATTTGGCCTGCAGCAAGAGCAATGACCGGTCCTGCTATTGCTGTAGCAGTTGCTTTTGGATTAGAAGCGCCTCCTTTGGTTATTTTTGCCTCCACCTTGACAGGTTCTATTGGTGGTGCGTTAGGTGGTCCGGTAGGTGCTTTTGTTGCTGGGGTCGTTGGGATTGAACTGGGTAAAATGGTTTCAAAGGAAACTAAGATTGATATTTTGGTTACACCTTCAGTAACTATTATTGCAGGAAGTCTTGTTGGGACTTGGATTGGTCCATACATTGATTCTTTGATGCAAGGATTTGGTCAAATGATTGTTTCAGCCACAGAATTACATACGTTGCCAATGAGCATATTGGTATCAGTACTCATGGGTATGGCATTGACCTTACCGATTAGCAGTGCTGCAATAGGCATCATGCTTGGTTTAAATGGATTAGCTGCTGGAGCAGCAACTGCAGGTTGTGCAGCGCAAATGATTGGCTTTGCAGTCATTAGTTTTAAAGAAAACAGATGGTCAGGCTTATTTTCACAAGGCATTGGAACCTCCATGCTTCAAATGCCAAATATCGTTAAGAATTATCGCATATGGATTCCTTCAATTTTAGCTTCTGCCATTGTCGGTCCCATTGCAACCATACTCTTCAAACTTGAAAATACACCTATTGGTTCGGGAATGGGCACCAGTGGATTTGTAGGTCAATTTGGAACCATTGAAGCTATGGAACAGTTGGGATATTCAGGAATTAATATTTATGGGCCAATAGTGATTGTTCATTTTCTATTGCCTGCACTCTTAGCTTTAATCTTTAGTGCGATTTTAAAAAAATTCAATTGGATAAAAGATGGAGATATGACTTTAGAACTATAATCAAGGGGTTGTCGGTAAATAAGCTTTTTTAATTGGATTACCCATAGATATTAGAAACCATGCAAATATCAAATGTTTAAAGACATTTTGATGTAGCATGGTTTTTCTGTATTTTTGTTTTGTTTCTATTTTAATGCACAA
>JAFGVN010000036.1 GCA_016937975.1 Clostridia bacterium
ACAATTAAATTTTAGTGAGCTTTTCCAACACTTAGATATGCATATCTTTTTGATTATAAAATGTAAATTCCTATACTATAAAAAAGAGAAGCAGAAATTTTTCTGCTTCTTTTCTCATTTTACTTCATTTTAAGTTCAAATAAATGATAGAAGTTCATTACCACATCATAAGCCTCTAAATATGAGCTTTCACGAAACTCACCATTTTCCCAAATTTCTGTATGTTTAGTACCATCAGTATCCGTATAGACGCCTTCACCATCTCTTTGGTCATTGAGCCAGTTTCCCTCATAAGAACTGCCATCAGACCAAGTATAGACACCTTGACCGTTCATCTGGTCCATTAACCAATTACCTTCATAGGATCCCCCATCAGCCCAAGTGTAAACACCATAACCATTCTTCTGATCCTCCAACCAATTGCCTTCATAATGATCGCCCTCTGCCCAGGTGTAAATACCATAGCCACTCATTTCATCGTGCTGAAAATCACCAACATAAAGATCGCCTCCGACGACTTTAAAAGTACCTTTACCATGAAATTCGCCATTGAGAAAATCTCCTTCATAAGACGTACCGCTGATGAAAGTTTTTATCCCAAAGCCATTCATGTCATCCTGATCCCACTGACCTTGGTACAAGGTTCCATCCGTCCATGAAAATTCCCCATAGCCGCTTTTAACATCTTCTTGCCACTCACCTTTGTAAATATTGCCATCATCATAGTAATATTCACCATAACCATCTTTCATGTCCTCTTTAACACTACCAACATAGATGTCACCATTAACATAACTCAATCTTTGATCAGAAGTGGCAGCTAAACTACTTATGGTTAAGTCGTTTTGTATTTCTACAAAAGCAAGTTTCTCTATTCTAATAGCAAACCCTACTTTGGAATCATCTTCAGAAACAGCTGAAGTAATGCCGATAACTTCTCCAAAAGTATTGAAGAGTGCACCCCCTGAACTACCATGGTCTATGGGTGCAGTGATTTCGATATCATTGCTTCTTATAACAGAAATCTCTCCTTCTGAAAAAACATTCAGAACCCCTAACGGACTACCGATCGCATAAACAAGATCCCCTTCTTTATAGCTAGAGCCTTCCCCCACCTCTAAGAATGGAACATCTTCTACATCCAGATCTAATAAAGCCAAATCCAAAGTCTTGTTGAAACCCAACAAGTGTACTTCACCTGAATAATAAGAGCCATCATCATATTGTACTTTTATAGACTTAGCATCCTCTACGACGTGATGGTTTGTAATCAAAGTCCCTTTTGCATCTAAAAAGAAACCACTTCCTGTTGCACTTGAATCATCATTTAAATCCACTTCCAACTTCACAACAGCATCTGACAATTGCTTAACTGCTTCTCTGGTTAAGGCTTCTTTTTCAGTTGGTATGTTTTGGGTTGTACTTTCCTTAACAGCGTTAATCATAAAACCCGTTTCACTGGACCAACTGGTTTTCCAATTGAAATTATCAACGGCATAACGCCAAGTCATTGGGAAGTAGGTAATACTTTTGTAGGTAATCACAGGATATTCTTCCTGAGCATTGTTTATGATTTCATCATTCACTTGAATAGGATACGTTGCAATAGTTGCGGTCACATTAGAACCTAAAACATTTTTTCCACCGAGAAAACTCTGTTCAAATGTATTATCCGAATCGATTTGATAGATGTGTAAACCTGTTTCACTGGACCAATCTACTTTTAAACCTGTACCTTTTAAATAATCATATGTCATGGGGAAATATGTGATATTTTTATAATTTAATACAGGATACTGACTTTCTTCCGTTAATATTTTCTCACCATTTACAGTAACATCATAATTCACAATGAAAGCTGTCACTTCCTTAGATTCAGCAAAACTCATTGAAGGGATTACCAGCATTATGATGATTAAAATTATTGTTAGACGTTTCATAGCGATACACTCCTATAAAAAAATAAAATGATAATTCACTTATACAAACTGATTCTATTATTACCCTTATAAACAAGGGCTTAACAGCCATAAACTATTTATTGATTGCACACAATATTCAATTTTTCCATGGATTTATAAAATGTTCGCTTTACGAATTGGAATCTGAAGCTCCGTGATATATTCATCTGCAGAATCAGCATAGTCATAATCTACTATGTTGTTCTCAATGGAGTCACCAGCGATTTCATAGCCATTTTCATCAATCCAATCCACTAAGATTCTATAATGTTTGATCAAATCTTCATAGGGTCCAATGACAGTCATACAGGCATACTGTGATTTTGGAAAAATCTCAAGTTCCTCTTGAAAAACATTGTCCAAGGGATCAATTGCTATGAAGTATTGAAACTGATTGAAGATACCCGCTTCCATATCTGGTTTGGTAATGGAGGTATAAATTTGCCCTTCTACCAGCCAGGAACTCATTTTTAGGAAGTGCTGATGTTTTTTAAAGGCTTGCTTGATTTCATAATCATTAGACAGGCCTAAGGTCTTCAGAAAAATACCATATCGATAATCAATTTCTGACACATAGATTTTGCCGAGTTTGGTTTTCGCATGATCTAAAAGGTCCAACTTGGTATGAATCTTATGTTTCAGGTTTGTTAGCTGTTGTATCTTAAAATCCAAAGCATCACTTTTCTTTTTAAGCATATGGCTTAGACGATCTGCATTTTTATTTTGCATGTAATTCTCTATTTCCCCTAAGGGAATTTCAAGATTTTTTAAAAAGAGAATCCTACTGAGTTTAAAAACACTTCGAATATCATAATACCTGTAATTGTTTATGGTATCATATTCCGGTTTTAAAAGATTCATCTTATCATAATGTCTTAATGTATCTGTGGAGATATTGAAAAGTCTAGCTAATTCTCCTATAAGAAATTTGTCTTTCATCTTTCATTCCGCCTTTTGAATTTATTATAACATAATTCAAAAGAAAGACCTGAAAAAAATCCTTGACCTTGGAGTAGCTCCAAGGTTTATTGTCATCTTATGTTACATCTTTATGAGGAGGGAATAAAAAAATGTATACAATCAAAAACAAATATATAGTTTTAATTGGTGCTTTATTGGCACAAATCACAATCGCTGGACTTTATGCTTTCAGTATCTTCAGCACTGCTTTACAAACAGAGTATGGTTGGACAGGGGATCAAACTTTCTTCCCTTATGCTTTGGCACAGTTCATCTTTGCATTCAGTACCATTTTCTCAGGTAGACTGGTTGACAAAAAAGGTCCAAGACCTGCACTGTTAATTGGTGCCATCCTTTATGGTGGTGGTTTGATTTTATCTTCATTCGTTAAAACACCTGGTTTGATGTATTTAACTTATGGTGTGATTACAGGTGCAGGTGTTGGTTTCGTTTATGTCTGTCCACTTTCCACATTAATCAAATGGTTCCCGAAATACCGCGGTATGATCACAGGTCTTTCAGTGGCTGCGTTTGGTGGTGGCAGTATTATCTTTAAAGAAGTACTTTCAGGATTATTATCTACTCACCTGGTTTCAGAAGTATTCATGATTCTCGGTTTATTATCATTTGTTTTGATTCTTGTAGGTGCTTTGTTTACAAACAACCCTTCTGACTTCGTTAAGAAGGCTGCAACACAAGGTCCTTTGGATTATACAACTTCAGAAATGATCAAAACAAAGAAATTCAAATTAACTTGGGTTATGTACTGGTTGGCAGTGATTCCTGGACTTCTAGTTTTAGGTGCTGCAAAAAATATTGGTATCGAAGTTGGTGGCTTAAACGAAGCCGTGGCAGGCGGTGTGATTTCATTATTGGCACTGGCTAATGCAACAAGCCGTTTGGTTTCAGGTACACTTTCAGATAAGTTTGGTACTTTAAACATGCTGAAAGCGATTTTTGTTTTGACAATCGCATCTTTATTATCACTGAGCTTCATGGCTGGTAATGTAGCAATCTTCTACATTGCTGCTGCTGGTGTAGCCGTAGGTTATGGTGGCTTCTTGGCACTTTTCCCAACTTTTACAAATCAAGAGTTTGGTTCATTTAGATACGGTTCTAACTACGGTGTTGTATACCAAGCCTATGGCTTAGCTGCTTTAACAGGAATCTTAATCAAACGTGTTGCGGGTTCCTTTACAACGACTTTCATTATTTCAGCAGTTGCTGCATCCATTGGATTAATCATTGCATTTATGATTAAAGAGCGTGCTAGTCAAGAACTGAAAGAAGAAAAAGCTGCATAATTTAATTTCAAAACATAAAATCCGTATCCTTACAAAAGGGACACGGATTTATTTTTTCTCATGAATTATTTTTCTTTTTACGGCTCAAAATAACAACTGCAAGGATTAATGTAATACCCAAAGCAAGGGCTATTACAAGAAAACTTGAGCTTTCATTTTTTTCTTCATTCCTGCTTTCTTCCTGAGGTAAAATTTGATTGTTTTCAGCTGGAACACTTTCTTCTACCACAGGGTCTGTCGTACTTGTCATTTCAGAAACAACGCCATCTGTACCACTTGCAGAAGCATCGGTTGTCGTGACAACATCATCTGATTCCTGCTCAACACTAATGGATTGAACAAAATCCTCCAAGGAACGCTCATGGACCATCACATCATAACCTGCCCACTCTGAAAGTGCTGCAGAACGATCAAAGTTCACTCGATTCACTACGACACCATTTTGGAGCGCTATAGATTCACCACCAAGCAAAGTCGTTTTATTTCCTGTTGCCTTTTCAGTAATTTCCAATTCACCTTCATAAAGACTGATGATGGAGAGACCATTTGATTCCTCCACAGTAAAGGTTGTACCCTTAATACCTGCTACAGCTTGACTCATATCAACTTCCAGGCTTTGCCCCTTCATCGCCCGTTGTACATTAACCCAAACTTTACCTGAAACTATTGCCAATTTGCTTTCTTCAGGGGGCAGACTTAATACAATTTCAGTTTGGGGTTTCATGGTAAAGGTCGTCATGTCTGATAAACTTAAAATTGCAAAACTATCGCCACTTCCTGTTTTAATATGATCATCCACATATAAAATCATATCCAACATACCCATTTCCCAAGCTTCATCATCAAGATCTTCTGCAGAAACGACTTGAACTTCACCTGCCAAAGCACTAAAGCGTATATCTGAATCTACTTTTTCAGGAACATCCAGAACAACACCTTCCAAAGTCATTTTAAGGCTATGCAGCAATCCAAGACTTGAATGCTTACTGGATTCAACAGGATCAGTACCATCTCCAAAATCCTTCACAAAATCAATATTAAAGTTATTGCCTGTTATGGTAATATCATATAATGCAGGTTTTAGTTTGTGGTAGTTGTCAATGCCATACATTCCGGAGATTGTTCCATCTTCCATTTGATAATGCAAAGTTGTTGTAATGGTATGCCCACTTCCATCTTCATAGTAGTAGGCCATATCAATGTAAAATTGATATTCAATATTAATGATATGCTTTTCATCCAAATATCCTGTTGCGCCAATGGTTGTGCCCATTTTTGTAATGGTAATATCACCAAGATCAAAGTTTTCAGGAAAAATACCTTGTCCAAAACTAAAGCTTTGACTAATCGGTGTCATATTGCCATTACTGTCAAATTCAAAACGAAGCTGGTTTAAAGTTTCCAACTGTAAAAAACCTTCATAGGGCATCTTTTCTATGTAACTAACCTCTCCTGTAAGACCATAAAGTGAAAAGCCTTCTTTTAATGATTTTACTTCATCATCTGCAACAACAGTTGCTGTAAATTGGCTCAACAAAAAAACAACAACAAACACCAACTCAAATCTCTTTTTCATTTGTACCACCTTCCTTATATCTTCTCTCATTTATCTTATCATATTTTCTTAAATACTCCATATTCAAGTCGGAAGATTTTCTAAAGCATATTTTGCTACAAGGGTCTTACATGGCCCTAAACCACTCTGAATTAAGTAACATTCCTCGAGAATACACTGTAATTTTTATTTAGAAGTTTCACTGATTCCAAATCTATCCCGGTTATTCATAGAAGCCATATCATCAATCAAATTAGCATATGCTATTAATGTTGCTATTCTTCAACGTTGGGGTTAAACTAGAACTGGAGGTGATTTCATTGAAAAAAATAGGCATTATAATCTGTGATCGATATAAAACTTGTGCAGGTGGCAAATGTTTTAAAGCCTTACAAGAAAGATCTGGTGCATTTGAGAAGTATGCCCATGAAGAAGTTGAATTAGTGGGTTACACGACATGTGGTGGTTGTCCAGGCGGAAATATTGAATATGCACCAGAAGAAATGAAGAAAAATGGTGCAGAGATTATTCACTTGGCAACGGGTTTTGTTGTAGGCTATCCACCCTGTCCCCATTTGTTTGAATTTATGAAATTCATACCTGAAAAATATGGTATGGAAGTAGTTGTAGGAACCCATCCGATTCCTGAAAAATACTATACAACCCATCTAGCACTTGGAACATGGGAAAGCGAACAGTGGAAAAAGGCTATAACAGAGGTTTTGCCTTCTAGAGAAATACGTTTATCCTATGATTAATAAAAAATTGCTCAGAAGTAATTAAGACCTTAGATGGAAGCTCTAAGGTCTTTTTCTATGATTTTTTAAATAAAATGATTTCTATGATCACACCATAAATCATTCCCGCCAAGAAACTAATTGTGTCTGAAAAACCGGTTGTACTGTAAAAGGCTAAAGATACCATTAATCCCAGTAATCCGCCTCGCAACAACACTACAGGTAATTTTCTTTTCTGCCATGGTGCACCAATGACCAAACCAATAATAACCCTATTGTACCACAGAGAAAAAAGATCATTGACTGATGCTTCAAATCCTGAACGAACAAATGCACCAACAATACAAATTACGCCTAAACTCATACCACTCACTAAAGCTATTTTCATTCTTTTATTCATTTTAAAACCTTTCTGATTAGTAAATTTTTACTTTGGAAAAGTAAATGTTTTATAAGTTCTAAAACTCTTGTTCTCATTTATACCCTCTTCTTCAGTTCCTGTACCATTAAGCCAGTATAAATCATGAAAATGTTTCTTTAAGATGTACATAACTGGCGTCATTGTGCGTATACTTTTCCAGTTAGCAATACCATGTAAGCCTTGATATCACTTTATTTCCTTAACTATTTCTTAAATCGTTTTTTTATTTATTTTAGCTATTTTACTAGATCTTCTTTTATGTTACTCTATTAACGATTTTGTAAATTGGAGGAAAAGATGAAGAGACTTATATGGTTATTTGCATTAATTACAACACTATTTTTCGTTGGGTGTTCAGATCAAACAGAAACAAATGCCACGAAAA
The DNA here is from genome assembly GCA_016937975.1 of Clostridia bacterium. Classification (GTDB taxonomy): domain Bacteria; phylum Bacillota; class Clostridia; order Peptostreptococcales; family Acidaminobacteraceae; genus JABXKX01. Next base: position 7,324 of record JAFGVN010000036.1, read on the forward strand.
TAGAAGAACCTGAAATTGATTTTTTAGCATTACAAAATTTAGAAAGGGTTGAAAACTTCTTAACTGAGCAAAACATTCCATGGGATGAAAACTATTCTACAATTTATCTTAATGTCAATGGTAATGCTGTTGAAGAATTGTTTATTGTACCAAAAGTACAAGGAGAGGTTTTAGTACTCACTTTAGATGATCAAGGCACTTACGAACTGTTAAAATCATCTATTCAAGGCAATTTGGATACTAAAATTATCTTGGATCACAATTTGATTTTGGTGGATTCATTGTTTGAAACCCATGAGAAATCAGGTCAAACTTTGTCTGTTTTCAAGTACATCGACGGTGAAATTAAAGCCTTAGTGAAACCACAAATCCTTTTAAATGAAAAAAGTATATTGGATTACGAATTGGATACTTATGAAATGACTTCCTCTACCTATGAATTTTTAAGTGATGAGGCTTTCAAGGTTATACTCACAAGCCAATATATAGACGAGTTTAAAAATGTCTATGATTATAGAAACATAGAATATTATTATACATTCAATGCCAACAAGAATACCTTTGAGGTTGAGGAAGTTGACAACAGTCCTTTTAATTCCATCAGCCAACTGAAAGAAACGATCTTTACCTATGGCACAGATGATACCTTAATGGCCTTTGATGAAGTCTTCGATACAAATGGCATTGTTGGAGCAATTGATTACTACTCAGAGCATCGCTCAGAGTTTGTAGAAGGAAAAAAGGAAGCCTTTGCTGACAGCATTATCACTAAGCTTTATGATGCTGTAAGATATTATGACTTTTACGCTAAAAACCTTCTGGATTATGCCCTGGTTACAGAGGAGAACACCATTTCCTTCCCTAGAAAAGAGGGTCAAATGGAATCCAATGTTCAAGAAGCTTTTGGCTACTTTATAAGTTACAAAGTCACTGAAAAAAGTACTTTTGAAGAAGGTCTTAGAATCATGTTTAAAAACCATGAGCTTTCAAAAAAAATCTATGCCTTATCAGGAGATACAACCCAGAAAACTTTTGCAAATGTGGTATCAAAACACTTAGTCCATGCAGATCCTGGTGAAGAAACCTTTATAGAAAATCCTGTTAAAATAATTAATCAAGAATCAATCAACGAAAATCACGAACCGTCAATTCTGCTATTACCTTTGACCCTAACAGACGAACCTGTAGAATGGTTGGATATGAATGACTTCTCAATAGGTGATACCATTAATGGCGTCAACATCAACTACAAACATGAAGATGATGAAAGATTTTATTTTACTTTTGTAGCGAATGTAACCGTTGAAGGTTACCTTAAGTTCATGCCAAGTACAGAAATGATTGCTATGGAAATCACAACCCCTTCCCTTGGTCATTGGAAGTATGCTTATGAAAATAGAATACTTAGAATGGATGTCTTAACTGGTTATCACCATGTTCAAGGATATACCATTGAAGAAAAACTCGGTTCTGACGCTCTGGACCGACTTAAATCCGGTGAGACCATCAAGGTAAGTGGTACAGTTGATAACTTTATGCTTTCTGGTTACAAAGATTTACCAGACGTAAATGATTATCCAAGTCTATGGTTTAAAAACTTAAAAATTATTGAGTAAAAAAGAAACTGAGCCTATCTCTATTGATATGATAGGTTCAGTTTTTCATTATAGTTTTTAAACCTCCACTAAAGGTAGGTTTCATTTATTTTCTTGAAAGTACCATTACTCGTCAAACAAGTCAGGGGAAAGATCAGAATCACCACCAACATCCAATGGTACAGCATCTGAAGCACCATAAATCTCTCGACCTCTGATTTTAAGTTTTGCTCTTTCCTTTTCCACTTCTGTACTGATAAGATCTCTTACTTTACTTGGATGCTTAATGTTTTTCAACACCAATTGCTTGTGGGTCTCATCCACTGTGAACAAAGTAAGGGTACCAACGCCAAAAATCTTGTTTCCTAAAGTAGACTCATACTTGACGTCCAATACACGATACAAAAGTAATTCATTTTCTTCTGTTTTGAAAAAACCTTCACGTAAATACAAGCGATTGTTTTTTAATGTATAAACTGTAAAGCTTAAAGGTAATCCTAGTATTCTTTTTCTATCTCTCCATAATTGTGTGGGATCCAAATTCTTTTTAGACATCTTTGCCTCCTTAGTACATAAACTTATAAGATGATGTATAATCTTTCATTACCCATAATTTTGACTATTAATTATTCTTTCAACACAAATGAAATACTCATGCATTAATTATACGATATAACCTAAAATAATTGTGTATTTCTTCAAAAATCATCTGAAAATTTCGAAATTATTCTACTTGATAATCATTTTTTTTATAAATTGATCTTTCAAGTTATAATAGCCAGCTGTTGCCACACTGGCGCTAAAAGCAATTAGCCCTAGTTTTCCTCCCAAACCGGGAAAAAAAGGCAATGTATAGGCAAATATAATGGCACCTAATAAACTGGCCAAGACGATACATTTCTTAAAACATAATTTTTCTGCTGCGGACATCCCTATAAAAGTACCACAAAACAAAGTAAGCGCCATGGTAGACCCATTTGAAAATAAGAATGGTAATGAAACACCTCCCATTAAGCCGATTAGACTTGAGCTTAGTACCACACCTATGTGAAACTTTACATTCAAGTAGAAAGTCAAAATTGCTCCTAAAGTGAAAAACACAAACATCCATGGACTTAATTGTACAAGGGTTTCTTCCAAAGAGTGTTCTAAAGTACCACTTAAGAAAGAAGCTAAAAGTGTTCCAAAATATGCCGTTGCACCTAACTTACCACCAAATCCCTTAAAGACTTCTTGACCTATGATATACAGCAAACCCGTTAACAGACCTACTAGACTCACCATCCAAAAATCAGGGATGATGGTGATACTGACCATACCTGCAAAGGAACCGCAGTAAATGGGCACCTGATAGGTTTTGAAGAAGTATACACCCAGTATTCCAACAAGACTTGAAGAGACAACAGCACCTAGATGAAATGTATGGTTTAATGTAAAGGATAGCATTGTTCCCAAGAAAATCAAAACAAGGGTCCAAGTTGTATGATGATTGGGGCGTTGTTTTGTTAATTCTGTTTTTTTCTTTCTCAGATATTTAAAGTATTCATTAAAGATTTCATAACACAAAAAGATAAAAACAAAGATTTTTAACCCTGTAAAAACATAGTGTTTTTCTATAAAGGAAGAATAGATACTCGTTGAAATCAATTTCAACATTATGAAAGTGTAAATTAAATAAGCGATCACATGAAGATAATAAAACATAAATACCTCCTCTTATATGATTTATACCCTCATCTTACAAAAATACCCCTTTGACTGATTGTTATTTCAGTCAGAGGGGTATCGGAAAAATTACTCTCCTACCATGCCATCACCATCACCGTCAACCATATAAGGATACAACCAGTGATCTGAGGTAATTGGCATTTTAAAACCTGCAGTTTTCGCTTCAGCTATTGTAACAATACCATTGCTATTGGTATCTATTGCAGCTATATCATGACTTTCTTCATGATATGATTCAGGATTGGTGTTGTCAAAGGCATCAACCACGAGTTCACCATCAATTTTATAAGTATAACTGTAATGACTTGGGACTTGTGTTGTGGTACTGGCATAAGAAATAATTGCCTCAAAGTCCGTCACATGCTTACCGCTTTGACAAGCATCACGGATTACCTTCTCCATGTAGGCTTGATCACCTTGTCTGTTTAAGACACTGTCTTGTGGTGTAATATTGTAAGCATTTGCAACGCCACCTAGGGTAATGTTTTATTTTTTTTGATGAAGAAAACCTAGAACCACTAATATTTCAACACCTACATTTATTCTTCACACACAATGCAAAAACTAATGAAGAAATACAATGCTCTGATCTTATTAATCTAACTCAATTTCACTTATTTATAATCCATAATGCTGAGATTAAACATAAATCTTGATTTAGTTTTGTGATAAATTTAAATGCGATGTTCAAAAGAATCAAAATCGCTCGTTATGAGTATTTCGGACGCTGAGAGCCATCGTCACGAACGTTTTGAGCCCAACCTATCCGGTTTTTCATAGCCAACAGTCCGAAGTATGAAGGCCAATCAATTATTGCTGATGTATATAGAAATAGCCGGACCATCATTTTGACATTCAGGCTTTTAACTTTCAAGATGTAGGGATGAACATACAAAATAAACCTATTTTGCTTTCTTTAGTAAATATAATATTTCAGGTACCCTTAAGTGTATTATGAATCAATACATCCACCTTTTTCTATAATAAGAATAAATTTTTCTATTTCTATAAATCTATATTGATCTAAAGGTAAATACTTTTTTTACCTTTAATGATAGTCTCATTAGAAATATTCTTAAATTTGAAAAATGATTCTGTTTTCATAACTCTGCACTTTGATAATTCTATTTCATGTTTAGTAAACAGGGTCCTGGTTACAAGTGAACTCCCTTCTATTCTATAAAATTGCGGGTTAGCTTTTATAAATACTTCGATCAAAAACATTGTTAAAAATATACTAACTAATAAACTTACAATTATAGGTATTAATTCAAACTTATAGAGCTCAGTGTATGATTCTATATTCAACTTCCCTTCTACTGAAAACTGGAATGTTATTCTGTTTATAAAATAAGTACCTATTAAAAGCATAGGGATTACAATAATACCAGTTACAAAATTTACAATTATTCCGATAATTGATTGCTTAAGTTTCATAGCTCACCTTACCCTATATCATTCATACACCTAAAAAAACTTTTAAGTTTTTCCATTTCTCCTACTTCTAACAGAATCATTTTATTTTACCTTGTTACATATGCATATCAGAAAAATATACCTTACTTCCACATTTACTATTACTTTAATTGAGAGCATCCACATAAATCAGATGATTTGAAAGAAGCATGCCAACAACAAGGATAAAATTGTGAGCTATTTCAATTTGTAGGGTGATGAAAATTAAACCGTAATAAGATGCTACAACTTAACTCTATAAGGACAAACGGTTATCGTCCTTATTCGCAGACTTGACTATCCACTCTGAAGCATAAAACTATCATCCACAGTATCGTCAGATGGTTTTCCATCTATTCATTCATCCAGGTTTTATCAAGAAGTTGAATATGATCCATATGAAGTCTAGATTTAAGTTCCTTCACTTCAAGTTTTGATAACCTCGTCACATTTTTCTTTTCTAGTTCTAATTTATACGCTTCAGTAAATCTCCTTATTTCACTATGAGATGGAGGTTTCAGATTTTCATTGGATTCATCTATTTCCTCTACAATTCTTACTTTGTCCTCATCAAGCATATTTTCAGGTGTAAAAACTTTGAATCCCTTATACTTGGGATCATTAACACACTCAATATCAATCTCATAGAACTCTAGACTGTTTTTTCCTTGATGCTTACTGATATTCCGATAGACTATTGTTTCAATAAAACTGAACTTTAAAGGCATCTCCATTGTATATGGAGGCAAATCACTTAATGCTATGAATGTCATCTCTTCAGTATTCTCGTCAGAATATGTGCAGAGAAAAGCAGATTTATGTTCTTTGACTTTCATTTTGTCTCTCCTTTCACATAGTTTCTTCATATTGTAACATATATTGACAAAAAAAGGAATTTAAGTTAGCATAGAACTACTTGGTTGTGATAGAGAATTGGAGGAAAATGTGAAAAGAGTACTATTGATTACATTAATTTTGATGATGATACTATCGGTTAATGTATTTGCGAATGAGCCAGATGTTATGGGAGAGTCAATATTAACAGGTGAGATAGAAGAAGTAAGCTCAGAGAATATGGAGAAGCTTACAAAAGAGCTAATAAAGTATCAAAAGAAAGAGAAAAAGCAAAAGCTAACAAAAACAGAGGTCTATAAAATTGCAAAAGACTTTGGAATAGAAAACCTGACATTATATAGTGAAGAAGAACTATTAGCATTTGAGAAGGCTAATGGAATCTCTTCAATCGCTGAAAAAAGCGATACCATTTCAATGCTAGGAATTCCGGATATAGATGTCTGCGACTATTTTGTAGCTGAAATAGAAAATAGCGGTTCTGTTTACGGTATAGCAATGGGAATTCGTAATATGGATTTATTAGATGTCCACGATAGCTATACCGGTCAGGCAATTGGATACACTGAGGTCTCTCCGGGAGCTGAAATTTTCTATAACCCAGTTAATCATGTTTATCAAGAGTTCAATGTTCATCCAGGAATGTGCCCAGTAGATTTTGTATATGTCGGTAAACCAGGTCCAACAGGAAAAGCCTTTTTCTATGTTAGCTTGTTTGCCTATGATGACAATGTCTTAATGAAAACTCCATATTTTAGGAAATGGCAGAGTTGGTAGGAGCAAAATAAATGACTATAATCAACCAAGTTATTAAAAAATTCTGTAAATCTACAGAACTTTTTTAGGAGAGACTTAACATGAATGTACCTAAAAATAACAATAAAGTACTTTATCGATTAGCATTTACATTGGCATTGATCATGCTACTTTTTTGTCGCCAGCACTGTTGTTAAAACTAGAAATTAGCTAGGTTAAATATTTTCTAGTAACTATACTCTTTCTCACAGTGAAAACGACTCGTCTTTCGCCGTACGGAATAAGAGGTATATGCTCCTTCTGTTAACTCCCTACGAATCAGAACGTCCCATAACCAGGATATTTGAAGTTTCCTATCTAAGTTATAGCAAAATCAAATCATAACAAAGACAACCAGATTGCATAAATCTAATAGTCAAACTTATCATTTACACACATTACTATATTGAACCACGAATCTTTTCGTTTCAGCTGTTATCCTTTCAATTTGACCTTTTATCCAGAATTCTTCTAACTCGTCAGCTCTATAACATTCTGACCTAGCTTCATTCAATAAACCTAGTAAACTATTATTCTGTATTTGGAAGTTTATCATCAGCAATAACTTATGTAATTGAAAGCCATATATCTGTATGTAATTTCAATATTCAAAAAAATTTAAAAAAATGGCAAGCTAATAAAGAAAATGTAATCAAGGGTATCTTAAAATTAAAAGAATTAAATGGGAGAGCACCGACATGAAGTGAATATGAAACTTTTGCAACACAACATGATTATTATTATAAAACCAACAGAGTTATTGATGATTGGTGTAGTATACTGCGCGAAATAGGTCTTGATTGCATAAGAAATATATGCTACGAACAAGAAGTTGTTAAACACATTAAAGCCTTCTCAGAAGAAATCTGTAGAACTCCTACATATAGTGAGTACATAAAATATGCGAAAGCTAACTCATTATGCGTGGGATTTAGGAATAAGTATAAATGGAATTATTTAATAGCCAAAGCTGGTTTAAGTTTAAACTGTCCAATTACTTCAAAAGAAGAAGCACTAAATGATTTAATGCAACTAAGCAAAAAACTTGGTAGAACACCTACCTTATCTGAGTTTCAAAAAGAGAAAAATTACCCTTCTGTATCTATCTTTTACAATAAATTTGAAGCAGGTTATAAAGAAGCATTAAGACTTGTTGGCTTAAAACCAAATAAAATAGCTAAATACACTGAAAGTGAGCTAGAATACTATATGCTAAAGTTCTATAAGAAACATAAATGCACTCCAACAAGAGTAATGTTTAATATGGAAGGGACTCATCCATATTCTTCAATTTATGAAAAGCATTATGGCTCATGGACAAAAGCTGTACAAAAAATTCTTAAACCCCCATTCTGCTTGAAAAAGTATAAAAACTGCTTTGTTTGTTGAAATATCAATGCCTAGGGAAATCAATCCATTTCACCCATTGGGTGAAAGAAAAACTATTGAATTCACAGTTTTTTGAGTCTGATTTAGGGTAAATATTTAATGTGAAATTAACTCTAAAGGAGGCTATTCATGATAAGTAAAATTGATTTCAGCGAAAAGAATCTTACCTCAAATTCAGGAACTTTAATGTTATATAATCACACTGATGCTGAAGGTATCTTTGAGATGATTGATGAGGAGGTGAAGTTTCATAATCCGTCTATCAATAAGATTAAAATGAATCACATAAAGTCTTTACTTTGTGGCTTCTTCATTGGCATTGATAAACTTGAAAGAATGCGTCTGCTGTACAATGATCCTTTAATCTATGAAATGGCCATCGATGTTAAATCACCTGAAACTATTTCTAGATTCCTTAAAAACTTCGACTACCGTACAACACACCAGTTAAGAACAGTCAATTTTAATGTATTTAACCATATGCTTTCTAAAAGTGGACTGCAAAAGATTACCATTGACATTGATAGTAGTGTCATTAATGTGGAAGGTCATCAAGAAGGAACTGCCAAAGGTTATAATCCAAAGAAGAAAGGCAATAACTGCTACAATATCCAGTTTGCATTTTGCGATGAATTAAAGGCTTACATATCAGGTTTTGTTAGAAGTGGCAATGCACATTCAGCAAATGGTGCGTCCGAACTCATTAAAGAAATTTATGACAATATCCACTTTGAAGGTTTAGATATTTGTTTTCGAATGGACAGTGGTTATTTTGATGAAGAAATAATCAAAACCATTGAGTCTTTAAGATGCAAATATGTCATTAAGGCAAAAGCATATGCGACTCTAATATCAAAAGTTCCATCGGATGAATACTTTGAAAAAGGGTTTAAAGGTAGAGTTACAGGAGAATTGTTTACAAAATTAGATAAGTGGGATGACAATAGAAGAATCGTAGTATCACAAGTTCTTAAGGAAAACAGCGAAACTGGTCAAATGACATTATTTGAGAAGGAATATCGCCACTTCTTCTTTGTGACAAATGATGACTCCTTATCTTCTGAAGAAGTTGTATTATTCTATGAGAAAAGAGGCAACTGCGAAAACTATATTAAAGAATCAAAATACGATATGAATGTCGGCAATCTAATTCTTCATTCCTTCTGGGCTAACGAAGCGATTTTTCAGTTAATGATGTTAACGTACAATATTTTTCTGCTGTTTAAAATGTCGTACATGAGAACAAAAGAATATCGCCAGCAAATAAAGACATTTAGATTGAAATATGTATTTTTAGCAGGAAAAATCATTTCTACTGCAAGGTATAAAATCCTTAAATTGCCAGAGCAATACCCTTACAAAGGTATTTATATACGCGCTCTATCATAAGTAATGAAAAATCTGATGTATGTTTTAAGGTCTATTTGTCATGTGTAACTTTCATAATCGTCTTGTTTAAGATTTTAATTTGCTCAAGATGTGTTTTTAGCAAGTAATTTTATGGTAAAATAGAACGGAAAGTAATTCTATTTTTACAGAAATCGATTGTTTAAGGTAAGCGTAACCAGAGACGCAGAATTCTGGTATAACAAATACAAGCACACTTTAAGTTGTCGTACTTGTATTTGTAGTAAATTTGCTATTAATTAATATCCACCTGGAACTGTCAAAATTAATCCTGCATTGTAGTATCCGTTATATACAGCTACAAACTGCTTAATACTTTTTTCCAATGAATTAATACGTTTCATTGAAATGTCAATTTCTGCATCTAAAGAATCTTCAATCTCTATAATGTCAGGGAGTGCTGCCCATGCTGATATTGCGGAATAACCCATATCTACTGAGATTGAAGCTAGTTCGTAATCGATCCATAGAAATGGGCAAAAAAACGCTGCATATCCAGTGGCAGCAGACCCAATTGAATAACCTATAGCTTCTGTATAAGCGAGCGTCACACTATTTTTGTCAATTCGTTCGTTTAAGTCTTCTAAATGGCTTTTTTCTCGTTCCAATGCATCTCTTAGTTGTAGCAGAGTACTGTAGGTTTGATAAACATACCAATGTTCAGTCCAACCATTACCATAAACCCTGAAGCCATCTTCTTCACTAGCAAAGGCTTGTGTAGTAAATGATAATACGAGAGCAAAAACTAATGCTAATACTACTAATTTTTTTCCTATTTTTTTCATATGTAATACCTCCTATTAATAGAGTAATATGTGAGGTGTTTTTCTATAATTGTCATTATTGTCAATGTTAAGTGTTGATTTCAACACTTTTATATTAACGTTTTATTGTATATAATGGTAAATGAAATGATAGTTTCTTGATAATAGAAAGGGAGGTTTTTTTATGGAAGGCTTGGAATTTGTTGAAGATCAGTTAAATAATGTGAGTGAATTTTATCAGAATAGTAAGTTTTCAGTAGATATTATAAATTTAAAATTCGATGTTTTGTATCATGTTGGAATTGATAACCAAGCAATTATAAAATGGATGACAAACAATAAAGAAATGTTTTCTAAGACTCGCAACATTAAATATATGAACAAACATATTTTCTTTACAATAGCAGTAAGCGCAAATAAAACTATTGGCTATGTTGTAGCAATCGTAGATAATGTATCAGTTGAAAATTACTTTTTATGGAAAGCATTAATTGAGTTTTACTCCAAAGAATATGTCGATCAGATTTCAAATAAAAAATCTGAATTGTTTGAAAATTTATTTTTAACAAAACGCGAAAAAGAAATAGCGGAATTGTTAATAGAAGGTAAAAAGGATAAGGTAATTAGTAATAAGTTGTTTATCTCTGAATCTACCGTTCGAAAACATTTGAATAGTATTTACAATAAGTTCAACGTTACTAATAAATTAGAGTTTGTATGCAAATATTATGAGTCTAACTAAAAAGGAGAATGGAATGAAAAGATTAATTAAAATATTACTTAGAATAATATTAGTACCATTGACGATATACGTTTTTGTTTTTTATAAACCTGGTACAACTTTATCAGCTTTAGTTGCTGGAACAATTGGTTTAGTTTTTTTTGTTATTTTCATTTTAAAAAGAAATATTTATTGGTGGACTATTCCGATGGACATAATATCAATTCTGATAATTTTGTTTTCATTTTGGAAATTTAATAAACCTGGTTATTATGAGTTACACGTCGGAATACTTTTTTCAACATTCCTACTCTATTGTATTATAAACTTTGTTTTAAGTTTCTATAATTATCCTTGGATCAAAATATCATCAAGTAGAGAGCATGATGAAAACGAACAGTGAAAAAAGACCTTTAGGTCTTTTTTATTTAATGCCTATTACACTAAATATTTTGATTTTCCCTTATATTTATTTAATGAATGAAAAAAAAGAACAAAATGATCTGCTCTTAATCTTCCAAATATGTAGATTGACCTGGATATTTTGCCACTGCGGTTTTATGTCTTTTAAAGCCTAACTTCTCATAAAATTCCTGTGCAACAAAAGATGATGTCAGTCCAAATAAAAGATGTTCATCTTTCATAAGATGATCTATTATGCCTTTTCCAATACCTTGCTTTTGATTGCGAATGTCAATGAAAAAGTTTACCACTCGCTCATGAATTTCTTTACCACTTGTGATCACGAATTCATTTACCATTATGCACAA
>JAFGVN010000037.1 GCA_016937975.1 Clostridia bacterium
GTTTGACCCAGTCTTCAATGTCTTTGACAGATGCTTTTGTATAAGATGCTTGCTTATACTGAACAAGATCGGGTTCATTGAAGCGACCTCTTCCAAAAGTATGGGTCTCTACATAGTTTTCATCAATATAGCTTTGAACATCACCTAAACGTTCTTGACTAACCTTGAAGCTGGCTTTGTCAAACAAGACGAGATAAACCATCAGTTCATGGGATTCAAGAAAGCTACGGATTGTCGACATCGCAATATGCAGTGCTTCATCTTTAGGATATCCATAGATCCCACTTGAAATTAACGGAAATGCGATGCTGGTACATTCATGTTTTATCGCAAGCTCTAAACTGTTCCAGTAAGCATTCGATAGCAATTCTTCCTCATTCGATTTTCCGTCTTTGTAGACAGGTCCAACCGCATGTATGATGTATCGTGCTGGAAGTTTGAAGCCAGAAGTTAAAACAGCTTCACCCACTTTGACGGGTGCATAGACATCGCATGCGGTTTGTAGGTTCTCTGCACCTGCAGTATTGAAGATCGCACCACAAACTCCACCACCTTTTCTGAGTTGTGTATTTGCGGCATTGACGATGACATCGACATGCAAGGTAGTGATGTCTTGACGGATGATGGTTAGGGGCATTTATGTTCTCTCTGTGTTTTGTAAGATGATATCAATGATTTCTTGGCCATATTTCTCGCACTTCACTTTGTTGAATCCACTGACCTTAAGTAGTTCTTCAATACTTTTAGGCATTGAATAGACAAGTGCTTCAAGTTGACTATTGCTGTAGATATAAAATGCTTTGATATTCTCACTTCTACTCTTTAATAACCGATAATTTTTTAATGCGATATATACTGGATTTTCTTCGATATTTAACGACTTACTGACTACATCCATAGACTCATTTTTTTCATTAGATACTGGTGGAACGTCAACGTTTCTATTTTCTATCCATTGACCGTATTCTTCTTCAACATTGATTCTTTTTGCATGGTGATGATCTAGAAACATTTCAGCCATTTTTGCCAGATCGTCGTAAGATCGAGCGATCATGTCTGAGTTAATGATACGTCTTCGGATGTACTCGATGAGTTGATCTCCTCGAATGATTTTGTCTTTTACTTCTTTCTTGGCATATTTTATATTTAGAATCGACTTAGGATTTGCCACAACCACTATTGGATGGAAGTATTGTTCAAAGTGCATATCTGAAAAGATTCTGGATAGGATGCCACCTTTTTGCTCAACCAAAATTTTTCGAAGCAACTCTAAGTGTCGTCGATTCTGAGTGATCGGGCTATAGATGCCTTCTTTTTTGAAATGTTTGCCATATGAAAACGTTCGTATGAAATCTCCATTGGCATTGACTTCAATATTTCCAATCATATTCTTGCACTCAATGACGATTCCTACTTTTGGAGTCAATACAAGGAAATCAATTTGAGCAGATAGTCCAGCATAAGATAATTGTAAGTCTCTTAAAACCACAAGTGGTAAATGGCTGTTTTTCAGCTCAAATGCAATGGAGTCTTCCCCATAGATTCCAGACTGAAGTAATTTGATTTCTTGTTCTAGAACTTGTTTACCTTCATCATTCAGTTTAGAAGAGATACCTAAAAGGTTATCTAAGGTAAGCTTGGCTTCACAACTGTCTTTAACAATGATTGGTTCCGAGAAATCTTGCGTCATTAAACTGATGATACCCTTGATGATACTCATGCTTCCCCCCAAGTATTAATTTTCGATTAGAAAAACATTAAAATATTAATTAATACGCATTTACACTAAATAATCATTAATTGATGTGTTCAATTTCGATAAAAAGCAGTCAGAAAGATATGACAAATAAAAAATTACACGATTACTACGGTTGATTTATCAGAAAATCCAATCCAAAATTCATTCAAATCCCCATATATAGTATCCCACTGTTCATTCAGTACACTCATAACAAATCTATGGCGATAATTAGGTTTCTCATGTAATGCCCATTTGATTTGCTTAACAGTATACCTAGCAAATACCAACCACTGAGCATAGTTGATATCAAGTGGTTCTTTGGTAAAAATTACTTTTCCAGTATTTATAGCTACACTTGATGAATGTGCAATGAACAACATCGTACCAAGCTTTGGCTTATGTATATGGTTAAGCGTAATTGGTAAAGAGTCTGAAAGTGAATATCCTTCAGATAATCTTTTAACAAAATAGGATACTCTAACTATAACTTCCGAAATCATAACTGGAATTGACATAGAACAGAAATGTCTAAAGTCATAACCTTGATAATACATACTTTTAGCAAGTTCAGATATTGAATCGTTACTTCCAACCTTACCAAATTCAACTCCATTAAATAGAGCCATAAAAGGTACAGGCAACCCCATTCCATCGTTCTTTGTATTTGATGAACCATTAACATCAGAAATCATATGTAAAAAGACTTTTGTAATAGACTCAAATAAATCTTGTGCCTTTTTATCACTGAATCCATCTATAAATTGCACAACAAACTTTCCATTAAAGTCAACAGTTGTCACTGAACCACGCATGAGATCAAGTACACCGTAAATAAAACCAAGAATCGGGTCATGGCCGAGTGAAACTAAATGATGGAAAACTGGGCTTAACCCTTCTACAATTTGTTCAACAACAATATTGCCTTTACTATCGTAGTTCAAAGCGTCATATGGAACTTTAGCAATCTTCTCAAGATATTTAATTTTCTCCTTTGGAAGATAGATGTTGAATTGTCTTCTTACATATTCAGACATTGAGCCTGGAATATTCATACCATTTGAACTTTTTGTAAAACCACCAAGTGCACAATCAACAGCACCACCTAAGATACCTGCTATTGTTGGAATTAGAATATCAATAATATCGAGCTTGTGTATGTCATTAAACTCTGAATTAAGATGATTTATGTAATTGCTCTGTTTTAAAAGTTCAGAATCTGTAAAGAATTCACTTAGTTCAATATCATTAGGAAACTTTTGATTCGCATCTGATAATAATTCATCAAAAGTGCGTATCACCAAAATACGTTGAACTTCCTCCTGAGTACAAAGTTCTATATTTTTGAGTTCATCACTATAACCGAGCGCTTTTAAAAGATCTTCACTCGATGAAATACTTGATTCGATTTGATCAAGCGTGTGCTTGATTGGCTCAACACTCTCTACCTCATCGATACCATTTCTAATTACTTTTAGAATGTCTTTCTCTGCACTCGAAAAATCAGTCATTTTTCGTCATCCTTATTTAAGTCAGCCTTTAAGTCTCGGATGGCAGATTGAAGCAGTACATTAAGAGCATTCAAATAATCAGCTCTATCCTTAGTCATATTGACCTCATTGTTCAAACTATGAACAATTGCATCATACTTAACTACGGCTGCTTTTAGGAGTTCTTCCTTTTTTTCAATTAGTTTTCGCTTCTTGATTACTGAAGTTAATCCTACTGCTCCTGCACCTAAAATTACTGCTGGAGCTGCAAGCACACCAATACCTGCTACCATTCCACCACCAATAATAGCTCCAGCAGCTGCAAGACCTGAAGTAATTCCGGCTGCTCCAAGACCTACTACACCAAGATTAATTAATGCAACAAAGGATAATGCGCCACCTGCAACCGCTCCAGCAGCTCCAGCCAACACTTCTGATATTGGGCTATCAGTTAAGATTCTACCCTTATCTAAAATCGCTTCATTTGCTTCATAAACAACCTTCATTATTGAATTCAATGAATCTAATGATTTAAAATTTTCTTGCTTTGGCATCTTCTTTCCCCTTTAAAATATTTCAATAAATGCTATTTATTACGGATCTGGCTAGTCTTATTAGAACTGTTCTTTGTTAACTCGAACTTCTTCCTAATCATAGTAGAACATACTTCTGTCAATGGCTCTCCTATTGCTTCTTTGTAATTAAATCCTAACAACTGCATGGTTTTCAAGGTCTCTTTGTTTACAATTTGCTTGACTATTTCAATTGATGCGCTAGGAACACTAGAGTTTCCTGATGATGTTAGCAAATTCAATATTTTCTCTAAAGTACTCTGTAGATATTCTATGTCTTGATCACTAATATTTACTCTATCATAAAGCACCTTGTATTCTTGTGCTACACGAGTAACTTCACTGTTTTTGCGAACTAATGAGTTAATAATCTCTTCATACGTATTTCTTAAAGCTTCAATGTCCTTAACTTCTTTTGCTGCTTTAAGTTTATTCGTCACCCACTCAAATGTCACTTCAGCAATGTTTTTAGTAAGAATTGAGGTCAGCTCTACTGTATTTGGATCCATTTTTCCCCCTTAACTAGATTTTTCTAGTTTTAATTAGTAATTAAGCTTTTCATATTTTAAGATACTGAATTTCGAATGCATATTAGTCCATTAATTTGATTGTAAATTACTTATATTTTCTTCTTGGCTAATATTGATGCTGGATTAAACGTTCACTTTAATATAACTCAATATACTCCACTTTGAATTTGTCAAATCTTTTAACTCAGTGAATTTATCCATATATGCTCCATTTTGTTGCTTTTACATTTCGGACAAGTAGTATATCTACTTTCTAAAAGTTTATTTTTGGTTTCATAGTTTGTTATATCTCAGTTCATAGTTAGTAATAATTAGCAATCAATAATTATCTTAACTAAAAAAATTTGTCATGATTATTTAGATAATTTTTCGGCGAAATGTAAAATTATCGGCAGAATGAATATTGATACTTATTAAACTGAGGTTTATAGCAATTTGCTCATTATTGCTTCCAATTTATAATTATTCAATAAATGTTCATTTTTCTTTGAAATGTTTATTCCATATTCAGGTACGCTTTTCAAACCTTCATAGTTCTTATCACTTAGTAAAGTATTAGGCATCTTCCAATCTGTTGCTGGTACTAAATAAACATCCGGTAGTTTATTATCCGCAAAAATAAGCAAAACAAGATAGGTACTTTCACTTTCAATATTCCATTTGTTCTTTTGCATAAATACATAATTGGTATGACGAGCTGATTTAACTTGGAGTTCTATATAATTTCCCAATTTGGTCTTCGCGATAAAATCAATTCCATGATCGTCAACTTCAGATGTATATACTTCTAAGCCATATGAGGAAAATTCCATTTTTGCATAGTATTCAGCATATCTCCCAAGCTGTAAACTACTTAACTTTGACCAATTCAAATTTGGCATAATTATATCTCCGTTTCACTAAAGAAACTAAACTCCAACCTTAACAGAAATAACTTATAGTAAATTAACTCGCTCTCTTAAATACTCCTTTAATGCTTCATCAACACAAAAAACATAACAACCTTTCATTCCACGAGTCATCAGTGTTCGATATGTATTCTTTATAATTTCATCGGCTATTGCAGCCGCTTTTTCTGGATCTTTTTTGTTCAAGGTAACGATACCTTTAAGTGATTGGTCTGTGCTTGCTCTCTTTGTAAAATCTGAAGCAACACCATCATTACTATATGTTAAATCTTCACCAATAATGACACCGACATAATCAAACTCAAGACCTTGAGAGGTATGTATGCATCCAATCTCATTAATTGAGGAATCTGAAATCGCATAAATCTCACTACTGAGATTCCATCTCATCTTAAAATTCTCTTCCTTGAATTCTATGTCGAAAAGTTGACTATTACTTTTCGATATCCAGTCCCAGCAATATCCCGCTAACATACGTGACTTATTCCTGATTTGATTTTTCTCTTCGATAGCTTTTCGCATTTCTTGTACACTATCGAAAATCTTGAACTCATAATCGAAGTCAAAAACTGTATTTGCAGTTTCTCTTATCTCGAGTACGTCATCCAGCCAATTCAAGTACCCTTCAGATCCATTGCACCTAAATTGAGATATAAGTTTGTTTTCAAACACTTCAGCATTTAAATACTTCGCCCATTTTTTTATCTCATCAACGCTTCCAATGTCGTTGATGTGTATTTTCTGATCATGATCGATAAAGAACACAGACAAAAGTGCTGAATTGATAATCTCTTTAATTTGATTTTCACCTAAATTTTGAAACATTCCTGATTTGGCGTTCAATCGATGTGCTTCATCCACAATCAAAGATGAATAATAGTCAGTAGGCACATCTGTAAAACTACCCGAACCTGTAAAAAGATAATCAATATTCTTCCCTTTCATTCCGTGTTTTTTGAGATAAAACTTATAGACCGAACGAGGTGCCGAATTCTTTGTCACATATCGGCAATGCATTTCTAATTTCTTGGTGAATTGCACAAGTAGATTAATGGCAACCACTGATTTACCCGTACCTGGTCCACCTTCGATGATCATTACCCGTTTCTTCCGGTCTTTCATCGATTTTCTGGCTAATGCAATCGCCTGTTCGTAAACAATCTTCTGCTCATCAATCAAGATGAATTCAGGATTACCGTCTAGCATCTTAGCCAGTGAATCTTGCAGTGATTTAGAAGGTTTTATCTTACCGTGTTCTATTAATTCGATTGTTTTTAAGTAATCTGGTCCGATGATTCTTTCATCAATATAATGGCTCAATTTTCGAATATCATTTTTCGAAAATACAGGTGATTGTCTAAGATAATAGTCATAGTCATAAGAAAAAATCCCTTTTCCTTCTTCACGCGCATAGTTATGCATAAAAACACATGATGATAATTCAATCGGGATTTTATATACATTTTCATTATAATCACTGATCATACTTTGATATGACCATGCTTGATATGAAGGATGCGTTACAACATTTTTACTACCACCTACGAATGTCCGCACCAAACCATCTGAGCCTGAAATCGATTCAACCTGTGACCATTGTTTAAGTTCCAAAATTACTGCAGCAGGTTTATCTATATCATTCTTGCCACTAATTATAAAATCGATTCGTTTTGAAGTGTTTGGAATACGATATTCTATTGATACAGTCGTATCATTATGCAATTTCGTTTCACTTAGCATCATTCGCACAAAAACAAGCGAGTTTTGAAAAGCACTGAACTCGGCTGGACTAACTCTAATTTTCAGTTTATCCTGAAGGCTTTTTTCTACAATATATGCAATTCGGCCATCCAAGACAACTTCCATAAAATTATACTTTGTATCCGAATAAACGATCATTTCCCCACCTATAGATTGTTGTACTTATCACTCTTTCCCTTAGACTTATCAACCGGATACTTCTGCTCATTCTTTATAAGTTTATTTAGAACAATAGTCTCTAAATCGACATCCAATTTATCTGCCATCAAAATACAGTAGTTAACAATGTCCGCTAATTCATCGACGACTTTATCATGATCAAATTTACTGTTCCACTGAAAGCATTCCAATAGTTCTCCAGATTCTATAGAGATTGATTTCGCTAAATTTTCTGGGCTATGGAATTGATCCCAATCACGATCATGCGTAAACTTAAGTATCTTTTCAATTGTATTTTTCATTATATTCCCTACCTTTACTACAAAACATCATTGAAAACATTATACCATTGTTATTACAAGTGTTTCATCGATATTTACGATTCGATTTTCCAACAACCTTTGCTACTCCAAATAGAATCCTCATAAAAATAATAAATGGCATGAGAATTATCCAGATTATACTTTCATGTTTATTCATAAACCTACCTCCCAACTCAACCATAGTTGAAATGTCAACATTAAACAAACAACTGTATAAAAAAAGGGCCAAAGCCCTTAGTACTCCAACTCTTCCTGTATATTCATCAAATTCCCCGTTAACGCATTGAACAGTGGCATATTCTTATCACCACCAACAATCTTCCAATCCTTCTCCACTTTAACCAAGTACACATCTAGAGTACCTTCAAACGATTTCGTATAATCTACTTTCAAGAGATTGAACTGCTCCAACATATACGCTGTTGTCTCTTCTTCAGTTGTAAACGTTAAGCTAAATAAAGCTGACATCAAACGATTCATTAGATCCATCGTCATCTCCATCAAAGGATACGCTTTGATCGTCACATTCACCACAGCCTCATCATCTGTA
>JAFGVN010000038.1 GCA_016937975.1 Clostridia bacterium
GTGATGGATATTCAAAGCTGATATTCCAAAAATAAAACGAATTTCCCAAAAATGAAAAAAAATTGATTTTGGGAAATAGAATGATATAATGATTGTATAGGTGGTGAAAAAATGAAGTTAATTGATAGAGAAGATTACTTAAATAAGTTGATAAGTCTAAAAGGAACGCCGGATATAAAAGTAATTACAGGAATAAGGCGTTCAGGAAAATCAAAACTTTTGGAACAATATATTAGTTGGATTGAAGAAAATGAGGCAGAGTTTAATATAATCTATATTGATCTTACTAAATTAAAATTTGAAGAGCTTAAAGAATATCATGCATTAAATAATTTCATTGAAGACAAATATGATAGAAAAAAAGAGAACTATATATTCATTGATGAGGTTCAAATGTGTGAGCAATTTGAGCTGACAATAAACAGCTTACATTCTACGGGAAAATATGATATTTATGTTACAGGTTCTAATGCATTCTTGCTAAGCAGTGACTTAGCAACCTTATTCACCGGCCGTACTTATGAAATAGAAGTGTTTCCATTTTCCTTCTCTGAATACCTTCGATATTACAAAATGGCAGATATTCAGACTGCATTTGAGCAATATATGAAAGAAGGTGGAATGTCAGGCTCTTATTTGTATAAAAAGCAAGAAGAAAAGTACAAGTATCTTGCAGATATATTTAACACGCTAATTTTAAGGGACATTCGACAAAAATATAAAATTAGAAATATTGTTCTAATGGATAAGATTGCTGAATTTATGATGGATAATGTTTCTAATCTGACATCATCGAGAAAAATTGCAGAGACCCTTACAAATAATGCTGACAATATTAATCATAAGACGGTTGGTACATATCTTGATTATCTTTGCAATGCATTTGCATTTTATAAAGTTAGAAGGTATGACATTAGAGGAAAGAAATACTTAACCTCTAATGAGAAGTACTACATCAGTGATCACGCGTTTCGATATGCTAAGTTAGGGATTAGAAATCTTGATTATGGGCGAGTTATGGAAAACATAGTTGCACTTGAATTAATGAGAAGAGGTTATGAAATCTATGTAGGTGTGCTATATAAAAAAGAAATTGATTTTGTTGCAGTTAAGCAGAATGAAAAGATTTACATTCAGGTATCTGATGATATTTTTAATGAAAAGACTTTTGAACGAGAGGTTGATTCATTACTAAAGATAAAAGACGCATATCCTAAGTTGCTAATCGCAAGAACAAGACACGAACCGTATCAGTATGAAGGAATTCGAGTAATAGATATCGCTGAATGGCTGTATAACTAAAATTGAATGATAAAAGGTGACCTAAGCTGCTTATTCATGGAAAAACATATAGCCCTCCTCCAAGAAACCAGTGAGTCTTTACGACATCAGTTTTGACTACTTAGGCATGTGGAGACAGTGGTTAAATATGAATTAGCTTCATACTGTATCATGATAAACCGTATGAATGTTTTATTATACTGAGCAAAAATCTGACTACTAAAAATCATTTTTCTCTTTTGATGGTCAATGGACCTTTCTATGTTATACACCATTCTCTTGTAAATTTCATAAAAAAAAGCACACAATCTCTGTGTGTTTATTATGTTGGATTCGATTTATTTTCAATGTAAGTATCAATAACATTTTGAAAATCTTTTGTATCCTTCTTCTCTGAAAGATCTTGAAAGAATTCATCTAATTTTGACGTTTGATCCTCATCTTTAACAATCCTTTGAATGGTATCCAAGAAATCTGAAAACATACTATTAACTTCTAATGCAGAGCCTTCAGCTTCAATTAATTCTTTTGATGTATCTATGAACTGACTTTGTTGTTCAGTTTCGTCAATACTAATGAATGAGTCAATCCATGAACCAAAGTCGTGGTATTGATTTCCTACGCTATTAGCGGTCTGAAAAAAATTGATGTATTGATTAGGATCAATTTCTTTAAGAGTATTCAGGTCTTCCTTGAGCATCATGTATCTATTAGAATCACTATTGCTAGCCATGTCTATTGCAACTTGGCGAAGGCCATTTAAGGCTTCTTCATTGTTTGTTTTTTTTATGTCTTGGTAGTAAGAAGCAAATTGTTTTCCCATCTGTGAAATGGAAGAATAATTATTTGCAGTTGGTTCATATGCTGGTTCTGATATTGGAGGTTTAAGAGTCTTTGTGGTTTGACGAATCATTGATACATTTTGTTTCATTAGCTCTAAATAATAAGTATCTAGAGATATAAATTGAGTTGACATATCATCACCTTCTCCACTCTTATATATACCCATTATTAGCGGTTTTAAGCATTATATTTTGAACGGAAAAACTGCATACCGATTAATATAGCCAATCGAATAAATGGAATCATCTGATTTTATAAATGGTGTTACCGTGCATTAATAGAATTGATGATCAAGAAACAACCTTAGAATCTAAAAGTATTTGGTAAGATCATAACTATAAGAAAGTTTTAATCACTGATTGGAGTAATAATGCCTAGCTTCATAATTATGTAGCTAAGCATATCATTTTCATTCCATATCACTGATTGTTAAAAGTACTTTTTTTATAATTTTTATTTCTTCATCTGAGAAGGGTTCTAGAAATTTTTTGTTCATCTCACTTACTATAACTTCAACATCATTTTTAATCGCCATGGATTTCTTTGTTTGAGAAACAACGATAGCTCTCTGATTATTTTGATCAATGTGTCTCTCTATGAGCTCATTTTTTTGCATTCTATCGAGAATTCCAGATACGGATGATGCTTCAAGCTTAAGAATTTCTCTTATCTTTGATGGGCTTATATCACCATACTCCCAAAGACAGTTTAAAACACCGTATTGTGATGGCGTTATACCATATTCGGATAGTCTTTTTGAAAAGTATTTAAATACGGCATTCTGTGAAGAACTCAATAAAAAGTTTATGCAATTTCTAACTTCCATATTTTCACCTCTTTTTCTATTGACAGTATATCATAAACTTGATACTATTCAAAGTAGAAATAGTTCCTATTAAGAAATGTTTTTAATAAAAAATATTAAGGTGGTGTAAAATATGAAAAATAATTTTAAAGCTCTTGTAGTTCGAGAAGAAAACGGTCAAGTTTCACATGCTATAGAAAAATTACTACTGAAATGCTTTCAGAAGGCGATGTGCTCATAAAAGTGGCATTTTCATCCGTTAATTATAAGGATATGTTAGCTGTTCAAACAAAAGGTGGCGTCATTAACAACTATCCAATGATTCCAGGTATTGATCTAAGTGGAACTGTAGTTTCATCAAATAAAAGTAAATTCACTCAAGGTCAGAAAGTAATTGTAACAGGGTTTCAGACTGGGATGACACATACTGGCGGCTACTCGGAGTATGCTAGAGTGCCTGCTGAATGGGTTGTTGCCCTCCCAGAAGGCCTATCACTACATGATGCAATGGTAATTGGTACAGCAGGTTTTACAGCAGCTCTTTCAATTATGACACTTGAATCAAAGGGGATGTCACCTGATAAAGATCAGCATATCCTTGTTACTGGTGCTTCTGGAGGTGTTGGTAGTGTAGCAATACAACTCCTTAAGGCAAGTGGTTATAAGAATATTCATGCGCTTACAAGAGATCAAGGTGAAATAGATAAGCTTCTTTCCATTGGTGCATCTGATGTACTATTGACAAGTGATGTATTACCTGAAAAACAAAAGGTACTTGATAAACAAAAATTCCATTATGTTCTTGATGCTGTTGGTGGTGAGGTAGCCTCTGGTTTATTACCACAGATTTATTACGGTGGTAGTATGAGCATGTGTGGTAATGCAGGTGGAATTCAGTTCAACAGTACTGTTATGCCTTTTATTCTAAGAGGGATTAGCGTTCTAGGTGTTGACTCAGTAAACTTCCCAATTCAAGAGCGTGATGCAATTTGGCAAAGATTTGCTGGTGAATGGCACATAATGAGTCAAGCACTTGTGAAAGATGTTGTTATGGAGGAGTTAAGCGAGGTTTTTGAGAATATTAAGGCAGGTTCACATACAGGTCGTCATATTTTAAAAATCATATAATAAAACTTTAGTTGGATGTGACATTGTAGTACAGTTACAGAATAACATGTTCAAAATTAATTATGTAAGTTTATGAATAAATTTAATTCAATTTAGGTTTCTAATTATGGATCAGCGTTTAAAAGGACTTGAAAGGTTTTATTGAACATCATCTTGTTGAAATAGGGATGTAATGTTAGTGTAGTGGTAGGAGGTAATGAAATGCTTATCCATTGGAAACCTGAAAAAGAAAGTCACATTCCTATTTTCAGACAAATTGTGAGTCATTTTGAAGAAGGGATTAAAGGATTTGAATATAGAACTTATTCAAGATTACCATCACAAAGAGAACTTTCAAAACTCTTTGATGTTAATCGCAGTACCATAGCTTTAGCAATGGACGAATTAAAAGCCCTTGGACTAATTGTGACAAATGGAAAAGGTGGTACACGAGTCGCTGAGCTACCTGATGGTGTCAGATCCTTCAATTGGAGTGATTATGTAGAAGGCAGTATGTATTATCCTAATCGAGAAATTATTCAAACAATTAATAATCTTGATTTTGATGATCATATCATTAAGCTCAGTTCTGGCGCTGCCATGCCTGAAAGTTTTAAAATTGCAAAATTAGATCAGCTCATAAAAGAAGCTGCTCAGACAACACTTACACTGGATTATACAGAACCAAAAGGATTATTGAGTCTAAGAGCAGTACTCAGTGAACACTTGAGTTCAATTGGTATTAAAGCTAAACCAGAAGAAATTCTTGTTGTTAATGGAGCACTCCAAGCCATTCAATTAATTGCACTTGGACTTTTACAGACTGGATCAACAGCTTTTATTGAAAAACCATCTTACTTATATTCGTTAAATATTCTCAAGTCCTTTCGTATGAATAAAAAAGGTATAGCCTGTGATGTACATGGAATAAAGCCAAGTGCTTTATATAAGGCTATATCTAGAAATCACCATTCGATGCTTTATACCATTCCGAATTATCAAAACCCCACAGGAAGAGTGATGCCTATTGATAGAAGAAAGAAAATACTTGAGGTTTGTGAGGAACTGAATATTCCCATTCTTGAAGATGATGTATACCGTGAACTTTGGATTGATGAACCCCCACCGCCTCCACTGAAGAGCATGGAACGAGGAGGTCAGGTGCTATACATCGGTAGTGTTTCAAAGCATTTGAGTCCTGGACTAAGGATTGGTTGGATCGTTGGACCTGAATCCGTAATGAATCGATTAAGTGATATTAAGATGCAAGTAGACTATGGGGCAAGTACATTATCACAAATTGTAACAGAATTATGGTTTAAATCAGATTATCGCGAGACTGCATTAAATGAAATCCGTTCAAAACTTAAAAACAGAAGAAATGCAGCCATAGCTGCACTTGATAAATACATGGCGGATTTAGGCACTTGGAAAAAACCAAAGGGTGGCTTTTATATTTGGATTGATCTTAACAAGCAAATATCCGAGGCTCAATTATTTCAAAAGGCCATTGATGCTGGTGTCTTGATTTACCCAGGACATGTTTATGGCACAGATGAAGGAAGTGCAATTCGAATTTCTTATTCAAGTGAATCCGAAGAACGCATTGAAGAAGGTATCCGAATTCTTTCAAACATCATTCGCAACTTGTAATATGGATGGGTATATGGCTAATTATATGGTTGGCATTATGGTTGGTTAGCAAAAAATCCATATGGGGGGTGTATTTATGGGTAGACATTTTATAATCTTATACAACAATAGTGTGAGGTGATGACAATGGTATACCCTAATTTAATTATAAGATTGGATTATATTCAAGAAAATGCGGCGAGTATTTCACAAGCCTGTTTTAAACATGCAATCGATGTTTGTGGTGTTGTAAAAGGTCTTCACAGTGAGATAGAAGTTGCAAAGGCCATGGTATCAGGTGGCGTTAGACAAATTGGAGATGCCCGGCTAGAGAATCTTAAAAAGCTAAAGAACGCAGGCATAAATGTCCCTTTGTTATTGACAAGAATCCCCATGCTATCTGAGATTGAAGCACTAGTTGATTTTGCAGATATCAGTTTGAATTCTGAAATAAAAACCATAGAGGCAATTAATGAAGTCTGTATGATGAAGAAAAGATCACACAAGGTTGTGTTGATGTATGATTTAGGTGATCTAAGAGAGGGGTTTATTGATCAAGAACAGTTGCTACATACAGCAATTCAAATAGAAGATATGGATGGTGTTATCCTTGAAGGCATTGGCACAAATTTAGGTTGTTATGGTTCTGTTAAGCCAACCATTGAAAATCTTTCTGAACTTGTACTGTTGGCAAATCGTATAGAGTCTCAAATTGGTAGAAAGTTAAACATAGTGTCTGGTGGTGCCACTTCTACGTTGCCAATGGTCTTGGAGGGGAGTATCCCTAAAGGGATTAATCACTTGAGAATAGGTGAGTCAATTTTGTTGGCTAGAGATCTCCCTGATTTATGGCATGTTCCATTGCCTTTTACCCATAAGGATACTGTTGTTGTAAAGGCTCAAATTGTTGAACTAAAAAGAAAACCAAGCCATCCAATTGGCGAATTATTTCTTGATGCTTTTGGCAATCGACCAACCTTTGAAGATCGTGGTATGGAGAATCGCGCAATCGTAGCATTAGGCCGACAGGATTTTGCTTATATGGATCAGTTAATCCCAGTTGACAAAGAACTTGAAATGATTGGATGTAGCTCGGATCATCTCATAATAAGGATTCCAGATGACTCAGATTATAAAATAGGAGATGTACTCTCTTTTGAAACATATTATGGCGCAATGCTGTTTCTAAGCGGTGCGGATCATATTCATAAAACATTTATCAAATGATTCATAACTTCATAAAATATGAGATAGTAAAAAAAGAACTAGAAAAAATTTTCTAGTTCTTTTCCCGTCAAACGAATTTGTTGGTATTTTGAAAGTAAATTATTTGCATTCAAATATAAATAAATGTTAGAATTTATATGAAATACCGATTGGTGTAGATGGGGTTATACAAACTTAGAACAAGAAATTGAGGAGCATTTTAATGAGTGATTTTAATAGAAATCTTAGAAAGTATGCAGAACTAATCCTTAAGAATGGCGTTAACCTTCAAAAGGGACAGGAGCTATTGATTTCGATTGGTACTAACCAAGCTTATTTTGCAGAGATCTTAGTAGATATTTGCTATAAGGAAATTGAATCAGGGACTGTACATATTGATTGGTCAAATGATCATATCACAAGAAGCATGTATGAGCATGCCAGTGATGAAGTGATGATGCATATTCCTGGCTACAAGGTTGAAAAAGTGAAAGAGTTATCAGAAAAAGGCGCAGCTATGTTATATGTAATGGCATCAAATCCAGATTTGTTGAAAGGGATTGATCCAAAACGTATTGCAGAAACCAGTAAGAATTCTGCGAAAGCTTTTGAACCTTTTAGAATTTATAGAATGGATGGCAGAGTACCTTGGTGTATTGCTGGCGTTTCTGACAAGGTATGGGCACAGAAAATGTTTCCTGAGCTCAATGAAGTTGAAGCTGAAGCAAAGCTTTGGGAGTATATTTTCAAAGCAACAAGAGCTGACTTAGAGGATCCTGTTGGGGCATGGGAAAAACATGTTAAGAATCTAGATGAGCGTTCAAAGTGGTTAAACTCAATGTCATTCAAATCTCTTCACTATAAAGGTGAGGGAACCGATTTGATTGTAGATTTAGTAAAAGATCATATATGGCAATCTGCAGCAGTTGAAACTGCTAAAGGTTATACAAACATTCTCAATGTACCAACTGAAGAAGTTTTTACTGTAAATGACAAGTATGGTGTAAATGGTACTCTTAAGTCGACTATGCCATTAAACTTGAGAGGAACCCTTATTGAAGATTTTTCATTTGTTTTCAAGAATGGTAAAGTAGTTGACTTTGATGCAAAAGTTGGAAAAGAAGCATTAGAATTATTGCTTGATACAGATGAAGGTGCAAAGCATTTGGGAGAAGTAGCACTTGTTCCATATGATTCACCAATACAAAATCTAAATACTTTGTTCTTCAATACACTTTATGATGAGAATGCAAGTTGTCATTTCGCCCTTGGTAATGCCATCATGTCCGGTGTAAAAGGTGCTACTAAAATGACAAAAGAAGAGCATGAAGCCAATAATATCAATACTTCGTTGACTCACGTTGACTTTATGGTGGGTTCAGAGAGCTTAAGCATCAATGGTATTTTAGAAGATGGAACTGAGGTCCCTGTCTTTGTAAGGGGTAACTGGGCAAAATAAATAATTTAATGAATATATAAGAAAGGGCTGTATCCTAATGATTACGCAATCATTTTTGATATAGCCCCTTCTTTTGACTTTCATATCTTCATTAATTTTAATTGGATTGAATGACAGCAATTTCGTAGCTTGTTTGTTCAATGCCATCCTTAAAGGTATCCTGTTTAAACCACAAAATGAGATCCCCTGATGCTTCAAACCTACCAATGCTTATTGAATATTCACCATATGTTTTTCCTTTTTCATATGGCTCGATGATTGGTATTTGATCAAAGATACAAGCCCAACCGCCACCATTCCAAAAACCTGAATATGCCTGTTGATCTGAAGGTTCAATTTTGAAATCATAAACAAATTCACCGTATTCAGCGGTTATAACATTTCGGTTTAAGTCAAATAATAACCCATTTAGATGCTCTAACCCTTCACATTCAAGGAGGAGTTTACCTTCACCGAGATCTTTAAAGGAACCATTGATGCCTTTTACTTCCTCAAATCCCTCGTAATTGTCAATTGAATTGTAGAAATTATATGCCTCTTCAGTTACACCGAAATTTTCATGGTAAGGCAGTTCTACGGCACTATACGTATTTGAGTAATCATAATACCAATCGAATTGCTCTTTAATATGGTTATTGATTTGATTTTTAATTTCATTATAACGGCTATAGATTTCAGCGGGATAGATTTCTACCATAGAGCCCTTAAAATCACTTGCATTTAGGTTAAATGCCAATTGATTGAATTTTTCTTCTTTTGTAGTGGAACTCAGTGTATCAAATCTTAAAATATCATCAACCCCTTCAAGAGGCTCATCGCCAACGGTTACAAGGATTTCGTTCATATAAGTAATCAGTTTATCAACATTCTCTTTAAAAACAGGATGCTTATCGATTTCATCTTTGTACAAGTCATAATCTATTAATAAATCAGACCAGAATTCAGCCAGATGTTCCTTATAATTTGTACCACCATATAAGGAGGTCATACCGTAATCCATTCTATTGAGGACATTATAAATTGAAAAAGATTTAAATTTCTTTGTTTTATAATAATCCATTTTCGATAACCTCTGATTATCGAGATATTGATAACCTGTATGATCGAGTGTTATTTTGATTAAGTAGCGGCCACCGTAATATCTTTGAATGTGGTGCATGAGTTCGTGATGAATGGTATTTCGATTATCATTTTCTAGACTGAGTATTTCTTTAATGAAAATAATACCTTGATCTGAAGAAAGACCATTATAATTCATGAACCCTGAAGAGAGATTCTCCACAATATAAATAGAAAGATCAGAATGTTTTTCATTTGATTTGCTGGAATTCATAAACATCATATCCAATTGTGTATAAAAATGACCCTCTTCAATCATATAATAATGATAGATTTGATTCGTTATCAATATAGGGAGTAGTATTTTATCATAGCCACTAAGTACTTGATTGATGGCTTGATTATACTTTAAAAGTTCCTCTTCTGAACTATCATTAAAAAAAGATATATTGTATTTGTCATAAAAGCTTAGATCCAGGCCAGATTCTTGTAAATGAGATTCAAGTGCCTCTTCGCAATCATTAGCATAAACAAATTGACCATAATCATGATCAAAAGTATACACGATTTCTATTTGATCCAGATGATAATAATCATTGGTAGAAACAATGTAATAGATTTTATTGCTTTCAAGAGTCATTTGATTGACTTTAAATTCTTCAGTCAAATAATTGGTAAATTCTTTTGTTGCTGTTTTCTCATCATAATCATATGCTCTGATTTGAGTAACAACTTCACTTGGAATAATAAAAGTATTTGACTCAGGAGTTGATTCAAACTGTAACTGATCAACTGTATAGTCAGGAGTTTTCTCAGCTTCTAGTAGGGAAGTAAGAGATTGTAATGCTTCATAGAATTCGGTTTGACTTGGATCTTCTTTTATATGATTCTCAAGACTCAAAATTCTCTCTCTAATAAGTTCAAAACTATTATAAGAAGTATATTGCTGTAATAATTCAGGTGTAGCATCCTTAAAGAAATGAGATGGGGTAGTGCCAAGAAATGCAGCAATATCTTCTAATTGATCCTGTAGTTCAATGATTGTCTCATTGGCTAAGTGACCATCAAAATACTTTTTCAAGATCATACTATAGTACTCCTTGAAAAGTTCATATGGGGATGTGAAACCCACAAGATCAGATAATTTTTCAAGATCCTCAGAGTTGATGATATTTAGTGCGATCATTTCCTTTCCCAATAATTTTTCAGATAGATATTCCATGACATATGTATTGGCGGGTAATTGAATGCCTTGACTTTCAACCAAGGGCAACTCGCCAAATAGCAGTTGATATTCTTCTGTTGCCTCAATGATTTTTGCAACCGGCCATGTTTCCTCATTGAAATTTTTATTATATGTTGTTTGAAGTCTATGATCTTTAAATTGAATTTCAGAGTATTTTAACAGCGCTTGCTTATTCTCTTTAATAAATTCCAAGTTAGATTGATCAAGGTTTTTTGTTAACTCACCACGAAGTATATTGGCGTGTGCAATGTCGTAGATAAAATAACTACTAATACATAAAATAAGAATACCAAATCCAATTAAATATCTCTTCATAATTCCTCCCTTGATGTTGCAAATACACTCCATTGATGAGGATCTTGTATTAATCAACTCATAACAAACCAAAAACAGTACTAATCCTATTTTATATCAATAAAATGCATATAATCAAAAGATGTATGAAAATGTAATATTTATGTCTTAAAATGAATTCAAATGAAATATTGATTTCATAAGTAAAAATATTCATGAATTGTATTTCAAATTTCAAATATTCCTTCAGTTTATAGTCTCCTTGACATATAATTGAAGAGAAAGATTTTGTCATTTTCTGGAATAAAACGAGGAAGTTAAATGTAATTTTATAAGAGCATGAAAAGGTTGATATAAATATGATTGAAGCATAGCTGATGATCAACATTGAGCAAGAAAGAGAGGGATATGATGAAGGGTAAAGGTAGAAATTTTTCGATAGAAGAAATGATTTCATTAAGTTCAATTTCTGAATCAGCCATAAATTATGATGGCTCAAAAGTAGTGTATGAAGTCACTTCGACAGACTGGCATGAAAATCAGTTCGTAAAGGAGCTTTGGCTTTATGATACTAAAGACAAGAGGCATTTTCTACTTGTAGGTAAATCAGAAGCTTATGTAGGTTCTCCAAAGTGGTCACCAGACGGTAAAAGGATAGCTTTTATTCTGAATGTAAAAGACAAAAAAGAAGCACATCACCAGCTCTTCATATGTGAAGTGGAAAGCAGAGAAAACTATCAGGTATCGCATCATGAAAAAGGTCTTGAGAAATATGTTTGGTCTTCTGACAGTAAAGGCTTTTATTGTACAGCCAAGTCTTTGGATTCAAAGATAAAAGAGGATAGAGATCTTCAATATGGTAAATTTACATACATAGATGAGGACAGGGTAAATAGTAATCTTTTTTATCTGGATTTAGAATTGGGTTTGTCTATATCAAAATCTAGATATCAATTGCCTAAGGATTTGGTTAAGAAGAGTAAGAAGGACAAGGACAACAAGTTCTATCCAGCTGTACTGTTAAACAAGGAACAAAAGTTTTATATACATCAAATGACTATTTCACCGGATAACAAGAAGTTAGCCCTTGTTACTGCCCCATCACCAACTATGGAAGATTATGATGATATAGGTTTATACTTATATGAAATTGAAAGTAAAAATTGGGAAAGCATAACAATCGATGACTTTGCTGGAAATGTACACTTTTCTCCGGATTCAAGTCAGCTGTGTATGAGTATTCAAGATTCGTGGTTAAAAAACAATCAGCTTGCACTTTATGATTTGAAAAATGGCAAACTGAGGAAAGTACCTTTATCTATTGATGAAGTCGTTTATGTAACCCAGTGGATTGACAAGGGTATTATTTTTTCGCATCTAGACAAAACTTCTTCAAAATATTATTTGCTTGATGAGCATTTTGAATTAAAAGTGATTCTAGAGGAGAATGGTGTATACTATCACAATGTCCACTTCTCACACAATGGAGAAAACTTTATTCATTTGGAGAGAAATGAAAAGACCTTACTTGAATTATATGTGAACAAAAATAGAGTCAGTAATCAGTCTTTGGTTCTAAAAGGAAGAGAGCTTCCTGAAAAGAAAATGATTCAATGGATGAATAAAGATGGATATGAAATAGAAGGTGTTCTATCTTTGCCAAAGGATTATGATGAAGAGAAAAGATACCCTCTGTTAGTCATTATCCATGGAGGACCAACAGGAATCAGTTTTCCTTTTCCTTTAGGGAATAGATTATATCCTATTGAAACTTTTGTAGAAAAAGGATTTATTATTTTGGAACCAAATTATAGAGGAAGTGCTGGTTATGGTGAAAAGTTCCGTTCTTCCAATTACAAGAATCTTGGTGTTGGTGATTACGAAGATGTGATTTCTGGCGTTGATTATTTGATTAATCAAGGCTATGCCAATAAGGATCAAGTAGGTGTTATGGGATGGAGTCAAGGCGGTTATATCTCTGCTTACTGTACAACTTTCAGTGATCGATTTAAAGCCATATCTGTTGGTGCAGGTATAAGCAATTGGGAAACCTATTATTTTAACACTGATATCCCTAAATTTACTAAAGAATATCTTGGTGATGTGCCTTTTAGAGATAAGGCAATCTATGAAAAAACATCACCAATGACCCATATCAACAAAGCTAAAACACCAACACTAATTCAGCATGGCAGTGCAGATCAAAGAGTGCCTGTAGCAAATGCCCATGAATTATATAGAGCCTTAAAAGAGCTAAAATTGGAACCTAAAATGGTGATCTATGAAAATATGGACCACGGACCTAGTACTCCAGGACTCATCAGAGCAATTAACAGACAGAACTTAAATTGGTTCTGCCATCACCTTTTAGGTGAACCCTTAGAGGCGTATTACTTGAAAAAAGAAAAATAGAATCATCTTAAAGATATTAAAGAGCAAGATACTGGCATAACGACAGTATACTTGCTCTTTTTTGTTCTAAAAAATATTTAAATCAGGATACTGTTTAATGATTTGGTGCTTATATTTTTCAGCGAGTTCACTTTTTCCAGAATCCCTTAGAAGGTTTAATGAGGTTATGACGAGTTCTTTATATTCACTGTGCTTTAACTTACCTTTGTTAATACCAACTCGCATCATCAAAGTTAATACGTTTTGTAAATTTAATTTCTCGTCAAAGACAGTCAGTGTTTCATAATACATCCCATCAATTGCATCAAAATCATCAATGCGATTAAAAAGTGTCATTTTGTTATAAATAACGAGCACATAATAGTACATATATTCAGGATCGTTTTTATGAGAATCACTTAAAACATATTCGATTCGATCCAGTATAACCTTTGCATTTTCGAATTCATCTCGATATCTATAAATAATAGAAATAAGTAACAGAATGAGTATTTCTAATTTATCCAGATATATATTTTTAGAATCATTATAAAAATCATTGATATTGTAATCAAGGACATCAAATAAACGACTTAAATCTTTTCTACTATCATCTTTGAAAGCATTATTAAAATTATAAAGGGACATTAAATATTCATAGAATTGATCACCTTTTTTCATAACCAATTCATCTTTATAATATTTACTGTCTTTAAATTGTTCTTTAAAGACTTCGGCTTCCTTTTTCAATTGATCATAATCATAGTTTTTAAAATGATTGGCAATATATCGAATTCTTTTACTAAAATAGTTATCAAAAGTTAAACGATAACTTGAAAAAAGCAAATAAATATCCTGCTTATAAATAATGGATAGACGGTCAATGGTATCAATTCTAGGTAAGACCAAACCATTTTCAACTTTTCTGAGTGTATCTTCGTTTACCCCAACTTTATCTTTTACATCCTTTTGAGTCAATTGATTCTTTTCTCTAATTTCAACTAGTTTTTTTCCAAAACTTTTCAAATCATAATCCATAATTATCTCCCCGATTTACATCGGGACCATTATACCTTTTTTTTTATTATATTACAACTAAGAAAGGAGTATATAATCATGAAAAAAGGTATAGCTATTTTTTTAGTGTCATTATGTGTTTTCTCAAATATATTTTTTGCTTCTGAGACACATAATAATCATCACTTGAATTCTATTCAATTAGCTGGAAATGAGGATTTCGATCCGATGCCATTGTCACCAATGCCATTGGAAATAACTTCAGGTTTTCTAATAGCTGAAGAAGAGGATTTTGATCCAATGTTCTTTTAATCACATGTACTTATAGGTTTAAAAAGACACAATCCTAAGGGATTGTGTCTTTTTGTAAAGTGCAATAGGGTTATACAAATAATTAAAAGAGTATTAATTCGATATAAGAGCATTGTATAGGCTGAATCTCTTTGTTAAGGTTGGATTAGTAAAGAAGTTTAATTATAAATCAAAAGAGGATTATATGAGAAGAATATTACTATTGTTGATTTTGATCTTGCTCGTTAGTTGTGAGGCAGATAAAAAGGAAGATTCAAGAGATTTAGTTTTGGTTTATTCAGACGTCGAAAAAGTGAAAGACCAGGAAGAAAGATTAATCAATAATTTTAAAAGTAATGCTTCTGATCATAAAAATTTTCTTTATGGTATTAATTTAGATGTGAATCATGATAATGCATTAGATGAAGTCTGTTTCTTTTCATATGAAAATTATGAGTCTCTTATTACATATAATATTTACGGAAAAAACAATGAAATTAATTTAATTGGAAAAATATTTAATATTCAAGTTGGAGATATAAATGGTGATAAAATGGATGATTTTTTAATTGAGTTAGAATTAGGTGGAACATCTGGGACTATGGAATATATGGTTCTTCAATATGTCAATAAAGACCTTCAAATAAAAAAAATAGAAGATTTTTTGGATCTTGAGAGTTATAAAGTGAGCATTGAAAATGATTTTTTACTCATAGAAACAGCAGATAACTCACAGAGATTAAATTGGATTCAAAAATATTTGAAGATTCAAAAGGGCTTTCCATGGATTCAACTTATGAAATTATACTCATAAATACCATTTTTACATCTTATGCAGGTGAAGATGGAAGAATCATTGAAAAAGTTGACCAATTAAGTTTACATCATAAGTTGCTATCACTCGGTGAAATTCATTCAAAATACGTTGTAAGTTGTGGTGCTTGTGAATTGTTGGAGATCAATTATTTTTACAAAGGTGAAATAAAAAAATAAACTTTGTACTTGTCATTAACTATTGAGGTTATTCTTCTATCTGATTATAATATATCTATGATATAGTATGTTTGGAAAGAGGTTTTGAAATGGATGGTTATGCAGAAAAAATGCTTTTTGATGACATGAGTTCTAGAGAAGAAGTTCATCTTAAGTGTCCTAAATGTCAATTGGAGTTACATTTTAAATTATCTGATCCAATGATAAAATGTATAAAATGTGGCGAAATATTCTACATTGAAGAATTTTTGGATTAAAACAAATAAGGCTCAAAGGTAAGTGAGAAACTCATACTATGTGGTATAACCTACATAGTTTTTTTATACCGAAATGCAAATATAAATTTTAAATCATGTACAATATGTAATGAAATAATAGTGATTATGTTGGATAAAA
>JAFGVN010000039.1 GCA_016937975.1 Clostridia bacterium
GGCGGTGAGTCTCGCAGAGAGTTGATTATTAGCCATGAAAAGGACTAATTTTTATACTCTGTTTCCTTGTGTTTGCAAACTTTTCAAACGGAGTGAAGGCGATGAGTCTCGCAGAGAGTTGATTAATAGCCTTGAAAAGGGCTATTTTTAGACTCCGTTTCTTTGTTTTTGTAAACTATTCAAGACAGCTACTCAACCACCTTCGGATAGGAGGTTGAGTAGCTGAAATAAGAAACCTCTACTTCAAGTCGAATTAATAGGCTATGTGGGGGAGGTTCATGGTATAATTAAAAGCAAGTAAAGAATAATTGAAAAGGCAGGTTGAGCATATGATACTGTTAGTCAGATCGAGTGGAAGAAAAAATGGTAAGTCCAATCAACTTTTGAATAGAATCAAATCGCATGTTGAAGATGAAGTTAAAGAATATGACTTATCACAAATGAACATTAAAGGATGTAGTGGTTGTAGAGCCTGTAAAAAAAGTATAGGCTATTGTGTCATCGCAGATGATTTAAAACCTTTTTTTGAAGATCTGAATGAAGCTAAACATGTGATTTACGCTAGTCCAAATTATATGGGTGAAATGAGCGGTCAACTGAAATTACTTTATGATCGACACTATAGCATGACAGATCTTCAAGGTAAGAGTAAAATAAATCATTTGAAATCAGGGGTTTTACTTTTCACACAAGGCTATGAAAATGAGCTATATTATAAGGACATATATTCAAATTACCAAAGCATATTATCAAGACAGCTGAATACACCTTTTGCGTTGGTAATCTATGGTGGCGATGAATTGTTAAGCGATACAATTTCAGTACAAGAAAAAATTAATGGGATTGTTCAAATACTTTGTGATTAAGGAGCATTTATGTTTATTATTGAGACCAATCAACTGACTAAATTTTATGGAAAAGCCAAGGGTATAGAAAACGTATCTTTACAAGTGCAAGAAGGAGAAATATTTGGTTTCATTGGACCCAATGGTGCTGGAAAATCAACGACAATAAGAACTTTAATGGGATTGATATTTCCTACTTCTGGTGAAGCAAAGATCTTTGGGAAAGATATCATTTCAAATGGACCTCAACTGAGACAGGAAATTGGTTATTTGCCAAGTGAAGTTTTTTATTATGATAAAATGAAGGTCAAGGATTTACTTCATTACACCGCTGGTTTCTATAAAAAGGACACTAAGAAAAGAATGAATGAACTTGTGGAAATTATGGAATTGGATACTTCAAGAAGAATAGAAGACTTATCTTATGGCAATAAAAAGAAAGTTGGTATTGTTCAGGGGTTACTGCATTCACCTAAACTGATTGTACTAGATGAACCAACAAGTGGATTAGATCCATTGATGCAACAAAAGTTTTTCGACATCATTAAAGAAGAACATAGAAATGGTGCAACTGTCTTTTTTTCATCTCATATCTTATCAGAAGTTCAAGAATTATGTAATCGTGTAGCAATCATAAAAGATGGCAGTATCATTAAGACAGAAGATATAAAAACCTTGCGAGAAGACAATTATAAGAAAATCTTTATAAAAGGGAAAGACTTGAAATTAGACCAGTTTAATTTACAAGGTTTAACGCGTCTAATCTTGGAAAACAATGAATTAAGAGGTTTCTATAAAGGGGATATCAATCAATTGACTCAATTAATTAGTCAATTGAATTTAAAAGATGTGATTATTGAACAACCGACTTTGGAAGAAATATTCATGC
Source organism: Clostridia bacterium (assembly GCA_016937975.1). GTDB lineage: Bacteria > Bacillota > Clostridia > Peptostreptococcales > Acidaminobacteraceae > JABXKX01. Next base: position 1,735 of record JAFGVN010000039.1, read on the forward strand.
ACTACTACAAATAATGGGGGAAACTATGTTTAATATATTTAAATATGAGTTTAAAGGGCAATTGAAATCTATGAGTCTATGGTCAATATCTAATGTATTATTGATTGTGATGTTTTTTGCATTGTATCCCAATTTTGGTGAAGATGCTGCCCTTATGGAAAAAATAATGGAAAACTATCCTGAAGAGATGTTGAAAGCCTTTGGGATGTCAACGGCATTACCCTTATCATCCGTGTTAGGTTATTTAGTATTTTGTTTTGCTTTTTTACAACTTATGTTTGCTATTCAAGCCAGCCAATATGGTTTTGGCATTCTTTCAGTAGAAGAGAGAGAATTCACAGCAGATTATTTGATGTCCAAGCCTGTAAGCAGAGGCAAAATCTTATTCGCAAAGGTTTCATCTGCAATTATTAGTCTTTTTATAACTCTGGTGATTTCATCCATAGGTTTAATCGTTTCTATTAAAGTTTTTAACAACGGTAATCCCTATGAAATGAAACCCATTTTAATATTGCTTTCAAGTGCTTTCTTCTTTGAGTTAACATTTTTGACCATTGGACTAACGGTTTCAGTGATTTTAAGACGTATAAGGAATGTTTTATCATTCTCCCTTGGACTTGCATTTGGTACTTATATTATGAATGCCGTTAGAGCAATTCTTGATGGAAAGTTATTAGGATATCTTACACCTTTCTATCATTTCGATCCTGCTTATATTTTGGTCCATAGTGCCTATGATGGGAAAGTAGTCCTAATCAGTTTTGGCATGATTATTATTGGTAGCATAACAACGGTGTTGTTATATTTAAAACGTGATATTTATGCGTTGTAGGAGGCCTTCATGCATATTTTAAAACGAGAATTAAAAAGTAATCTGAAGGGATTGTTGATTTGGTCTATTGCAATGATTGTACTGGTTGTGATGATGACAACAGAATATTCTGCTTATGATAGTAATCCTGAGATGGCAGACGTGCTAAGCTCAATGCCAGAAGCGATGTTAAAGGCATTTTCTATGGAAAATGCAAATTTAACTACACCTTCAGGTTTTATCAGTTTAGCGAGTTTCTATTTTAGTGTCATGCTAGGTGTTTATGGTGTGTTAATGGGTAGCGGTATTATCTCAAAAGAAGAAAGAGATAAAACGGTGGAATTTTTTCTCACCTTGCCAGTTTCTAGAGTACAAGTGATATGGAGTAAGCTATGGGCAGCTGTAATTTTGAATACAGGATTAAATCTTATTACGGTTTCCAGTATTATTGTTACATTATGGCGATATAATCTGTCTCAAGATTTCTTTTCATTTTTATGGAAGTTATTTATTGGAATATGGATATTACAAATGATTTTTCTAAGCATGGGCATGTTTTTAGCGAGTTTTCTTAAACGTTATAAAAGCTCAGGTAAAATTTCAGCATCTTTGCTAATGGTTTTATACGTCTTAAATGTTATTACTGCCTTGAATAGCAAATTGGATTTTTTGAAATATATAACGCCTTTTAAATATTTTGAAGCCAATAAAATTCTAGTGAACAATACTTTGGAAGGTAAATATATAATGCTTTCAATTGTGATTATTTTTGTAGGATTTGGATTAACCTTTATTTTATACCCCAAAAGAGACTTAAGACTTTAAATATGATTTTTTTTTCATATTTCCTTTTGAAGTGAATTATTGTGATACAATAGTTTTGGTGTTTTACGAAAATTCTAATAATTTAGGCTACTGGAGACGATATGATTAATAGACGTAAAAAAAAGAATAAAAGAACCTATTTGAATGCTGAAGAGCTCAATGAATTAGTCATAGAGCTTCATGGTCAGAAAACTCGCAGTGAAAGAAGTTATGAACTCGAGAATATGAAGATAAAAATGAAAGACCTAAAACATTTCACTAAAGAAGATATTGATGAGTTAAGACAAATCCACAGTAAGGATTGGAGATATAAAATATATTTTTCCTGGTTTTGGGATATGATGCCTAAATTTATTGCTTTAATTGGATCATTGTTATTGTTTACTTATTGGTTTGGTGTAGAATCTTTGATTGCATTTTTACCCATTACGTTATTGTTGTCAGTCATGCTATCGTTTATCAGATTAACAAGAGGCTATTAAGCCTTTTTTTATTGTTAAAATTCTAAGTATTATTAGTAGATCATAAAAGTTTATTGTTTCAAAACTTGAAAATATATTTCAGCTTGATATAATAGATAAGTATTATTGGAAAGAAGGAGGTTTATATGAGTTTACCAAGTTGTCCGAAATGCCAATCCCAATACACATATGAAGATGGCAATTTAATTATTTGTCCTGAATGTGGACATGAATTTTCCCTTGAAACAAAGGAAACAGAAAAAGTGATTAAGGATTCTAATGGGAATATTCTTAATGATGGTGATAGTGTAACAGTCATTAAAGATCTTAAAGTAAAAGGATCATCTGCTGTTGTAAAACGTGGTACCAAAGTTAAAAATATTAAATTGGTCGAAGGTGACCATGATATTGATTGTAAAATTGACGGTATTGGCGCTATGAGTTTAAAGTCAGAATTCGTTAAGAAAATATAAAATAACCCTTTAAAATAATTTATTTTAAAGGGTTATTTTCTTATGGAACCAGTGTTTCGATAAGAACCTCAATTGGTTGTGCCGAATGAATACCATTACCTTGGAAACCATCAACACCCACTAATTTAAACTTATCAAGTTGTTCTACATTGGAAACAGATTTTCCAATAATTTTAATGTTAAGCTCATGGAGCATGGTGATCATTGCATGCGTAATTCTTTTTGACTGATTACTTTGTGTTAAAGTCATGGCATTAATTTTAATATAATCAATAGGTAAATCATGAATGTTTTTAAATTGACCTTCTTCACTAGCAAAATCATCTAATATAATTTGTATTCCTGCAACGTGTAAGGCGTGAAGTTTCTTTAGTGATTTTTCTCTATCGTATTTTAAAGAGGATTCTTTAATTTCTATAGCAATGCTTCTTTTAGGCAGATTGTGTTCTCTAATGATTGAGAGCATTCTACTGATGAGCAAAGGTGATAATATTTCTCTTGTTGATAAATTTAAGCTGATGAAATCTGGCGTGTATCCATGTTTTATGAACTTTAAAACATCTCGAGCTATTTTCTCAAATATTTGTTCTCCGATTTCGTTGATATATCCCCATTTAATTGCGCAATTTAAAAAACTATTTGGCAATAATGGACCTTTCAAGGGATGATTCCATCTTAATAAGGCTTCAAAGGCTATATGTTTATTTTCTCCATTAATAATGGGTTGATAGTAAACTGTAAACTCTTGATTTAAGATACCTTCTTGAATCTCCTTCTTTAAAAGCTCAATTTGATCCGTTTTGTTCATTAGGAAACGCGAATAGATTTTAATTAAACCAAAGCCATCTTCTTTTGCATCGAATAATGCCGCCTCAGCACACGCTTTAAGAGCAGTAATATTATTTGCATCTTCAGGATATTTGGCAATACCAATAGAACATGTAGCTGAAAATCTAGAATCATTTGAATATACAAACAATTGAATATGCTCTTGAAGGCTTTTTGCGAACTCTGTTACATTTTCAAAATGCTCTGCAAGTTGTAAAAAGGCAAAAACATCATGTTCAAGATGATAAAGTTTGAGATTTTCTGTTTCCAATTGCGCTAAGTGCCTAGAAAAGAATTTTAAGTAATTAGAAGTGTTGTTTTTACCAATTAATCTTGTTATATGACTGTATTCATCTATATCGATGAGGTATAAGATTCCATTTTGATTACTGACTAGATAATCAAATTCATTTTTTAAATACTCCCAATTCTCTAGTTTTGTCTCTTGATCTAGATAGGCCAATGTCTCTAGATGGTGTATTTTGTTATTCAAGCTATGTTGGAGTCTATCAATGGCATTAGATAGTTTTACAACTGGTCCTGAACCTGTAAATGCTAATGGCTCAATCTCGAAACTTTGTTGCAAATATGTGATATTTTTATGAATAAGGTTGAGTTTCTTTTCATGCTTCATATAGAAATATTGAAAAATTATCACAATTAGGGTGGAAATGGAAATAATTGAAATTGTGCCCAGGCGATGAAAATTTTCTATGTCATTTAATAATGTTTTTTCTTTGATTGTATAAATCAATTGCCACTCAAATGGCAGAGTTTGAGTGTAATTTCTGTAAAGATCATTATCAATTCTTGTATTCGTATATGTTTTTCCTTGTGACGGTTTTATTTGTACATTTGTAGTGAATGTGTTTTCTAAAGAAAGTGCAGGGGAGAAGATGGTATGGTTCTCTTCATCAATAAGCCAAAAGATGCCGTCAAAATGATCAGCATTCTCAATGTTTTGAAAAACATCTAAATCTATAGTAGTGATTAATACACCTTTCGTACCAAACAATTCAACATTAAGAATGTACGAAATCACTAGCTTTTCCTGTATTTCATAATATGATGTCCAACCATTTATCCATTGGTTATTGTCCTGTAAATAAGGGAGTCTGTCTCCATAACTCGTATTTGAAACCTTGTAGTCAATATTGTCTATAGCAATAGTAGAGTTTATATTTTCGTTGGTTATGATCAGTGCAATATCGTTAATGGTGCTATTGGATTTGATTTGTTGTAACAATAACCCGTTAATGACATAATCTGATGTTTTCTCGTAAACATTTAAATGCTCCAAGTTTTCTCTAAAAGCATTCGATTGTTTTTCTATGTCATTGATTTGATTTTGAAAATTAAGTTTTTCATTGGATAAAGTATTGTGAATGATAATATTGTATTGGGTTTGAAAAATGTTGTTAATAGGGTTGAGCCATAAAAAGTGAAATAATGCCAAAACAATAATGTTAAAGCAAATATATAATGTCAAAGATGTAATAAATATTGGACTAAGTTTATTTTTCATTATTTTCTCCTCTAATGCATGTTATTTACCCCAAAAAAAACAGTCTAATTATAAAGTAGACTGTAATTTTCCCACAATTTCTTTCCGATGATTTAAAATATCTGTTTTTAAACGTTTTGAAATAAAATTATGTTCCTCAATGGATATATAATGATGTTTTAATAATAAGTCTGGAATCAATCGGTCCAGTGCTCTGTAGCTACCATCTTCAATTTTAACGGCTATACCAATTTGATGCTCTAGTAAAGAGAGACAATAGACAGATTCAGCACCAAGTTTTGCCAGAATACGACCATGTGTTTCTTCCATGAGAATCGTATCCAATCTTTGAGAACCTGCAACAAAGAAAGGGGCTTGTGTCATTGCAGTTTGAATTTTTTTTATAGCAGGACCTTTTGTGGTCAAATGAGCATATGCTCTGGCCATATTGTAAATCGGCATACCAAAGACAGGAACACCACAGCCATCGATGGCAACATCAATTTCATCCATTTTCATATGGGTGTAGAGCGAGACTGTCTCAAGCATTTTTAGCTGTATTGGATGACTTTTATCGATGTAATTGTCTAAGCGCATATTTTTTAATGTACCATAGCCTAACATGCCTGTATGCTTACCAGAACAAGGATTGTTTAAAGGACTAAAAGGTATCTGCTCTTTTAACATGAAATTTTTATAGGGACCATACATAGGTTCTGAAATACCACAATCTAAATTGTCTTGATTAAAACCCATTTTTCCTAAAAGAATCTCCAGGGTGGAGGTGTGTTTTTTCTCTCCTCCGTGGGATGAAATCATTAATGCTAGTTCTTCATTGGTAATTTTAAAGGTCTTCAAACCTCCAGCTTCTATAAAAGGGATAATTTGAAATGGTTTTGCTGCAGAACGCCAAAATGTACGCTTATAGGGATCACCATATGAAAATCGTATTTCACCTTGACTGTCTACTGCAACAATATCACCACGATGTATACTCTCAATGAGATGACCGCGATAAACATGAATTAATTCTACTGACATGTTATACTCCTTTGTTTAATAGCTATCTCATTATAGCATATTTCCATATGTTAATTGTTACATTACAAAAAAAAGAACAATCATTATGATTGTTCTCCTTAGTTGTAGACATATGTGGATATGTCAATTAAGATAGGGCTATGATAATTTGTTGATTGCATTACGGATTGAATCCGATGATAAATCCATAATTGTTTCTGCAACTTTACCATCTTTAGTAATAACAATTGAAGGGAAAGTTGAAACATTTAATTTTTCAGCAATACCAGTTGATTTATAAATGTCTACACGGTTTACAACCAAGGCTTTATTGAAGCTATTTTCTATGGTTTCAATTTCAGATAAGAAAGCACGAGAATCTGCATCAATGGCATTGTATAAATAAATCATGCCAACTTTATCCTTTTGCATAATTTTCTCATGGAAGATTTCTTCTTCTGCAATATGTTTTTCAGCAGCAGTACCAGCAATAGCACCATCACCAACTGCAGTAGCAACTTGTCTTAACCATTTATCTGTAACATCACCTACAGCAAATACGCCAGGAATGTTAGTTTCTTTCTTTTCATTTACTGGGATATAACCTCTGTTTGTCAATTTAATTTGACCTTCAAATAATTCTGTATTAGGAATATAGCCAATAAATTCAAAACAGTTATCACATGAAACTGGAATTAATTCATCTGTTTTCACATTTTTTAAGATGACACGCTCTAAATGCTCTTCACCTTCAAAACCATGTACAACAGAATTCCAAACGAATTCCATTTTAGGATTTGAAAGTGCAGCAGCTTTTGCAATTTCATTACAATCCATGATACCTTCATCATGCATAACAGAAACAGTTACTTTAGAAGCAAACTTAGTCAAGAACATGCCTTCTTCGATTGCAGCATCTCCTGAGCCGATAACAACAACGTGTTTATCTGTATTTGCTGCAGCGTCACATGTAGCACAGAATGAGATACCTTTATCAAACAAGAAGTTTTCTTCGTTTAATCCGCCAGTTACTCTCGGACGACCACCAGTAGCGATGATAACAGTTTTTGCAATGTATTTGTTTCTAAATGTTTCAACTATTTTTTCTTCTCCAGTTAAATCAACTGATTTAACTGCTGTTAATTTAAAATCAACGCCCATGTTTTGAGCTTGTTTTTTCATTAAGTTTGTAATATGTTCACCTTTAGGTTCTTCTGGGAAACCAGGGTAGTTAGCAATTTCATTTGTATAAGTAGCTAAACCACCGATTAATGCTTTTTCAATTAGTATGGTCTTTAAACGTGCACGACCTGTGTAAATTGCAGCACTTAGTCCACCAGGACCACCACCAATAATGACTACGTCATAATGTTCTACTTGTTTTTCTCTAGCCAAAATTAACTCCTTACATAAAGAATTTCACTAATAATTTACTGCCTACAACAGCTCCGAAGAACATTGCAACAGCAAATACCCAACCTGACAACGATAATGAAGCAATACCACTGAATAATGCACCAATATTACATCCTGCAGCGATACGAGCACCATAACCCATCATCAAACCACCTATAATGGCTGCAACAATTTGTTTTTTACTTTTGATTTTCTTGATTTTAAAACCAGAAGCTAAAAATGTTGCTGCAAGTGCACCAAAGATGATACCAATGTTTCTCCAAGTACCTGCATGTTCCATAAAACCAGCATCTAAAGTTGCTTGAGCGCCTGGACTTGCAAAGTAGAACCATTTATCTACTGTACCACCAACAGCTTCATAGATCCAAGCTCCCCAGTATGCAAATACCCCTGAAACACCCCATGGATTACCAGTTGCAGCTAAGGTTACAATCTGAAAGATTGCAAGCAAAACAGCTGCAGCTACGTAGGTAAATGGGCTTTTAATCCATTTTATGTAGTAGTCATTATTTTTGACACGATCAAAAAATTTGACTTTTTTTTCTGCTTTGTTTTCCAAAACGGATACCTCCTTCAAAGAAGTGGGTTATTTAAGTTTCTCAATAATTACTTCCCACTCACCATCATCTACTTCTTCAACTTCAACGTTGTGTCCGTCTTTTCTTGCCCATTCTGGAAGATTTTTCATAGCACAGCTATGGTCGATCTGTACAATAAGAATATCACCAATATTCATTTCTGCGATTTTATTTTGTGCTTTTACTAATGGCACTGGACATGCTTCACCTAAACAATCTAAAATTACTTCGTTCATAATTAACCTCCAAATTTTTATTGAGCTTTTCTTTTTTCTTCATACTTTTCAGCTGCGATATACAACAGTACAATAATCGTTAATTGAACGAATAATGCACCTGCCCAGCCAAAGACATCTGGTAAGAAAACTTCTTTACCTTTTGAAATTACATTTAACTTCCACCATCCAAAATCATGTGCTCCCCATAGAGAACCAATAATGAAGAATAGAAGTGATAAGATTTGCATATGGAAACCTTCGCCTACACGCATTAATGTACCAGAAGCGCAACCACCTGCAATAACCATACCTATACCGAAGATGAAAGCGCCGAAGACAGTACCTAAACTGACTGGTGCTACATAACTCATACCTGGCATCGGTAATCCCATACTTTGATAACCATATTTAATTGCAGCGAAACCGATAGTAGCTATTGCAAATGCAATTAAAACTGCTCTTGTTAAAGAGGTTCCACCTGTTAAATAAGGATCACGCATAGAAGCTGTAAAACAGAATCTTCCTTTTTGTAGAATCACACCGAAGGAGATACCTAATGTCCAATAAAGTGCTAATTGACCACTTTTAGTACCTAGATAAATTCCGATAGCAACAATAATGATGACTAAAGCGACTCCAATAGGAATTTGATTCTTTTTAGGCTTACGACGACTTGCTGATGACGATGAACGTCTACTAGCAAGTGAACTTTGTTCTGCCATTTGATCACTCCCTTATGATATTAATTGATACTAACTTAACAATCTCACATTTACATCATAACACTTAATATTGATAAATAATTAACTATAAACCAAAAGCAATATTAGAAAAACTTATAGCAAAAATGTTATACTATACATATATAATGAAATTAGTTATTTAACTATTTAAGGAGGCACCTGTGAATATTAGTACATTAAAATATTTTAAAGAGATCGTTGAATCCCAGAGTATTTCAAAAGTAGCACAGAACAGCCATATTTCTCAATCCGCTCTTAGCCAGATTATTCAGAAACTTGAAAGTGAGTTAGGTTATCAGTTGTTAAACAGAAGCAATAAAGGAGTCTATCCAACCGAAATGGGAAAGGTAGTATATAAATATTCAGGTACGATGAATCGCATTCACAAAAAAATGGTAGATGAATTGGAGTCCAGAAAGGCACAATTGGAAAATGTGCGTATTAATGGTTATCCATCATTCATCAATTACTCATTACCTTGCATTATGTATAAGATCAAGAAAAAATTTCCTTGTTATAAATTTGAGCTACATTCCAAATGCAGTGATGAAACATTTTTAGATTTGTTGAATGAAGTAACTGATCTTGGGTTTGTAAGTGAAGAACCTTATGATCCTCAAATCGCTTATAATTATATAGGCAAGGAGAAAATCGTTTTGGCAGCTTGCACCAGAAGTAATATTCCAGATGTCATAAGAGTTGAAGACTTGCTGAAATATGATCTGGTTATATTAGATGACTCCTTCCCAATTAATAATTTCCTAAGGAAAAAATTAAAGGAAGTAAATCTTCATATAGAGGACTTAAATATTTTATTTGAAGTAGATTCCATTGGTGCAGCTAAATCAACAATTACCAATGATTACGGTTTAAGTTTTTTACCTTATATGTCCATCAAAAAAGAATTATATGAAAAAGAATTTAAGACCATTGAAATTGAGAACTTCAATTTGGATTTGAATATGTATTTGGCACATAAAAAAGACTCTACAAGTGCAGAGGCTTTAAATACGATTATAGATTATTTTATTAAAAGTGGTACGAGTGAATTTTGTTAAGAGTCTTATTTATTTTTAGTGACAATAATTTCCCATACACCATTGAGGACTTCGTCAACTTCTATGGTGCAGTTTGAATGATCATAGTAATCACTAATGGCTTCTACAACACAACTATGGTCCACAACAATCATAATGGATTCACCTACAGCAAGTTCTTTAAGTTTTTTTTGTAATTTAATTAATGGTACTGGACAAATGTCACCAAAACAATCTAATTTATTCATAATTCACCACCTGATTTTATTATAAGGGCTTATGAATAAAAAGTCTATGGAGTGTATATGAGCTATTCAATTATCATACCTGTTTATAACAGTGAAACTTCTTTGAGAATTTTGTATCAAGAATTAAGCTCAATTCTGAAAGAAAAAGATGAAATAATATTTATAGATGATGGAAGTTTGGATAAAAGTTTAACGATATTAAAAGAAATTGTTGAAGAAGATTTAAGAGTAAAGGTCATACACCTTGAAAAAAACCAAGGTCAACAATATGCCCTATATTTAGGTATAAAAGCAGCGAGTCAATCGCATATTGTCACTATGGATGATGACCTTCAACATCCTGTTCATCTTATTTTTGAAATGAAGGTAAAAATAGATGAAGGTTACGATTTGGTTTATAGTGTACCTGTGCATCAACATAAGGGTTATAGACATATTGGATCGAAACTGACAGGTTTGTTTTTTAAGTTACACTATAGAAATTTAAAGGGGTTAAAGGTTAGTAGTTTCAGAATGTTTTCTTCAAATTTAGGACAGAAAATACAAGCGGAATATGATTTTGTTTATATCAGTGCTATGTTGTTGCCATATGCTAGAAATGTAGCTAATATTCCTTACGAAAGTATAAAAAGACCATATGGCCAGTCTGGCTATAGTATAAAAAAGCTGGTTATGCTTTTTATGAAATTGTATTTTTATTATGGCTTGAAAGGCATGAATTTTTTGAAGAAAAAAGAAAATTATAGAGGAACTTATGAAGAATATATTAATACTCGGTGCGGGACCTTGTCAGATTAATGGTATCAAGAAAATAAAATCATTGGGTTATAAAGCCTTTGTCGCAGATTATCGTTTGGATTCACCGGGGAAAGTCATAGGAGATATCAGTATTTTAGCTGATGTCTTTTCCTTTGATGCAATCTATAATTCATGTAAAAATATGGATATAGATGGGGTCTTTACAACGGGAACAGATCAACCGGTTCTTACAGTTAGTCAAGTTGCAAATGCTTTGGATTTACCATGTTTGATCTCCGAAGAAACGGCTTTAAAAGTTACAAATAAATCCTTTATGAAAAAATGTTTTACTGAGCATGATATCCCGACCGTAAAATATTTGCTGCTTAAAGAAAATTACCAAGAAAACTTACTAGATGATTTTCCCTTTCCAGCGGTCATGAAACCTGTTGATTCTCAAGGTCAAAGAGGTATTTATAAGGTAAAGACTAAAAAAGAAGTAAGAGAATTGTTTGGTCAAGTAATGAAATATTCAAGAGCCGATGAAATTTTGTTGGAAACTTTCTATGAAAATAAAGAAGTCACAGTCTCAGGTTGGGTAGAAGATGATACAGTGCATATTTTTACCATAACAGATCGTGTAACTTTTCCATCAGATGAGCATATTGGTGTATGTCTTTCCCATGAATATCCATCGATTCATTTAAACCAATATAGAAAAGATTTCTTTGAGATGACTTGTAACATCTGTAAAGCTTTTGAAATTCATAACGGTCCAATTTATTTTCAGTATTTAGTTGGTTCTGAAGGCGTGAAGGTTAATGAAATCGCATGTCGCCTTGGTGGAGCTTATGAAGATGTGAGTATACCTTGGCTTACAGGTGTTGATGTGTTAAAAAAAGTTATAGATAGCGCCTTGGGATTTAAGACAGAAAAAATTAAATATCAATATGAAGAAAGTAAATGTGTCTCAACTCAATTGTTTTTCTGTAGACCAGGGAAAATCACGGCAATGACTCCAATTGAAGAAATTTTAAAAATTCCTTTTGTTTTGTCTGCTGAATATAATTATAAAATAGGTGATGTGATTTTAAATACAGAGAATGCTTCTGCTCGTGCAGGTCATTTTATTGTTTATGGAGAAAATGAAGAAGAAATAAAAAATAGAATCGCTTTTGTTTATGAAGCAATGAAAATTTTATCAGAAGATATAAACTTGATTTTGAAAGGAAAGAGATATTACAGATGAAAAAGTGGATTTTGATATTAATGACGGTCCTTTTATTTGGTTGTGAAAAGGAGCAAAATACCATCACCGTTGCAGAGCAGTATGGATTGGCTTATGCACCTATTCAGGTCATGAAGGCAAGAGGTACTTTGGAAGCTTTAGTGGATGAAGAAGTTGTTTGGAAAACCATGGCCAATACCACTGCCATTAGAGAAGCATTGTTGGCAGAGCAATTGGATATTGGTTTCTTAGGTATTCCACCTTTTATAATTGGATATAACCATGATGTAAATTGGAAAATTTTCACAGGTTTGTCTGAATCGCCTTTGGCATTGATGAGTTCAGAACCAGTGGATTTTGATCAGATTGCTTCAGAGGTTAGAATTGCTTTACCACAACCTGGGAGTATACAACATATATTACTTGCAATGGCTGCAGAACGTGTCTATGGTGATGCAAAATATTTCGATCAACAACTTGTTACCATGAAACATCCTGATGGTATGCAAGCTTTGTTTGCTAAACGAGACATTCAGATGCATTATACTTCACCGCCATACTTATTTGAAGAAGAGAAGGCTGGTATGTATAAAATTATTGATGGTGATACATGTATGGGAGAACCGTTCACATTTATTGTAGGAGTAGCAACGGATAAATTTCATGACACAGAAAACTTTTCAGTGTTTAAAAAGGCATTAGAAGAAACCATTGTCTTCATGAATGAAAACCATGATGAAACAGTTGCTTTGCTGATGCCATTTTATGAGTATGATGAAGATACCTTAAAATCATATTTATATGATGAAGGTATTGTTTATACAAAAGAAATCAAAGGGTTGGAAACCTTTATTGATTTCATGTATCGAAACGATTATATCGACGAAAAATATGAAAGCGAAAGTCTTACATGGTAAACAAAAATAAGATTGTTTTTATGGTGCTATTTGGTCTTATATGGGAACTGATTGTACAATTGGAGATTTATCCAGTGGCATTAATGCCGTCAATATTTCAAGTCATTGAAAGTTTTTATAAACACAGACTGGATCTTTTTCAAGGTACAACCTATAGTCTTTGGATGATTACAAAGGGACTAGGTTTATCTTTCTTAATTATGATCCTCTTTGTGTTTTTAAGTTCACGTTATAAAATTTGGCGTGATTGGATTGATTTATGGACGAAATTGCTTCATCCGATCCCTGGAGTTGCCTTATTGCCTCTGGTGGTATTATGGTTTGGAATTTCCAATGAGGCTGTCATGGTTATTATGATTCATGCAGCCTTGTGGCCAATGTTTATTAACGTTCACATGGAGTATGAAAAAATACATCGAGAATACAAAGAAGTCATTAAAGCCTATAAGCTATCATTTTTAAAAAAAGTCACTAAAGTGTATTTGCCAGGATGCTTGCCAGGGATTGTGACTGGACTTCGCATTGGATGGCATAGAGCTTGGCGAGCTTTTATTAGTGCTGAAATGATCTACAGTGTAATGGGTAATCACTCAGGATTAGGTTGGTTTATTTTTGAAAGAAGAGTATATATGGATACAGCAGGCCTACTGGCTGGTATTTTGGTCATTATGTTTTGCAGCATTTTAATAGAATCCTTTGTTTTTGATGCTATTGAAAGGAGAACCATAAAGAAATGGGCAGTTTAGTCGAAATCAAAAATTTATGTAAAAGTTTTGAAGACAAACAAGTTATAAATCAATTGAATTTTGATGTAAGAGAAGGTGAAATTCTCACGATTTTTGGTCCTTCAGGTGTTGGTAAGTCAACTTTGTTAAGAATTCTAGCGCAATTGGAAACTTATGATTATGGTGAGATTCACTATGATCCTATTATTTTCGAAAAAAAAGTCCCCTTACCTGTTGTTTTTCAAGAAACCACTCAATTATTGCCTTGGTTAACAGCAATGGAAAATATGACATTGGGAAATGAAAATCTTAGTTTAACAGAAAAACTTGCTGAGGAATTGGAAATAAAAGAGGTATTAAAATTGTATCCTCATATGCTCTCTGGAGGCATGAAACAACGCGTAGCCATTGGTAGAGGTGTAATGTGTCAATCCAAAATTATATTCATGGACGAACCTTTTAGCGCTTTGGATTATCAAATACGTAATAAGTTACAGGATTTAATTATACATTTGAATCAAGCCTATGATTTGACAATTGTGTTTATCACCCATGATATTTCTGAAGCAATTAAATTAGGACATCGCATGCTTATACTTGGAAATAATAAAAATTCATGTCTAGAAAATCTTAAGGCACTTAATGAGAACATGATAAAAGAAATAGTTGCTTCAATGAATTAACACGCGATTAAGGGTGTTTTTTTGTTCATCAATGAAAGAATTTTTTTCTCATCAATGAAAGAATATTTGACACGATGCACAACCTTCATTACAATCTATATGAGCATTAATCACAAAGGGGATTATACGCCAATTTTTATGAATGAGTCATAAAAACCATACTTAATGAAAACGAGTGACTTAGTGCAGAAGGTGATTATGAAAAATATATTCCCCTTCTTTAAGAGTGAAATTGTCAAATAAAAGGGATGAGATCGAATACTTTTTTTCTATGAATCGCCTCCAAAGGTTTTGATTAAAATCAAAGGAAATTTTAGCTTTTCAGAAGATAATCTGATGGAAGTATGAGTTGTAAAAAGGTGTATTGAACCTAGATAAAAGCAAGATTAACAACTATAACACTCAGTCAACTGAATCAAGGATTTTCAGATGAAAGAGACAACAATATAATATTTTTAATGACCCTTTAGGAGATGGCATGAATAGAGAGCAAAGAGCGAAAATGATGGGAGAAGAAAAAATCCCAAAAGTATTATTAAAGCTTGCAATACCAGCAATTGTAGGTATGGTTATTACTGCCATATATAATGTGGTGGATACATTGTTTGTATCCAAATTAGGAACAGAAGCCATAGGAGCAGTTTCAGTTGTATATCCATTATTTATGCTTTTATCTGCCATTGGACTCATGTATGGTATTGGTAGTGGCTCCTTTATTTCGAGATTGCTTGGAGAAAATAATGGTAAAAAAGCAGATCAAGTAGCTTCCACAACACTGTTAATTAGTTTCTTGTCTGCCTTGGGGGTAACAACTATTTTACTTTTGACACTCAGTACAGTCTTGAAACTTTATGGTGCCACAGAAACTATTTTGCCATTTGCAAAGGACTATGGGAAAGTTCTTGTCATAGGTGGCACATTTACAATTTTAAACATGACCATGAATAACATGTTAAGAGCTGAAGGTTCAGCTAAGTTTTCGATGATGGCATTGTTGACAGGAGCTGTTTTAAATATCATTCTGGATCCTATTTTCATTTTTACCTTTGATATGGGTGTTGTTGGTGCATCTTTAGCTACAATTATTGCCCAAGCAATTTCAACGGGACTCCTTTTATCCTTCTATTTTAGAAAAATGAGTGTCATACACCTTTCAATCCATCATATAAAACATGATAAAAAAACATATTCTGAAGTATATAAAATAGGTTTACCAACATTTTTAAGACAGTTTCTTATGAGTGTCTCAATGGGAATGTTAAATACAGCAGCGATGCCTTATGGTGATGCCGCTATTGCTTCTCTAGGTGTCACTGCGAGAGTCTTCTCTTTAGGAGCTATGGTAATCTTTGGTTTCTCACAAGGTTTCCAACCTATTGCAGGCTTTAATTATGGTGCGAGAAAAATAAATCGATTGAAAGAGGCTATTAGAACTTCATTGAGGTGGGCAACGATTTTTACAACCATAACGACAGTATTGTTTATGGTTTTCGCAAAAAATATACTTATGGTTTTCAGTTTAGATCAGGAAGTGGTTGAAATTGGTACAAAGGCACTACGTGCTATGGTGTTCTTTTTTCCTTTGTTTGGATTTCAAGTGTTGTATGGAACCTTGTTTCAAGCTCTTGGAAAAGGAAAGCAAGCAGCACTACTATCTTTATCAAGACAAGGTATTTTTTTAATTCCAGCGATTTTAATTATGCCTCAGTTTTTAGGTTTAGATGGTGTATTAATTGCACAGCCCTTTGCAGATATCTGTACGGTACTATTAACAGCTACTTTTGCTTTTTATTTACATCGTGAATTAAATACCTATGAAAAAGAAATTGCAGCATAAAATAAGAAACCATGATATCTAAATCATGATTTCTTATTTTTATTTCTAATTATTTTGTTATTTTATATATTTTTATTGTCCAAGGATAGGTGTCAACGTACTTCGCAATTCTCATTCCATATGTAGAGTTTTCATAAGTTGCAATGAGTTCTTGTTGGTCCAAATAATCTTTGAAAACCTTATAATAATCTAATGGTCCATAAAGAATTTCCCACACTTTCATATTGTGTATGTATTCCATTTCCTCAGGCCAAATAATATATTCTATGCTATGAGTATTAAGATATTCAAGGGATTCTGCCCCTGTTAATTGCCACAGGTTTCTGAAATCATGAAAATGATTTAAAGACAAGAATTCCAGATAAGAAAGATTCCCTAAAACTTCAGCATCTTTTGGAATAATCTCAAATGCCTGCTCAAGTTTATGATAATTTTCACTTTGTTCCAGATCAATGGTATCAAATAGTATAGGAATTTGAATTGTGAATAAGACAATTAAAGATAATATTCCTATTTTATTAAACTGATAGGCGAAAGAGCCTATTAATAAAAAACCACTGACGATGATAAAAATAATACTTGTTTGGTTATAACGTCCTATGACCATAAGGCTAAGATTAATACCGATAAACAGTAAATAATTCATGACTAAATAAGTTGAAGGGGTTATTTTTTTCAGTTTGTAAAAAACAAGTTGTCCCGTTGTGATGACAAAAGTAATAAGGATTGCTAGAAGATTCAACTTGCTGTTTACGAGAAAATATGTGCCGCCTATTCGGTGGTAAATTTTGTAGTAAAAATAGTAGAAGCCTTCTAATCGATTGAATTGGAAGTTCGTTATCCCTTGTGTTTCACCATATGCTAAATAATCATGTATAAAATTTGAATTTAAAATAAAACTAAAGGTTACAAAAAATGCTGCAAAAACAGTAAGGGTTAAAACATATTGTAACAATGGTTTTATATTTTTTTTAGAAAAAGCATCATGTAATAAGATCAAACCCATACCCATGGCAATAACAAAGCTGTTGGGATGAACACCAATGGCAAATCCTATAGGAATACCAATCCATAGAGTAGATTTTTCCTTGATATATAAATATAAGGAAATCAGTAGCAGTGTAACAATAATAGCTTCCTGACGTGCAACTTTTGTATGCATGATGAACTGAAGATTTACTGCGAAAAGACTGGATAAAACCAAACTAAAAGTGGAATTAGTTATTTTCTTGCTGATCATACCAATAAAAGCCAATGAAAAGGTACCAAAAAAAAGTGATAAAAGTCTGACACTGAAGATTTTAAATCCAAAAACACTAATGAAAAGACTTTGAAGACTTATGAATACAACTCTTAAACCATGAATGGCTCTTGGATAGAGATCAAAGAAAGGTTCTGAAACCTGAAAGCTTTTGTGTTCTAAAGCAGTTTTCGACAAACCCATTAACCATGTTTCATCAGAATGAACAAAGGGGAAAGTCATAATTGTGACAAAGTTTAGAATAAAATAGAGGGAGATCACAACAAATAGAGCGTATTTGTAATGAGCTTTTCTAATGGCAAATTTCATAATTTGTAATCCTTTTATAGTTAGAAATCTTGTTTTTTCTTATATTTTACCGAAATTTCTTAAGAAAAAATAGTGCTTTCTCAGGTATGGCTAGCGAAAAAGTCAATGGTACATAAGGAAATTGAATAACCGAACTTTTTTATCATAAGCTATAATAATAGTAAGATGTTGTTAAAAAATAAACAATGTCACTTACAATCTCACACTGTAAGTAAATATCGGGAGGAGCTATTATGAAAAAAAGAATACTTAGTTTATTATTGGTATTTGTTTTAATATTCTCTTTTGTTTCATGTTCAAATGATGAGAACAACAATGTTGGTCTTCAAATGAACGATGGTAACAATGTTGTTGAGAATAATACTAATAATACTACAGATGAAACACCTGTAGTAGATGAAGTGCAAGATAACGTTGTAGAATCTGCTGTTGCAAAATACTTTGCAGAAATGCCAGAGCATATTTATAAGATTTCTCAAGTAGAATTTGTTGATATGGTTAAGAATGGCGATGATATGTTTATTATTGACATGCGTTCTGCTGATGACTATGCAAATGGCCATATCAAAGGTGCTGTGAATTTAACTTTCAGTACAAACATGAGTGACAATTTACAAAACATTCCTACTGACAAACCAGTTTTCATCTACTGTTATACTGGACAAACTGCTGGTCAAGCTGTTGCAACTTTAAACATTGCAGGCATCCCAGCGAGAAGTGTTAACTTTGGTTTCAACTTAGGTATTTCAAAAGTTGAAGGTGTTGATGCTGTTTTAACAACTGAAGCAACTGAACTTGTTGCACTTGGCAATGACATTGATCCTGAATTACAAGCTGCAATGGATACATTCTATGCAAACCTTGGTAGTGCTGATGAAAACTTCAAGAGCAACATTGTTTCTGAAGACAACTTCAAAGCTATGATGGATGCAAATGAAGATTATTACTTATTATCAATTAGAAGTGCGAAAGACTTCGAAGCATCTCATATCAAAGGTGCGGCTAATCTTCCTTTCGGAACTGATATGTTTGCTGGTTTTGCTACATTACCAAAAGATAAAAAAGTTGTGGTATACTGTTACTCAGGTCAAACAGCTGGTCAAACAGTTGCGGCTTTAAGAGTATTAGGTTATGATGCAGTTTCTTTAAAAGGTGGTATGGGTGTAGGTGCGAATGCGCCATTTGGTTGGACCAACAAAGGTTTCTTAACTGAAACACCAGTTTCTAAAGCTGTAGAAAAGTATTTTGCTGAATTACCTGAGCATATTTATAAAATTGCTCAAGATGAATTTGTAACAAAAGTAATGAATAATGAAGATATGTTTGTTATTGACATGCGTTCAGCTGATGATTATGCTAAAGGTCACATTAAAGGTGCTGTAAACATTGGCTTTAATACAGCAATGAGTGATAACTTAATGAATATTCCAACAGATAAAGAAGTATTTATCTACTGCTATACTGGACAAACAGCTGGACAAGCCGTTGCTACATTGAATATCGCTGGTATTCCAGCAAGAAGTGTTAACTTCGGTTTCAATTTAGGAATTTCAAAAGTTGAAGGTGTAGATGCGGTTTTAACAACTGAACCAACAGAGCTTGTAGCTTTAGGCAATGATATTGATCCTAACATTCAAGCAGCTATGGATGCATACTATGCAGGTTTAGCAGATGTAAGTGAAACTGTATTTAAAAGCTACAAAATTTCTGAAGATAATTTAAAAGCTTTTGTAGATAATAAAGATGAAACCATTTATATTTTATCCATTCGTGGAGAAGATGCTTATAAAGCAGGTCATATTGAAGGTGCAGCATTATTACCTTATGCAAAAGATATGCAATTAGGTTTTGATACTTTACCAACTGATAAAACAATCGTCGTTTATTGTTACACAGGACAAACTGCTGGTCAAACAGTTGCTGCGCTAAGATTATTAGGATTTGATGCGGTTTCATTGAATGGTGGTATGGGTACTAGTGCCAACGCACCATCAGGTTGGGCAAACAAAGGATATCCAGTTGTACAATAATATAAGATATACGAATTTCTGATTTTAAATAATCAGAAATTCGTTTATAATAGTTATGAAGGTAAACCTACTAACAATCTCACACTATTAGTTATGGAGGTTTATATGAAATTTAGAAAAAGTCGAGTACTTTTGTTGGTTTTATTGTTGATATTGACACTTGTAGGTTGTAGCAATACTTCTTACGATAATAGTGAAAATATTATTGAAGCAGAAGCATTAAAAGACATTTATAAAAATGAAGATGTTGTTGTAATTGATGCACGTGGCCAAGAAGCATATGATGCTGGTCATGTTGTAGGTGCAATTTGTTTGGCACCAGCTGATTTAGTTGTAGATAAACCTGTTGCAAGTACTGTTGCACCACAGGCTAAAGTTGAAAGAGTTTTAGGTGATGCAGGAATATCTAATGCAACAAAAGTGTATATTTATGATGATAACAGCGGTGTTAGTGCAAGTAGAATTTGGTGGACAATGAAATTATATGGCCATAATGATGTTAAAGTCGTAAATGGTGGATTTAATGCATTGGCAGAAGCTAAATTTGAAGGCACAAAAAATGCAACGGTTTTAGAACCTGTAACTTATACAGCTAGTGAAGCCGATGCAAGCATGATTGCTGATTTTGAGCTGGTTAAATCCATTACTGAAGATCCAGACTCAAAAGTGAAAATTGTAGATGTAAGATCTGTTGCTGAATATGATCAAGGTAATATTCCAGGTGCAATTTTATATCCACATACAAACAATCTTTATAAAGATGGTACTTTTATGTCTTCTAGAGATATTACTTTATTTTACATGGAAAAAGACATTAAAAAAGAGGATACACTTATTTTATATTGCAAATCTTCTTTTAGAGCAACTCAAACAATGTTATTATTGAGAGAAGCTGGTTTTGAAAATGTAAAAGTTTATGATGGTGCATGGTTAGAATGGGAAGCAAATGGTGGAGCTAGTGATACACCAGCAACAGATGCACCGATTACAAAACAAGATGGTTCTTGATAAAAAGCTCGTTTAACGAGCTTTTTTGTTAGTCTAGCAATGTTTATCATTTCTATATCATAAAGGAAAATTTGAGATTTCGAGGTGATTTTTTTGAATTTGATTAAGTTTAATCGACCAATTGAATTAAGTTATGAGATGGAAAATCTCCATGAAGAAAAGTTATATAAATTTATAGCTGAACTTTATCATAAAGATTATTTTCTCCTTCATACTTGCACTGCTGCCCTAGAAGTGGCAGCTATGGCTCTAAATCTTCAGCCTGATGATGAAGTAATTATGCCATCATTTACTTTTGTTGCAACGGCTAATGCTTTCGCAAGATTAGGTGTAAAGATTGTTTTTGTCGATGTAGATGAAACGATGAATATTGATTTAAACGAAGTCAAGAAAGCCATTACAGCTAAAACTAAAGTGGTCGTTCCAGTTCATTATGGGGGCTTGTGTTGTGACATGGACCTTCTAATGACAATGGCAGAAGAATACGATTTTTATGTGGTTGAAGATGCAGCTCAAAGTATTGGTGCCTTATATAAGAAGAAACCCCTTGGCACTATCGGGGATTTTGGTTGTATCAGTTTCCATGAAACCAAGAACATTCATTGTGGAGAGGGAGGATTGTTACTCATCAACAATAAGACTTTTAAGCAGGATGTTGATGAAATTGTCCACCATGGAACCAATCAAGTTGCTTTTAGAAATCACGAGGTTGACAATTATACTTGGCAAAGAATTGGTGGTGCATATTTAATGGATTCCTTTAGAAAAAAAATCTTGGCACATCAATTTGAAGCATTAGCAACAGTGAATCAACATAGAATAAAGCTCTATAATGCTTATTATAAGATTTTCGAACCATACCTTATACCTGAGTATTGCGAGTATAATGGACACCTATTTTTTATCAAGTGTAAAAACAACTTAGAAAGAATTCAATTAATTGATTTCTTAAAATCAAAGGGTATTGAGGCGTTTAGTCACTATGAACCCTTGCACCTCTCTAAAAGGGGGAAAATCTATAAAACACTTAACATGAAAATAACGGAGCAGGCTGATACACTATTAAGATTACCAATATATTATGATTTGTCTTTTGAAATACAAAATGAAATCATTGAAAGGATAAAAGAGTTTTATGAATAGCATTTTAGTTACAGGAGGAGCTGGCTTTATTGGTTCTCACTATATCAATCAAATAAAGGATCACATTGAAGAACAAATTATTATTGTTGACAAGTTAACATATGCTGGAGATTTAAAAAACATTAAATCCATAAATAATGATCAAGTTGTGTTTTATCATGGAGACATATGTGATGTAAAATTCATGACAAATATCTTTAAGAAACATAATATTGTTGGCATCATTAATTTTGCTGCAGAAACCCATGTGGATAAGAGTATAGACTCTTCTGTGAGTTTTTTTGAAACGAATGTCCTAGGGGTTCTAAATCTTATGGATATCAGTCGTAAATTTTGGTCAGAGGATGAATTTTTCCTTCAGATATCCACTGATGAAGTTTATGGAAGCTCAAAAAGCCTTGAGGATGTGCCAAAAACGGAAGATGCGCCTTTAAAACCAAGTAATCCTTATGCCGCTTCAAAAGGAAGTGCTGAGTTATTAATGCAATCTTATATCAACACATACCGTTATCCTTGTAAAATTGTTAGACTGACAAATGTATATGGCGTTAATCAAAACCAAGAAAAATTTATTCCAACTTCTTTAAAAGCCTTGTTAAATCAAACTGAAATTCCTTTGTATGGTAATGGCTTGTACTATAGGAATTGGCAAACTGTAGAAGATGCTTGCAAATGTATAGAAAAAGTTAGAATCTCTGGAAGCATTGGTGAGGTATATAACATTGCTGGTCCAGGTCTTGTAAGTAATCTTACTGTTATTGACACGATTACTGAAGTATTAAAGGAATTAAATTTGCCTTACAAGAAGGCAATTCAACAGGTTAAAGATCGTTTAGGTCACGATTTGTGTTATTTAGTAGATGACTCTAAATTTAGAAAATTATATGCCTATGAAAAGACATCTTTAAAATCGGGATTAAAAAACATGATTCAGAAATTGTATTTTGATTAATTTAAAAAAGTTATACTTAGGACACTTTTCTATAATTGTAGGATGAAACTATACATTTTATGATAAAATAGTAAACAAAAGGTGTATAGTTCCTGTGTATAACTTTTTCTATAGGGTAAATGAAACATAGGAGGCCAATATGAAAAAAATATATTTTGTTTTGATCCTATCGCTAGTTTTAGTGAGCTGTAGTCATCAGACCGAAAATTTAAAATTTGCTACTGGTTTAGCTGGCGGTATATATTATCCTTTGGGCAGTAGTATAGCAGAAATGTTAACCGATAGTAACTTAGGCTTCATCATAAGTGCTTATTCAACAAGTGCGTCCGTACAGAATTGTAACTTGATAAAAACTTCAGAATTTGATATGGCTCTTATTCAGTGTAATGTGGCTTATTGGGCTTATAATGGAAGAGGGATGTTCGAAGAACCTGTGGAACAACTCAATGGCATTGCTAGCCTTTATACTGAAGTTATACAAGTGGTCGCTAGAAAAGATGCCAACATTCGTTCGATTGCTGACCTAAAAGGTAAACGTGTAAATATTGGAGATTATGGTAGTGGTAACTATTTTGATGCGATTAATTTACTCAATGCTTATGGTATGTCAGAAAGTGATTTGATTATCGATGAAGATAAAGTTGATAATGCTTATTTATCAATGGTGAATGAAAATTTAGATGCTATTATTATGACTGCAGGTATACCTACAGGTACGATACAAAACATTGCAAGTGAAGTAGAGATTGAAATTGTTCCTATGGATGATGAGATTATAGATGCCTTAGTGCGTTCAGAACCTTATTTAGTTAAAACCTTGATACCAGCAGGCACATATAAAAATATTGAAAGAGATATATTAACATTAGGAACCGAAGCTCTATTAGTGGTTTCAGAATCTTTAGACGATGATTTAGTATATGAAATGACGAAAAATTTTTGGAATAGTATCTCACATTTAAACAATAATTCTCTCAATATTGATAACATTGATTTGGAAACTGCATTAAGAGGGATGAGTATTCCAATTCATCCTGGTGCTAGGAAATATTATGAAGAAAAAAATATTTTGGAGTAGTATTTTAATACTTCTGTTGATAAATTTTAGTGTTAAAATCCCTGTTTTTGAAATGAATAGCAATGATCAAACTTTTTATTATAAAATCATACAAGAACCAATAATTGTAATTTTAGAGCATGAGCATTCTGTTTCCAAAAACAGAATAATAGAATCATACGAAATCAGTGAGAATCATATTGTATTAAAAGAAATGGTATTTAAAGATCATGGTGGTGCAGGAATGCCTGATGTATCAAAAGATAAAGTTTATTTAGATGACTTTGGAATACATTATCTCATGAGTGAAGATTTTAAAGATGAAATAGTGTTTATGATTTATCCGATGCATTTATGGAAGTTGTCAGTTTCAAATCATGTTTATGATTTTAGTACTCAAGAAAAAAATAGTGAAATTATGATGAGCGTAACATCAGAGACTATTTTTAAATATTTATTCAAAACACTTATATATTAGGCAAGGAGGCACGATGAAGTTCAAATGGACACTCTATAGAAAAATACAAATTTTAATAATTATCATTTTAATCGTTGTATTTGGCGTGTCTCAAATTGCAATCTCTTCAATTGTTAAGTCTGAAATGGAACAAAGTTTTAACAATAATGTTTTAAACACGGTTGTTTTACTTCAAAATAATATGAAAGTTGTTTTTAATAATGCATTAAGTAGTCTTAACTATATTGAAGAAGAATATGCAGAACGTTCTCGAGATGACATTTATATTCGTCAAATTCTTGATTTGGTTGTGTCTTCAAAAAACTATATTATGAATGCATATGTAGCATATGAAGATAGTTCTTTTGTCTTGGAACCCAATCAAGCTATAAGTAGTGATTTTGACCCAACAAAAAGAAAATGGTATACCCATGCAGTCGGTTCCAGTTCTATTTATTGGAGCTCACCTTATTATGATGAGGCGACGGGTTTGTTGGTTATTACTGCTTCGAAGGCAATCGAAATTGAAGGTGTTGATTGTGTAGCAGGTGTAGATATTGATCTTAATTTGCTGCCAGACATTATTAATTCTACTATTGTAGGAAATAGTGGCTATATAATGCTTGTGAATGAAGATAAAGATATCATTGCCATATCAAATGGTTCTGATATAAATAAGGTTATTGATCTTGGAGATCCTGAGTTTATATCAAGTGATATTATTTCTGGACGATTATCAACAAAAAAAGGAGTTTACTATTTAAGAGGATTAGCCGATACGAACATTAGAATTGTGTCTTTTTCACCACACAGTGAAATTATTTTGGCGACTGAAAATATGGTTCTAATGGCTTTTGTTGTTATAGTAAGTACCTTTTTAGTAGGTGTTATTTTTTCATATTTCTTTGCCAAAAGAATAACCAAACCAATAGAAGCTTTAACAACTACCATGGCTCTTTCTGTTGATTCCGAAAAGTTAATACCTTATACAGAAAGAACCAATGATGAAATTGATACACTAATAGATAGCTATAATCATTTGGTTATCAATGTTAATGATAAAAATGATGCGCTGTATAACTTATCAAAAGAATTAAAAAAATCAGAGCAGAAATTACAGGAGCAATATGATAAAGTAACAAATTTGGCATATTATGATTATTTAACAGGTTTACCCAATCGTTTGATTTTTGAACAAGAAGTAAAGAAAAAAATTGCTAGAGAAGAAAACTTTGCTTTATTTTATGTAGATCTAGATAACTTTAAATACATCAA
Source organism: Clostridia bacterium (assembly GCA_016937975.1). Classification (GTDB taxonomy): domain Bacteria; phylum Bacillota; class Clostridia; order Peptostreptococcales; family Acidaminobacteraceae; genus JABXKX01. The sequence goes on from JAFGVN010000039.1 coordinate 27,517, forward strand.
TGATACTTATGGACATAACTATGGTGATTTTGTTCTTAAAATAGTGAGTCAACGATTCAAGAATTGTTGTGACAGAAATCAGTTTAGTGCGCGTTTAAGCGGCGATGAGTTTGGCATACTCATTAAAACAGATGGAGATCTAACCATTGATTCTGCTGCTCGTGAAATGTTAGAAATGATCCAAAAGCCTATCAGTTATGATACATTAGAGTTTACCGTGACTTGTTCCATAGGTATTTGTTTGTTTCCGGAAGATGGGAAAAGTTTTGAAGACTTACTCTCTAATGCTGATATCGCCATGTATGAAGCAAAGGGAAAATCTAAAAATCAGTATATGATTTTCAATCAACTATTGCGAGATGAACTTGTAGAACGTGTTAAAATTGAAACAAGGTTATTAAGCGCTTTAGATAACAATGAAATTTATGTGTGTTATCAACCCCTAATTGATTTTAAAAATAGATCAGTAAAAGGTTTTGAAGCCTTATTAAGATGGAATTCCAGTGATTTAGGTCCAGTCTATCCAGATATTTTTATTCCTATTGCTGAAAAGAATTTATATATTAACAGTCTTGGTTATTATGTCATGGAAGAATCCATTCGATTTGGTAGAGAAATTTTTGATGAGACAGGTGTTTTTTATGAAATGAATGTGAATATTTCATTGATTCAGTTGCATCTTGAGAACTTTGTGGATGAAGTACTTAATTTACTGGATCTGTATGATTTTCCGGCTATTTATTTGAATTTAGAGATCACAGAATCGGTAGCCTTAGAATCTGATGAGAAAATTCATACAAAATTAAAAGCTTTAAGAGCTTCAGGCATTAAATTGTCCTTAGATGACTTTGGTACAGGATATTCATCGTTACATCACCTTTTGAATATTCGTTTAACACACCTTAAAATTGACCGTTTGATTATTGTTCAGGCAACAAAAGATCAAGAGGTGTTTCGTTTGATACATGGTATTGTAGATTTTGCCCATGCCATTGGTTTGAAAGTTGTAGCAGAAGGCATTGAAGATGTACATATGGAAGAGCTTATGGCACAAATGCAAATTGATTATGCTCAAGGGTATTTATATTCAAAGCCAATCATAGAACAACAAGTTCTAAAATTTTTAAAAGAAGTTGATTCCTAGAATTAATTTCTTTTTTTTACTTTTAAATGCCTTATGCGATTCTAATTTTGTTGCACTTTTTCAAAAATATGCCTTTTGGATTTAAAGGTCTTTATGATTTGATAAACCTCTTGCCATGAATTAACTCTAAACAGTAGGGGATGTTTATACCCTTGATTATAAGGTGTTGTAAATAATATGACTGGAATTTGATATTGAATGAGAGCAATTGCAGTCTCTAATCGGTCTTCAATAAAAACATCCAAATTAAGATGTAGTGCTAAATGCGCTTTTTCCGTATGCCCAAGATGATAGACTTGGTGAAAGTAAAGATTATATTTCATAAGCCATTTATTGGTTAAAGTTTCAAGTTCTTTTTCTCTGGCAGTAATAAGTGACAGCTCATGATTATCAAAAAACAACATTCTCATATAGAATTCACATGCATTCCTTGGTACCGCTAAATTATGAATCTCAAAAAGATTTTCATCTCGGAAACGTTTAAATTCTTGTAGGGTTATACCAAAAGGAATATGGTGATCATATGTTGTTATATCTTTGGGTTTTACATTTTTGTTTAAATGTAGGTTATAAAAATCCAACCAATAAAATGGTGTTGTTATGGTGCCGTCTATATCGATACCTATTTTCATATCTTCCTCCTTGCATTCTCTATTTTCACTTTCAGTATAACGTCTTTTTATGAAGAACAAATGAAGTGTATGTTAAAAGTTAGAAAATAAAATAACTTTTTGTTATTTTTATATTGATAAATATAACGATATGTGTTTAAATAAAAGTGTACCCGTTAAGTATAAAATGAGGTGAAATTATGTTATTTGGAAAAAGATTAAAGGAATTGAGAAAAAGTAAAAATATGAGTCAAATTGACTTAGCAGATTTAATTGGAGTAACTCAAGCAACAATCGCAAATTATGAGAAGAATCAAAGATCTCCGAGTATTGATACCATTATTGAGTTAGCAAGATTATTTGAGGTTTCAGTGCCATATCTTATTGGATTGTCTGATCAGTATCGGGATATGAAAATTGAACAAATGAATGATATACAATGTGCAGATTACTTTACTGAGTTATTGTTAAATGATCAAATTGCTGAAAGTGAAATGTTTTCAAGACAATATGAAGACTCTTATGGTCTAGATAAGTTATTTTTAAAGCTATTTAGATTAACACTAACCAAAATAGGTTGGCTTTGGGAAGTTGGGGAAATCACCATTGGTAAAGAACATCAAATAAGTCATATCATTGAATCCTTTATTGAAAAATTCACCATAGATACAAAAATAAATAAAAGCGGTAAACGGATTCTTGCGATGACAGTTCCTGGTGAAAAACATACTCTAGGCTTAAAAATGCTCGTTAAACTTTTGGAAGTTACAGGTTATAAATGTCATTATATTGGTGAGGGTCTTCCCATTGAAGATTTTGCAAAAACATTTGAAGAAATTAACCCTGATATCATCCTTTTATCAGTAACAGTTCCCTCAAATACAGTACTAAATGATTATGTAGAACCTTATAAAAATAAAGAAATTTATATTACAGGAAGTGGAGCTTTATATTATAAAAAACTAGATGTAAGCATTATTGAAAAATATGAGCATTGTTTGGAGGTTATGAATGAAGGACTTAGATGAAAAGCAATTAAAAATTAATATCTTCGGAAAAATTTCTGGTAAATTTATAAAAGAATTTCAATTGTCAATTCTTGTAATATTACTTATTGTAGCAGTAGGCTTTGTTGGATTACTAAGTCTACCAAAAGAATCATTACCTGAAATTGTATTTCCATCAGTGACAATTCAGACTTTATTTCCTGGTGCAAATCCAGAAGATGTTGAGTTTCTTGTAACTGAGAAGATCGAAAATAAGATAAAAGATTTTGATGAAGTAAGTGATATTACCTCAGAAAGTATTTTTGGATTATCGAGTGTAACTGTTGTTTTTAATGATGGTGTAGATATTAACTTAAAGAAAATCGAAATTGATAATGCATTAGATGAACTTTATTTTGCAGATGGTGTTTTTCCACCTAAAGCATTTATTTTTTCAACATCAGAGATTCCACTAATGAATTTATCTGTAACAGGAGATTATAGCCAAGATGAACTGACTTACATTGCAAAGGATGTTGCCAATAAAATTCAATCCGTTCCAGGTGTTGATTCTGTCATTTTATCAGGTGATGTAGAAAGAGAAATTGAAGTCGTCATTAAAGATTTATCTATGATGAGAAACAAAATCAGTTTTAATGATTTAAGAAACATTTTATCAGCTCAAAATTACACAACCCCTATAGGTGAGCTTGACTTAAATGGTGTTCGTTACAATTTAAGAGTGGATGAACGCTTTACATCCGTTGAGGACATCAAGAAAACAAATATTACACCAGAAATTACAGTAGAAGATGTTGCAGATGTATATGATGCAGTCGCACCAATAAAAACCTATAGCAGAACTTATGTAAGGGGTATTAATGATGAATCCCAACCTTCTATATTCTTAACCATAAGTAGAAAAGTAGGTAGTGATGTTATTAGTACAACAGATGCAATTGAAAATCTAATTAATGATGGTCGAGGACAGTTGTATCCTGAGGATGTAAATATTATAGTTTCCAATGCATTGAAAGATAATGTTGAAAATGACTTAAGCAAAATCCAAAGTAGTGCTTGGTCAGGACTTATAGTAGTAATAATCGTATTATTTTTATTCATCGGAATTAAAGAATCCTTAATTGTTTCCATAACAATTCCTTTAAGTTTACTTGGAACATTAGGACTTCTAAATGCATTTGGAATCACATTCAATACTTTTGCTGTTCTTGGATTAATTGTTGCGTTAGGCTTATTGGTTGATAATTCAATTATCGTAATGGAAAACATTGATCGTTTAAGAAGAAAGGGATTTAATTCAATGGATGCTGCTTTGTATGGCACCAATCAAGTTGGATTTCCCATTGCATCTTCAACATTAACCACTTTAGCAGCCTTTTTTCCTTTAGCCATATTACCTGGTATTTTGGGGGCTTTTGTTTCAACCATTCCAATTACCATTATGATCACTATTAGTGTTTCGTTATTTGTCTCAATAGTGATTACACCAAGTTTGGCTTCCAAGATTTTGAAGAAATCGAAAAAAGTAAAAATTAACAGTACCTTTTATAAAATAGTATCCGTGATTGTTGTAGCCTTTTTAAGTGGTTATGCTTTTTACAACCCAGATAATTTTATCTTAATGTTTGTCATGATGGGAATCTTTACTTCCCTAATGATTTTAAAACTTATTTATGTTGGCGAAAACGGATTAGAAGAATCTAAGATAACATTGGGTTACTCGAAAATGCTTCAATGGATTGTTTCGAAGAAAAAGAGATCCTCATTGGTACTCAGTTTGGGAATTTTGGTTTTAATCTTTAGTTTTGGCACTTTTTCAACTGGCTTGCTGAAAATTGCCTTTTTCCCAAAGGGAGAACCAACTTCTGCTACTATTAAAATCGATACAGTAGGTGGCACCACATTGTATGCTACTGATCAGGTTGTAAGTAAAGTTGAAACAGTGTTATATGATCTTCCATCTATTAAACAATTCAGTACAACTATTGGAGGAAATGAAATAGACTTTGCAAAAATTGCAGTGGAAATTGACACTGATAATCAAAATGGGTTTGAGGTTGTTGAATCAATTGAACAGGCAATTTCAAAAATTCCTGGGGCGAAAATGACAATAGAATCCATAGTTGCAGGACCACCAGTCGGCAAACCTATTGAATTGAAAGTTGTTGGAGATGATCTAAGAAGCAATGAAACCCTTGCTAATGAATTAATGCTGACATTGAAACAACTGAATGGCGTTTATAACATTGAATCTAGTGCAACACAAGGTGTACCTCAATTATTAATCGATATAGATAAAAATATGGGGCTGAATTATGGGTTAACCGCTTTACAAATTGGCAACCAGCTTAGAGGAGAGTTAACTGGGGTCAAAGCTACAACCATAAGAAGTGGTAATGAATTTGTGGATGTATACATCAGAAAAGACAAATCTTTTATAGAAAATATAAATGAAGTCGAAAATCTTTATGTAGCTACGCCTTATAGTAATATGCTCATATTAAAAAATGTAAGTAGTTTAGTTGAAGAAACTGGTATTTCTAATATCTCAAGAGAGAATGGTGAACGTTTGATTACGATTTCTGCAGATGTTAGAAATGGCGTTAATGTGAATGAGATAATTGATCAAATCAAAGCCATTTATCCTGAGGATGCTTTAATGAAGAATGTCAGTATTAAGTATGCAGGCGACGTTGAAGGCATTGAGCAGAATTTTGGGAATTTATTTCAAAGTATGATCCTTGCTGTATTTCTTGTTTTCCTTATTTTAACGATACAATTTAATTCAATAAAACAACCCTTTATAGTTTTGACAACGATTCCTATGGCAGTTATTGGTGTAATTTGGGGACTTATTTTAACCGGTAATGAATTTGGATTTTACGCCTTTATGGGTCTCATAGCACTTGTAGGTATTGCAGTAAATGATGCTATTGTGCTTATAGATTATATTAATTATTTAAGAACTGAAGGTTATGATCTTGTTTCATCTATAAAAGAAGCAGGAAAGACTAGATTTAACCCTGTATTAGCAACGACATTAACAACAATAAGTGGTGTTTTACCATTAGCTTTCAAAGAAGCATATTATGCCCAGTTCAGTTTTGCACTAATCTTTGGCTTATTGGTCACCACCATCTTAACTTTAGTATTTATTCCAGCAATCTATAATTTGTTTACTAAAAGAGAAAGGGTGATTTAAATGAAATATTGGATGCTCCTACTTATAATAATGGTCGCTTTGGTTGGATGCGAAACAGATGTACCAACCTTTGAACCACAAGAAGAAGTTCCCGTTCGCATTGATAAAGCAAGATTAGACACCGTTGAGGAAATTTATAAGACCGTTGGTGAAGTTGTACCAGATTCTTTTGAAGAGATCTATCTGCCACAAGGTTCAAAAATAGTTGATTTCTTTGTTGAAGAAGGTTCAGAGATTCAGTCTGGAGAAGTCTTGTTTACTTATAATTTTGGTGGAATTACTGAAAATTATTTAGCAGAAGATAACGGTTTTGTGTCAACTATATATAGCAGTAAAGACGAAGTTGTTTTGAATAAACCGGTTTTACAACTTGTTGAAAACAAGAAATTTTCCGTAAAGCTTATGTTATCTGATGAAAGTATTGAGAAACTTTTTATTGGAAATCAGGTTGTAGTTGGTCTTGAAAATGAAAAAGTGTATAGGGGTCAACTGGTGTCTATTTCAGATGAACCAAACCTGATTACAAATATGTTCGAAGCTAAAATTTCAATACCAGACAACGCTGAGGTAACCCTTGGAGAGTATGTGAATCTATCCTTTACTACAAATGCTTATGATGCTGTATTAGTACCTTCTAGAGCCATTGTTAGAAAAAATGGTGAACGCTTTATTTACATTTATAAAGAGGGTCAATTGGAAAAGCAATTAGTCGAAACTGGATTATCATTAGGCGAGTGGATTGAACTTATTGGCGTAAGTTCATCTGATTTTGAATTTGTCATTAGTGGTCAAAATTATGTCACTGAATATGATCGAGTTAAGTTAATTGAATAGAGGTCAAAATGTTAAGATATCTAGGCTATGCATGTGTAAATGAACATTTGAAACCTGAAAAGTTTAAAACCTGTCGGCTAAAATCTATTGAAACCAAAGGTATAGAACATTTAAAAGAAGTTGTTCTTCACAACTTAAATTTCTTGGAAAAAATAATTCGCTGGAACTATCAACACCAAATTTTATTTTATCGCGTGAGCAGTGATTTAATACCCTTATCAACACATCCCTATGTTCTTGAAAAGCAATTTTTTTGGAAAGAAGATCCAGACATACAGAAGATATTGTTAAGAATAAAAACAGCAGTAAAACAATATCATATGAGAATTTCCATGCATCCAGATCAATATACCGTTCTAAATTCTTTTAAGGAAGATGTTGTCAGGCGTAGTGTTGAGTATTTGGAGTTTCACGCTGATTTACTAGAGCGTCTTGGAGGAACTGACATCATTTTACATGTTGGAGGTGTTTATGGCGATAAAGAAGGAGCAAAAGAAAGGTTTATTCATGAATATAAATTGTTAAATTCCACCATAAAAGGGTATTTAAGAATAGAGAATGATGATAAGTCATATAACATTCATGATGTGATCGAGATTTCCAAGGAGACAGGTGTATCAGTGGTATTCGATTACCATCATCATAGATGTCATCAGGATAGAGAATTAACAGCGGAAGACATTAAGTATATCATGACTTCATGGGCAGATATACCTAAAGTCCATTTAAGTACAGGAAGAACCCATGAAAAAGATCGTTCACATCATGATTATGTGACGAAAGCGGATTTAGATGGACTGAATACTCTTTTGGAAGGCTATGCATATGATGTGATGATTGAAGCCAAGAAAAAAGAAATGGCAGTTTTGGAGTTGAGAGATGATGAAACCAAAGATTTTAATAAGTAAGTGTATAGAACATTGTCAATGTAGGTATGATGGGACGATGATAAAAAGTGATTTTGTTCAAATGCTGAAGCCCTTTGTAGAGTTTATTACAGTTTGTCCAGAAGTAGAAATGGGATTAAGCATTCCAAGACAAAGTTTAAGACTAATTTATCATGAAGGCAATATACAGTTAATCGAATCTATTGACGGTCAAGATCATACTGAAAAAATGAATGCATTTATTAGGGACTTTCCATTGGAACAGTTGAATATACATGGCAGTATTTTAAAAAATAGATCCCCTTCATGTGGTATATCAAGCGTAAAGACCTACAGTAGTCATGGCAAAGTTCCAGCGTTGGCATTTAAATCAGTTGGAATGTTTGCAAGAGCACTTCAAAATCATTACGAAGATTTGCCTATTGAAGATGAAGGTCGTTTATCCAATTATGTTATTCGGGATCATTTTTTAACAAGCATCTTCACCTTAGCAAGATTTAATCCTTTGAATCATCATGAACTCGTTGAATTTCACAGCCAAAATAAATACTTACTCATGGCTTATCATCAAAAAAATCAAAAAATTATGGGTAGAATTGTTGCAAATCATGAGAATTTAAGTTTCGAAGCTGTTAAAAAAACTTATTACATTTATTTAAAAGGCGTATTTTTGGAACCCGTACACCCTGGGAAAAATGAGAATGTTATCTTGCATATGTTCGGTTATTTTTCTCAACAGTTGTCCATAGAGGAAAGAAATTTCTATTTGGAACAAATTAAATTGTATCGTCAACATAAATTACCTTTCCCTGCATTAATGGCTATGATGTACAGTTGGATTATTAGATTTGATGTAGAATATTTAAAACAGCAAACCATTTTTGAGCCATACCCAAAAGAAATTTTAAACTTAAGAGATTCAGGAAAGGAGAGAATCTAGTGCATAAAGAAACGAACATTGAAACCTTCTATCATTCTTTTATGAATGGTGCTCGTGAAGTCATTCGAAATAGAAAGCATTTAAATCAAATTAATGTTTTTCCTGTTCCTGATGGTGATACAGGTAGTAATCTTACTTCACTCATGCAAAGTATTCTGAACTATTCTGAGCTGAAAACGAATTTCACACATACATTGGATTCAATAGCTGATTCAGCTATTATTGGTGCGAGAGGAAACTCTGGGTTAATTTTTGCTCAATTTATTCAAGGCCTGTGTCAGGTTTTATCTGAAGAAAATGATGTGACAACTTTGACCTTAGAGAAAGCATCAAAAAGAGGCGTTGAATTGGCATATTCATCATTGGAAAATCCCGTTGAAGGTACAATGCTAACCAGTATGAAAGCATTTCATAAGAGTTTAGAAAATCAGATTGGCGCAAATATTGAAGTAGCACTTGAAAACAGTGTGGAAGACGTTGAAAATAGTGTGCTTCAATCTACAGAACTTTTGAATGTTCTGAAAAAAAGTAATGTAGTAGATTCAGGAGCAAAAGGCTTCTTCTTATTCTTGAAGGGGTTTGTTGAAGGTGTTTTAGGAAAAATGAGTAAAGATGTTGAAGAGAATGAAACTTTAATATATGAACACCAAGAAAATCATGCCCATGACGGTTATCGGTATTGTACTGAAGCCTTAATGTCCATTAAAGCATCATGTGATTTTAAGGATATTCTAAAAGATAAAGGTGATTCAATTGTTGTTGTTCAAGGGAAGAATAAAATAAGAATCCATGTGCATACAAATTCGCCTCAAGAAGTTTTCGAAATTTTATCTGATTATGGAACTTTTCATGAGCAAAAGGTGGATGATATGGAAAAACAACAGGTCCTTGTTCATGAACGGAAGTACAAAATAGCTTTAGTAACAGATTCCATTGCAGATTTACCAATAGAGTTTATTGAAAATGAGCAAATTCAAGTGATCCCTTTAAACATTTTAATTGACGAAGAACCTTATATTGATAAATTAACCATAACCAATGAAAAATTATTGAAATTGGCTAGAGAAAGAAATGTATATCCTAAATCATCGCAACCAACCATTAAACAAGTTAGATTTATACTGGATTATCTTTTAAATTATTATGAACAGATCATTATCATTCCTGTTTCATCTGTCTTAAGTGGGACTTACAATGTTTTTAAAAGCCAGATGTCATCATTTAACCAAGGGGAAAATAGAGTTCATCTTATTGATTCTATGCAAAATTCAGTGGCTCAAGGGTTATTGGTATATAAAGCAGCTGAAATGATTAAAAAGGGAGAGACGATACAAAGTATTGTTAATCATATAGAAACCTTAAAGAAAGGTACCAAGATACTGGTTGGTATTCATTCTTTAGACAATATGATTGCCTCTGGTCGCTTAAGTGTCAGGGCAGGAGCAGTTCTCAAAAGGATTAAGATGAAACCCATAATAACCTTAAAAGAAGGTGATGGTGCCATTGAAAAAGTGGCTTTTGGATTTAACAGTGCTTTAAATAAAATAGTTAAGCATTTAGTTGAAGTCAATGAAAAAAATGAATTGAATTATGCAATCACATATGTTGATAACTACGAAAATGGGGTACTGTTAAAAGAGATGCTTGAAGCAGCACTGGATAAACCTTGTGAGTTTATGGTGAAAAGTTCCAGTATCATTGCTGCAGGTGCTGGTTCAGGAGCTGTTGCCGTTGCTTACACTTTAAAGGAGTAAATTATGGATTATATTTATACTTTAATGCCAATCTTTATCTACTATGTTTTACTGTTTATAATAGGTCAAATCAAAAAAGATAATTCGATTGTGGATATGGTTTGGGGAATAGGTTTTTTAATCCCTGCATGGATTACTTTTTTCTTAGGTCACCAGGCTTTTAAGAGCTTTTTAGTAACCCTTTTGGTATCCATTTGGGCTTTGAGATTAAGTATTCATATTATCAGCCGAAACCTAGGAAAAGGAGAAGATTTCAGATATGTGAATATGAGAAAGAAGTGGGGAAGTCATTTTGTATATTTAAAGGCATTCATACAAGTTTATATGCTGCAAATGTTGATGTTGGTCTTGATTTCAGCTTCATTTGTTCATACGAATCTTTATGGCACAGGTTCACTAGCATTATTGGATATTTTAGGTTTGAGCATATGGCTGTTCGGATTTTTCTTTGAAACAACGGCAGATTATCAATTAGCTAAATTTAAAAAAGATCCTAATAATAAGGGAAAAATCCTTACGACAGGCCTTCATCAATATACAAGACATCCAAATTATTTTGGAGAAGCAACCATGTGGTGGGGTATCTATGTTATTGGTTTATCCGTTTCTAAGGGATATCTAATGATAATTAGTCCCTTAGTCATCACTATATTAGTCAGGTTTGTTTCAGGTGTTCCATTACTTGAAAAACATTATGAGAATAGAGCGGAGTACCAAGACTATGCGAAGCATACTCCGATATTTCTCCCGAAGTTTATTGGAGGTAAGAAATGAATATTAAAACTTATAGTATAACCTTTGTTGTCTTTTTTATAATCGATATAATTTGGCTGGTATTTATTGCAAAGAACATTTATAAAGATGCAATTGGGCATCTTATGTCAGATCAGCCAAACTGGATTGCAGCGATACTGTTTTATTTGATTTTCATTTTTGGTCTAGTGTATTTTGTAATTCAACCTGCAGTAGATTTAGGTACCTGGAAGAATGCACTGTTTAATGGCATGTTGTTTGGTCTTATAACTTATAGTACTTATGATTTAACGAATTTAGCGACTTTAAACAATTGGCCATTAAATATTACCATTATCGATTTAATTTGGGGAACATCTCTTGGCGGAATGGTATCTACAATAACTTATTTTATTTTAAGTAAAAAATAAAACAGTGAGTTTTCAACTCACTGTTTTTTATGGTTTAACTCATGAATGGATATTCATATTGATGTGGAGGGTTAAAGTTTTCTTTAATCGCTCTTGTATTGATCCATCTGAACAAGTTTAATTTGGAACCTGCTTTATCGTTAGTACCAGATGCTTTAGAACCTCCAAAAGGTTGTTGTCCTACAACAGCTCCTGTTGGCTTGTCGTTGATGTATAGATTACCAGCAGAGTGCTTTAATGCATTTTCAAGCTTTTGAATGGTTAAACGATCTTGAGCAAAAATTGCACCCGTAAGAGCGTATTCAGTGCCATTGATACATGCTTCCAATGTAGCATCAAAATCCTTTGGATCGTAAACATAAACCGTTAATACTGGTCCGAAAATCTCTTCAACCATTGTTTTAAATGATGTTGTTTTAGATAAGATCATTGTAGGTTCAATGAAATAACCCTTAGACTGATCATAACCACCACCAAAAATTACCTCTGCATCCGGTGAAGATTTTGCATAATCGATGTAAGAAGTTATTTTTGTAAATGCCTTTTCATCAATGACTGCATTTACAAAGTTCTTGAAATCTTCTACACCGCCCATTTTAATAGTTTCCATCATTTCAAATGATTTAGTTTTAACATTCTCCCAAATTGTAGAAGGTACATAAACTCTAGAGGCTGCTGAACATTTTTGACCTTGATATTCATAAGCACCACGTACCATTGCTACTGCAAGGGCTTGTTGGTCGCAACTTTCATCTGCAAAAATAAAGTTTTTACCACCTGTCTCGCCAACAATTCTTGGATATGCTTTATATTTTTGAATATTATTTCCGATCTCTTTCCAAATAGAAGAGAATACTGAGGTTGAACCTGTATAGTGGAAGCCTGCAAATTCAGGATGCGCTAAAACAATATCTGTAATTGTTTTTGCGTTACCAGGTACAAAGTTAATAACACCTTTTGGTAAGCCTGCTTCTTCAAGGATTTCCATAATCATGTAGTTTGAATAAACCGCAGTAGAAGCTGGTTTCCAAACAACGCCGTTACCAACTAAAGCAGGAGCACCTGCCAAGTTGCCACCGATTGAAGTGAAGTTGAAAGGTGATACAGCATATACGAAACCATCCAAAGCCGTATATTCCATGCGGTTCCAAACGCCAGCAGGAGAGATGGCTTGTTCTTCATAGATTTGCTCTAAATAATAAGCGTTAAAACGATAGAAGTCTATTAGCTCACATACTGTATCAATCTCAGCTTGATAGACATTTTTACTTTGAGCAAGCATTGTTGCAGCATTCATTTTATAACGCCATTTGCTAGCTAATAGATCTGCAGCTTTCAAGAATACAGCTGCACGATGCTTGTATGGCATTGCTTCCCATTCAGCTTTTGCTTGTAAAGCGCTATCAATTGCCATTTGTACTTCTTTTTCAGATGCTTCGTAATAATAACCAATCACTTGTTGATGATCATGAGGGACGATACAAGGTTTTTTGCTATCAGTTTTTATTTTTTCACCACCGATAATTAAAGGAATTTCCTTTACCTCATTTCGTAACTCATTGAGTGCTTCTTCTAGCAGTCTGCGATCTTCAGAACCAGGTTCGTAATTTCTGATTGGTTCATTAATAGGTCTTGGACATCTGTAGATACCGTGTGACATAGAATTCTCCTTTCAATAATCTCAACATAATAATAAAGGCACTAAAAGATATTTTTAGATGAAATCTTATATAGTTACCTCACTTTTGTAGTAATATCATACAATATTTAATTGTAGTGTTAATATATCCTGTTGGATTAATAATATATTTAATTCGTAAATATGTCAATAATTTTAACAATAGTGCATATTTTTGAAGTTTTACTATAAACTGATTATACGATTAAAGATATCATAAAGAGGTATAATAAAGGTAAGAGGTGAAAAAAATATGTTGATAAAGTGGTCCGATGATTTAAAAATTGGTGTCGAGCAAATCGATGGAGAACATCAAAGAATATTTGAGGAGTTTGATAAGCTCTATAGTTTAATGCGTGTAGGTGAGGGCATAGATTTTTATCCGATGGTCATGAACTTTCTAGAGGATTACTTAATCGATCATTTAAAACATGAGGAAAGTCTTCAGAGATCTGTTGAATATACGGATTATGACAATCATAAGCAAATGCATGATTTTTTTAGAGAGAAGGTTAATGCTTTTAAATCTAAACAATATAGAAAAATACAAAATAAGGATTTGATACAATTAAATTTATTCATGCAACAATGGTTTGTTGAGCATATTATAAAAGAGGATATGAAACTAGGTGAATTCATAAAAAAGAAAGAGCATGAAAGCTCTACTGAATAGGTTCTATGCAAATAGAACCTTCGTTTTTTGTTGAGTTGACATAGCTTGAGACTTCATAATGCATTAGATACCCAGCTTCCACAGGTTCCATTAATCGCTTTAACACCTCATAAGGCGTATTTGGATTTAGCCATAGAGAAGTATCTTCTTCTTTGATAATGACCGGTAAACGATCATGGATGGGTGCCATATCTGCATTGGCTTCTGTTGTAATTAAACTAAAGCCATAAGATTTTTCCCCAGTGGTATGATAATATGGATTCCAGATGGCTGCTAGGAAAAGAGGTTGATTCTCTCTATGAAATAAATAGGGTGTTTTGGTTTCAGCACGGTGCCATTCATAAAATCCATTGGTTAAGATTAAGCATCGTCTGCTGAAAAAAGCATCTCTAAAGCTTTTTTTCTCATGAATACTTTCGCTTCTCGCGTTCATGAAAACATAACCATCTTTATCATTTTTAGCGTAAGAAGGGATGAATTTCCATTCCATGTAGCCAGCTTTGTTTATTGATTTATGCTGAATAATACTCAGTAAAGATTGACCAGGTCCTAAATTATACTTTGGTACAAAATCATCAATGTCCAACTGATTGATATCCAAAACACCTTCTAAGATTTGAGCAATCATTTTTTCACTTAAGGTTAATATAACTCTTCCACACATAAACAACTCCTTTTTTTTATTGTACAAAATCGCTGCGCGATAGTAAATGCGTAAACGTTTATTGAAATATTCACATAAAAATAGGAAATATGTTTCAATCCAC
>JAFGVN010000040.1 GCA_016937975.1 Clostridia bacterium
GTGGATTGAAACATATTTCCTATTTTTATGTAAATATTTCAATAAACGTTTACGCATTTACTATCGCGCAGCGATTTTGTACAATGACTTGGGAGGTTTTTATATGTTTTATCATAAGGAATATATTCGACCAAGATACGAAGAAACAGACCAAATGGGGGTTATTTATCACGGCAACTACATCACATGGTTTGAGCAAGCTAGAAGTGGTTTTTTTAGGGCTTTAGGATATTCTTACAAGCAATTGGAGGATGAAGGCTTTTGGCTGCCTGTTATTGAAGTTGGTGCAAAATATATCGCACCAGCCAAATACGATGAAGAAGTCTATGTGAAAACATCTGTTGGTCTATGCCAAGGGGTTAAACTCATTTTGAACTATGAAGTATATGATGCTGAAACAGATAATTTGCTGGTTACAGGGTTTACAAAACACGCAACGACAGATAAAAGTTTAAGACCTGTAAGTTTAAAAAAGAAAAGTCCCCAAGTCTATGAATTAATACAAGATTGTATGAAAAAAGATCCTCAATGAGGATCTTTTAATATTCTCCAATATAATTGATGTATGGTGGTGCTAAAACGGGTTCTGATAAATCCATACCAGCAAAATTAGTTAATGGTTCACCATCAATGGTAAAACTTACTTTACTGATGTTTTCAATGGATGTCAAAGAGAATAGAATACTATTAAGCATCATCTTTTCATATTCTGGATAATCTTTGTATACTGTTATAAAAGATTGATTAAAATCTAGTGTAATAGTCGTGCCTTCAATGATAAAGTTGCTAACCTCTACTTCTGGAGGTAAAATCTGAGTCCAATCTTTATTATCAGCTCTTCCGGTTTTAAGTAAAGATAAAATTTGCCAGACTTCATCGTAAATATTTTCTTCGTGTACTGCAACAGGTACTAAATATCTTTTATCCGTTGAAGTAACATCTGTTAAATAAGCATATGATTGTGGTACTTCTTCATAAATCTTGGTTAAATCAATGTTGAAGAAACTGCCTTCTACTTGTCGATCATCTACAAAGAAAGTTAATTTCTCAATATGTGGTAAACGAATTAATGTATTAACAACTGCTTCAATGGCTAAGTGAGCTTCTGCTTCGTTGGTAATGATATCTTTAAATTCTGAACTGTAGAAGAAAATACCATAGTGTTTGTCACCAATTTTTGAAATGCTTGTTTTACCTGGTATAACTTGCTTTGTTGACAAACCATAACCAGAAGTTGGTGGATTGTATAGTCTATTTCTTGCTTCAACTGTAATACTTTCAGGATACTTAACACTGAAATATAAAGGAATTAAATGAGTTTCATCTTCATCTAAGAAGAATGCCTTGTAAATAAAGTTTCCATTATTTTCTGCTTCGCCATTTGTTACATAATCAATATTTGGTCGATATGCAACTTTTAATGTTGAAAGTTCAATGAACTCTTTTTCAGCGGATGTAAATTTAAAGACCATGTCATAAAAACCATCCATCAATAAATGCAATGTATCGTATGAAACGTTTAAAGCATAATTTACAACCAATAACTCATTTTCATAACTAAGCTCCGTTGATGTTACAAAGGCTTCTGATTCAAAAGTTTGATATAATGCATCATTTCTATACAAAGAAAGTGATAGATCATCAAAGGTATAGTTACCTGCATAACTCTCTGGAATATTAGTTCTTAATGTTAATGTGAATGCCGTTGGATTGTATTGACGATTCTCATCAGTCCAACTGAATTCGGGTGTAAACTCTGGATTAAACGTTTCGTCAACAGGAATAGTTTCCGTTTCTTCAGCAGGTTCTTTAGATGAAAATAAAGTCCCAAAATCAAAAAAATCTAAGATTTCTGTATTGATGGGTAATGCTGCTAATGTGAAACACAACATTACAATTAGAAATAGGTTGATGAATAAGCGTGTCACTAGTGCCTCCTTAAATCCTTATGTTTACACTATTTTTATTATAAAATATAAAAGCTTTGAATGCTACTATTTATAGGGGATTATATGAGATTTTTATTATTTTTGGGGTAAGACCCAATTATATTGTTTTGTTCACAGGTTCACTCTTATATGATGCTGTGTTATAATAAACCGTTACTGGAGGAGAAAACATGTTTAATAAGAATCAAATGATCGAAATAAAAATTAATGATTTAGGTGAAAATGGTGAAGGCATAGGGAAATTAGATAATTTCACAGTCTTTGTTCATGGTGCTATTATTGGAGATCATGTCAATGCGAAAATTATAAAAGTAAAAAAGCAATATGCCATCGCAAAAGTTGTTGATTTTATTACTCCATCTATATATCGTATTGTGCCAGAATGTAATTATTTGCAGTGTGGTGGTTGCCAAACACAAATGATAGATTATAAAGGACAATTAGAATACAAGAAGTATCTTGTAGACAATACGATGAAACGTATCGGTGGATTTGAAAATCTTTTGATTCATGATGTCATAGGCATGGATGAACCTTTTGCCTATAGAAACAAGTCCCAATATCCAGTAAGGTATGTGGATGGTCAAATTCATATTGGTTTTTATAAACAAAGAACTCATGATGTTGTGGATATTAACCATTGTTTGGTACAACATCCACAGGTGAATCGTTTGATGAAAACTTTGATAACAAAGTTAAAAGAAACTAAAATCTCAGTTTATAATGAGGAAAGTCACAAAGGCTATTTAAGACATATCGTGACAAGAATATCTTTTAAGACAAGAGACATCATGTTGATATTTGTAACCAATGGACATAAGGATGATCTTGTAATCGAGAACTTATCCAAAGAAATTCAAAGTGACTATCCAGAGGTGAAATCCATTATACAAAACATCAATTCAGATGTTGGCAACAGAGTCATGGGTTTTGAGAATAGAACAATTTTAGGTGAAGACAAAATCATTGATTACATTAAGGATTTATCTTTTGAGATTTCACCATTATCATTTTTACAAGTCAATCCAATTCAAACAGAAAAGTTGTATGACACAGCTTTGAGCCTTTTAGATATTACACCTGAAGATACGGTAATGGACTTATATTGTGGCATTGGAACCATTTCATTGTTTCTAGCAAAACATGCTAAAAAGGTCATTGGTGTTGAGATTGTTGATGTGGCTATTGAAGATGCTAAGAGAAATGCCCTTAGAAACAATATAACGAATACTGAATTCTTAGTAGGAAAAGCTGAAGAAGTAATTCCTAATTTATATAAGCAAGGTGTAACAGCAGACATGGTAGTTGTTGATCCACCTAGAAAAGGATTAGAGCCAGAAGTTATCGAAACCCTATTACAGATGGCTCCGAAAAGTATTGTCTATGTTTCGTGTAAAGTCTCAACACTTGCAAGAGATTTAAAACTCTTTTCAGAAAAATACACAGTTGAAGAAGTTATTCCTTTAGATATGTTCCCGCACACCACCCATGTGGAGTGCGTAGTGATGTTGGAAAGACGGTAAAATATAGTAAAATCAATGAGTTGAGTCTCTGAATGTATAGATGACATTCAGAGGCTTTTTATATGCGGAAATATATCTATTATTTCTAACACTTATTTATCACAAAAGGCGTTGGTAAAGTGGTAGAAGTGATGGATATTCAAAGCTGATATTCCAAAAATAAAACGAATTTCCCAAAAATGAAAAAAAATTGATTTTGGGAAATA
>JAFGVN010000041.1 GCA_016937975.1 Clostridia bacterium
ACACCGAGTGTGTTGCTTATAAATTCTAAAAACATTCACTCACACATCTTTGATGTGAGAGGTGATGGCAAAACCATCACTTCGTTTAAGGTATGTTTCAGTTGAAATAAGAAACCCCCACTTCAAGTCGAATTGATAGGCTAAGCGGGGGAGGTTCATCTATAACCCTAGAAGAAAATATCTCCTAAATCTTTGTGAAACAAAATCATCATCTTTAGGTGATCGTTAGTTGACATGAGCTTTCACTAGTATCAGTAGTTTTTGGAAAATCAGTATTTTGTTGTTACAATTCTATACAGTTTATATTGTATTGTATACTTTTGAACATATCGGGCAAAATTGAACATTGCTGCATCCCATAAAGAATATTATACTACAACTAATTTAGAATTAAATTTCATGCAAAGAAATGAGGAGCGAAAAAGACTATGATGCATAAAGCAAAAATAACTTTAGGAATAGGTATGATTCTGATCTTGGTGGCAGCAACGGTGTTATCAACAAATGCAATGGAACTCTCTGATAAAGAAGTTGAAATAAAATTGAATGAATTTTTAGACGAAGCATTGGATGCTGGAAATATTACAGATGCAGCGGTAATGGTTGTCGATAAAAACCAACTGATTTACTCCTATAAATATGGTGAAGTGAAGACACTGGATGAGAAATTTGTCATTGGTTCTACAAGTAAATCCTTTACCTCTTTGGCTATTATGCAACTTATGGAAGAAAATAAGATTAATTTGGATGATAAGATTTCAAAATATATTGGCGCTGATATTTTAGATGAAAACCTCGGTAGTCAAATAGCAATCAGAGATCTTTTAAATCACACCAGTGGTATAAGAGGTGATGTTCTGAAAGATATTGATCACTTGGAACAGTACGGGCAATTTTTTTACAACAACAACAATTACAGTTTACTTGGTTTGATTATTGAAACCGTAACGGGTTTGTCCTATGATCAGTATATGAAAGAGCACATCTTTGATCCCCTTGATATGGCAAATACATCTGCTGGTTTTTACAACAATAAAGATGAAAGTTTCATGCCTGGTCATAAGGTATATTTTGGTATACCTCTTGAAACACCTTTTTCTTGGTCAAAGGAACATATTCCTGCTGGTTATATTGTATCAACGCCAAATGATATGACCCATTATTTGGAGATGTACCTAAATGATGGGAAATATCAAGAAAATAAACTATTAAGTGAAGCATTCATAAAAAGCATGTACTCAGCAGGTCCGTCTATCGAACCGGAGGGCAATCAAACAAGTTCAAATTATGGTATGGGACTTTTCTTTGGAGAACGTAGCGGAGAACCTTCATACTGGCACCCAGGAACTGTAGAATCCTACTCTACAAAAATGGCAATTTTGCCAGAAAGGGAAATTGCCTATATCGTGTTGTTTTCTGTTAATGACATCGTAACTGCAAAGTCCTTGTATACGCAAATTGATGATGGTATCTTTTCAATTCTTATTGGTGAGTCCTATGAACCCCTTAATGAAAATGCTTATTGGTTTAAACATGGTATAGTTGATGTTTTGCTTTTGATACTCCTTTTATTAGCTGCTCTTCCTCTTGTATGGATTAACAAGTGGAAACAGCATTTGAAGCTTGGGGTAAAATTTTGGAATGTGATTTTTATGATCATCATCCATTTTGTTATCCCGATAACATTTATGGTATTATTAAATCAGTTCCAATCCTTTTACATGTTATTTGGTTTTTTAACCGATGCATTTCTTGTGTGGTTGTTGTCCATGTTAATTCTTGTGGCAACGGGTGTATATAAAGTCGTATATATCTATAGAAAGAAAGTGGAGAATTATGAACCAAAAGGTCTATAGTAACGCCAAACGGTCCCAAAAGTTAATTGTTGAAGCATTTTTGGAACTTTATAAAACAAAACCTATTGAAAAGATTAGAGTACAGGAAATCTTAGATCTCACTACTTTAAGTAGAGGAACCTTCTATGCACACTTTAGTGATGTTTATGCAGTTCGTGAAGAAATTGAAGATTTTCAAATTAGAACAGCCATGTCAATTTTAAAGCAATACAAACGAGATGAAATCTTCAGTAAATTTGACCAAATTCTCATGGAAATTTACAATTTGTCCAATTCGGATTCACCATTTTCAAAAGTTGTTTTTGAACTTTGTTATCATATGTCTTTTATGGAAAGATTTAAATTGAGTTTTGTAGATTATTTAATGGCGGATGATGGTTTAAAAGAACGTTATTCAGATTTGGAACAAGTAAGATGCTACTATGAATTTATTTTTATGGGTAGTCTTACCTTAATGAACAAATGGTTTTCTGGAGAAACTTCTCAAACCTATGAAAGTTTATCATCTTATATTAGAGCTTTTATATTACAAGGGGTCTCTTCATTAAATCAATAAATATGTAGGAGATAAGGTGATGATATTCACCTTTTTTCTTATATCATCAATGAGATAATCTGCACATTAAACATTAGAGCAGGAAAGGCGAAACCCGGTTTTATACCGGTAGTTGAACTAAAAATTTATGGGTCAATATCCATGGAAATTGGAAAATATGATATAATACTATTAATGGTTAAGAACAGAATTTTGTAAATATCTAATTTGTTTTATAAACATTTTGGTCCACTAAGACATAGGTAAAAAAATAACGTTATTTTTACGGATGACGTTAACTTTTTTTTAGTCTTTTAGTATTAAAGTTACAAACAATATTTTGAGGTTTATGATATGAAAAAGAGAAATCATTCGGATTTATTATTTTTGTCCCCAACGAAATATAACCTGCCTGAGGGTAATACAAAAAAAATAATTCGTGAGAGAGTAATGAAGTTAGTTAAAATGAGGTCAAAAGGCAAGTTCCTATTGGTTTGTGCTCCAGCAGGATATGGTAAAAGTACAGCTGTTATGGATTATATTAAAACGGTAAAAGAAAAGTTTATTTGGTTCTCTGTGGAGGAAGAAGACAATTATGTCAAACATTTTTGGAAAAATCTCATACTTCCTCTTGTTGAATTTATTCCAGAATTATATGAGTTAACCGAAGATATTTTCTTGTTCTCAGATGAAGAAATGGTAAGAGAATTAATTCCGATTTTAATCTATAAAATCAGTAAATTTGAATCGAATTTGATTATGGTATTGGATGATTTTCATCTCATTCAAAATGAAATTATACAACAAAGTGTGGCAACTTTTATCAAAAGTCTTCCAGACAACCTAAAGCTCATCTTTATTAGTCGAGAGTTCTTGCCTTTTTCTGTAGAAAAAGAAAGAGTAAGAGGACATTATTTTGAAATCACATATGAAGATTTAAAATTTTCAAAAGAAGAACTGAGCAGTCTGATTTCTTACGTTCAAGTCGAGTTTGAACAAACTGAAATGGATGAAATATTAAGTCAAAATGAAGGTTGGATTACTGGGATACAAATCATGCTCATGGAGGAAATGCAAGGTAAAAAAAATATTCGACACTTTCTAATTGAAGAAATTCTCACGGACCTTGATCAGGAAATGATCGATTTCTTCTTAGGAACATCTATTTTTGATTTTTTCTCTACTGCATTATGCAATGCCGTTTTTCAACGTTCAGACAGTTTTGACTTAATAAAAAAATTACAAGAAAAAAATGCTTTTATTTTCTCTCTGGATGATGAAGGTATTTGGTATCGATATCATCACTTGTTTCTAGAGACCTTAAGAAATCAAAAACAAATAAAATCCGATGATTTTTATAAAGTACTACATATAAGAGCTGGAAAATGGTACGAGGATAATAAGAGATGGTCTAATGCCATTGATCATTATCTGGCTGGGAAAGATATACCAAATGCTGTGGGTTTAATAGAGCAAATTGCACCTGTTGCAATTTCTACCAATGATTTCAGTAAAATTATGACCTGGATGCAGCAGGTGCCTGATGAGGTCCTTGAAAGCAATTACGGCCTTTGTTTGATTAAAACATGGTTTTATCAATTGGACACTCAGTTTGACAAAAACTATAAAATTGCATGGCAATATATAGAAAAGGCAGAAAAGGCCTATGACTTTTTAGTCACTAAAACAAAGGATCCAATTTTGTTGGAATCTGCAAAGGCAGATATTCTACACTTCAAAGTTGTTTATGGTATGTTAAGCAATGATTTTGGTGTTTTTATGAGAGCCAGTGCAGAAATTGCAAAATTAAGTACAGAGCATACCCTCTTTGCAAAAAATGGTTTGGAATTTAATAGAACTCAACCCACTTTGATTTTTCTTTTGTTTGAAAGTCTTGAAAATTTTTGCAATGATACCTTTTTTCAAACGATCCAAAGATTAAAAACGCAGAAAATAAAAGATTTAAGTTATGGTTATGTTTTATATGGTGAGATGTTTTATGAGTTTAACAAGCTGGACGTAGCTTTGCCTCTGTTGATCGAAGGTACTTTGAGTGCTTTGGAAGAAAAAAAGTATGGCGCATATCTCCCGGGGATTAATGCTACAGCTAAAATTTATTGGAGCCAGGGAAATCTTCAAAAAGCCATTGAGGTTTTATTGGAAGGCGAAAAAAACCTTCGACAACACAACAAGGTGTTTCTTGAGAAAAAAATGAAGATTTTCAGAGTTTGGCTCTCTGTAATGGCAAATGAAACAGGTTTGATTTTTGATTGGATGAAAAAAGAAATTAGCGAACAGCCTGTGAGAATAACCATTCAAAATGAATTTGATTTGTCCGTTTATGCGAGGGGACTTATTTTACAAAAAGATTATGATGAAGCGGAAACATTATTGTTGAGACTTTTGGAGTTTTCAGATCGGTTACAGCAAATTCGATGGAAAATTGTTTTTAACAATATTTTAGCAAGACTTTATTACTTAAAAAAAGATTTCATCAAGGCGTGTAATGTCCTTGAAGTCTCTTTGACATTGGGACTAAAACATAAATATCTGAGAATATTTGTGGAAGAAAGTGTTATGATGGAGAATCTCTTAAACAAGTATTTGAAGGTAAAAGAACCCTTAGAAGATGGGTCTCTCTTGAATTTTATTTTGGAAATAAAAGACACCATAAATAATGAAGATAAAGAGATGAAAACTGCTTTAAATTTGACTGAAACAGAATTAAAGGTCTTGCAATGTATAAAAGATGGATTCACCAATGCTGAAATTGCTGAAAAATATGCAGTTCAAATTGATACGGTAAAAAAGCATTTAACCAATATTTATAAAAAATTAGAGGTTAAGAATAGAACACAAGCCATTAGAGAAGCCGATAAAAAGAAAATACTATGAAGCCTAAAACCTTTTGTAAGCAATCATCTTACGAAGGTTTTTTTTGCTTGAAGACCATTAAAGAGCTTCCATTAACAGGGTTATGAATGGGATATTACACTTTGGTGGAATATACATTTGATGTTGCATTCAATTATAATATAAAGTAGGGAAGTTGCATAAAAGTGAGTGAAAGAGAGGTTATTAAAATTGTTACGCAAAACATATAAATTCTTAATGGATCAAATGAGAAAACCAATTAGGATTTTAAAGGTCAATATTTATGCCATTGGCATTTTAGGAGTCCTTTTGGTGTGGACCAACACTATGCCAGTTTTTGCTTCGGAGGGTTTACCCATTGATGAAACCCAGGAGGAGCAAGCAGAAGCCTTTGGTTTATCCACTGAACAACCCAGCAGAACAAGTTTAAGTGGTGAAATTGTTGATAAAACACAAAGTCCTTTAGGGGTCAGTAATATCACCTATTATGGTGTGAATCAGCTCGTTGAGGTAGGGGATGATGTTTCTTTAAAAAGAAGATTGGATTCAACTTTTGTTGGCATGACACGGATTTACAGCACGGATATGCTAGATGCCTTTTGGTCTCAGGCTCTAAAATCTGTGACATCTGCTGATACCAACGGAGATGGAAAAGATGAGGTAGTTCTTGCAGGACTATACGGTTCAAATCCGTCAGAGCTAAGAATTAAGGTATTAGATTATAGTGGTATAGATGTTGGTGATACAACTGGTAAACCTGTATCCAAGGAATATATCATAGACGACATTGACTTTTCAACCCTTGGTGCAAGCAAAACTGAAAAGCTGTTGGAAGCTGTTTCAGGCGACTTCAATAAGGATGGCATTGACGAAATTGCAGTGATGGTAAACAGCAACTTATATATCTTAAAGGCAGACATGGATGCCTGTACAACGGTTGCATCGACAATATTCGACAGAACAAACCCACTGGTGATAAACAGAGACATTGACTTAGGAAAATATGTAGATATCATGGCTGCCGATACAGATCGAGATGGATTTTCAGAACTGCAGGTGATGTTGACTGGAAGCACAAAAACACAATTGTTGATATTTGATGATATGGTATTAACATCTTTATCTGCCAATATCACTTTGGATTATGATGCAAATGAAGCGACATTCTGGATTACGAATCCATCTATGGATTACGGCGATATTTTAGGTGAAGGTGAAGACAGTATTGTTGTCAGCGGTCGAGAGTTCGCTACTTTAAAACCTGTAGTGACTACGGTGCATTACAATGCCTATACAGACAGCTATGATAACCGTCTTACCAATACCCGATTTATATTGGATTACAGTGAGTTTACAGCTGTAAAAGGTAGCCTAGGCGTACAATGTGTGGATTTTGAAGTGCTTAAACCAGGAGATCCTGAATATGTTGTCGTGGGCGGTTTTATTTATAGATACAATGCTGTTACCGGTGAACTCGAAAAGCAAGTAGTGACATCCGTCAGCAGTAATACCAATGGCAATGATGTAGAAACAAGCTTGGGAAGTATTACCAATGTCAATGTAAAAAAAGATAAGACTTATATTTTGGATATGGTTTCAGGAGGATTTGATGAAGCTGTATTGTCAGATATGTCCTTAAGTGGCAAAGAAGAACTGTATATGCTCAATATGAATGAGTGGTATGGTAATACTTATCTTTACAGGACAAGGGTTTATATGGATGATGATGGTGACTTGATTGCTTCTATGACGAATTTATGGGATAAAGACAAACCTTACGTTTATAATACCCTAACAACTGCAGATATATTCAATCGAGGTCTTCAGCTTTCCTTTGAACCAGAGAAAAGTGTTTTTGCCTTTTCAAATCCAACGGTTATTGCTGTATTGGGTGCTACACCTTACTATTCAGAATTGGAAGACGAATATGCTGGTTTAGGTAATGTTGGAACGGTTTATGGCACAGATAGTACAAGTGAAGCCTCTAAAAGCAATGGCGTTACAGCAAATATTGGTTTGTCTTTCGGTTATACCCAAGGTGTAGGCGTTTTTGGCATTAAACTGGCTGAGTTTTCATTTGAAACAGAGGTAACCAACTCTTTTGCTTATACTTGGAGTAATGGCAATGCCATTTCAAAAACAATCTCTTATACCAACTATTATAATGATGATGCAGTGGTTGCAATGGTCATCCCTTATGATATTTACTATTTTAAGGTTTACAATACTGAGACAGGTGTTGAAAGTGAAATGGCTGTAAATGTACCATATTCACCAATCAGTAAGATTATGCCATTGTCGGAATACAATGATGTGGCAAAGCAAATTGACAATGCACCGATCATTGGTGATGAAGTTTTAAATCACACCATAGGAAATCCAAGAAGTTACCCAAGTGCTTCAACAGGATTGTCCAATATAGAAGGAGAAGATGTATTACTCGGTGGTACCAGTAAAAATGAATCTGAAAATTTCATGAGTACTGGGGTTGGTTCAAGTCATACGGAACAAAGTATTACGACGACTTCTACCAGCGGAAAATCCTTTGATTATGAGTTGGATATTAATGTTTCCTTTAACTCCAATATTTTAGGGGTAACTTCAGGTATTTCCGCAGGTGCCGGTTATACCCATAATGCAACCATCACCAGTTCTGAATCAACCATAAGAACAGGGCAGGTTGCCAGTTTACCTTTAGCCTATAAACAATATGAATTTCAATGGTTGTTGGCAGCTTACAATTATGAATTGGAAGCCGGTGATGAACAACAAACCTGTGTTGTTATTAATTATCTAACAAAACCAATTGGCGTATATCCCGCAGAACAACCTGAAAATTTTGAAGTTTCAAATAGAAAGTTAAATGGAACTGAATTGGCATGGAGTGCTTCTGAAGGTGCAGCAGGTTATAGAATATATCGTTCGGATGCTGAAGATGGAGATTTTACTTTACTGAAAAATATTGCTGGTAAATCTAATGTTTCTTATGTGGATACGACAGCAGAAATTAGTGAAAATTATTATTACAACTTGGTGCCTTACAACAGCAAGGATGCCATCGGCAACATCATTGAAGCTGGTTCACTTGCAGTCCTTGGAATGACTGTAGTGGAACAACCGAAACTTTTGTATGAAGAAGATGAAAATCTAGTGCTTTCAGACATGATCATCAAAATGAGTTACAGTGATGATACTTCAGAAGAACTTGAATATGATGCTCTTAAGGATAAATTGACTTTCAGTATCTCAGAGGGCACTGCTTTAAAACCAACACAAACTGGTGTACCAATTACCATGACTTACAGTTTCAATCAAAAGTCTGTCAATACAAAAAATCTAACAGTCAATGTTAGAAGTCCATATGACTTAACTTTGACAGCCAAATTTAAAGTTGGAACAGAGACGGATGCTAAATTACTTGCTGCAGGTAAAACTTTTGGTGTCAATCTTAACCTGAAAAACAATGGTACCAGTGGGCAAAATGTCTTTATGATCGTAGCAATTTACAATGAAGATGGTACCATGTTGGATGTGGAAACCAAATCAGCTACAGTAGCAGGCAGTGGCAGTTCAACAATAAGTTTAGAAAATATATTCACATTGCCATCGAAAATAGAGGGTCATTATGTGGTGGTAATGGTATGGGATGGTTCTAGTTTTGCTACTAGCAAGTTGATTCCCAAATCAAATTTCATTATATTTCCATGATCTTAAGCATATCACAGAAAGGAGATAAATTTTGAAAAAATGGTTTATTATCATCATTTTGCTCATGGGCGTATGGATACAATCCATCAGTACTTTTGCAGAAGAAACCCATGATATTTCAGTTTTAATCGATTCTACTGGAGAAGTTAAGATTGTAGGTAAAATAGGCAATGAAGCAGGAAAAACCATAAACATTACTTTAATGAATCCTTCGGGAAATATAATTTATGTTGGTCATACAGTGACCGTATCTTATGGCAGTTTTTATGAAACCAAGATGATTCAGGATTTAAAGCCTGGAAAATATACGGTGAGCATAGGCGCATTGGAATTGTCTTCACCTTTAAAAGCTGAAGTTGAGTATGGAACGAATGCAAGCTTAAGTGGTTTGGTTTTGAGTCAGGGCAATTTAAATAAGAGCTTTGATCCAGAAGTATTGGAGTACACTGCATCTGTGAACTATTATACAGAAGAAATCAAAATTAGCCCAACAGCCTTTGATCCAAACTCAACCATAGAGATCAATGGGGAAAAAGTAAATTCTGGCGATGCTTCCAAGAGCATAGCCTTACTTGAAGGAGAAAATACAGTTAACCTCAAGGTCACTTCTCTTTTTGGTACGAAAAGGGATTATGCTCTTGTGATTACGAGAACCTCCAAATCTGCAACTGAAACCAAGGCAGAAGTTAACATTGATAAAGATCAAATGATTGTTAAGGGAAATATCAGTTCCGGTGCTGGTCAATTCGTTCTCATTAAAATAGAGAATTCTAAAGATGCTTGCATTTATGCAGGTTTCTTAAACAGCGGAAAGAACGGCGAGTTCAGTCAATCCTTTGCTCTAGAAAATGAATTAAAAGGTTTATATACCATTACAATAGGTACTTTGGGGCAACTGCAGCCGTTAGTGTTGAAAAGTGATTATGGAACAAACGCCAATTTGGAAAGTCTTATACTTGATAAAGGCAAGATGGAACCGGCATTTTCAAAGGATATACATGATTACAGTATGAAAATGGATAGTAGCATGAAAACCATTAAGGTATCTGCAATAAGTGAAGATCTTGGTGCCACTGTAAAAATCAACGGAAAGACCTTGGATGCATCAGATGAAATAACCTTGCAAGTCGATGCTACTTTACAAACTATTGATATTGAAGTTGTTGCTCAAGATTTAGAGACGACAGAAATATATAGGGTCATGTTAACAAGTGACATGAATTTAAATGCCTCACTAGATGAAGAAAAGCGTGTGAAAATTCAAGGTGAAGCGACTACATCTGAGGCTTTGGTTTCAATAATGGTTATGAATCCATTGGGAGAGGTGGATTATGTTGGGTATACCAAGTCTCAAAAAGATAAAACCTTTTTATTGAATTACAAATTTGATGGTGAAATTCCTGGTCTGTATAGTGTTTTTGTCAATACATTGGATATGGTGAGACCAGCTATGACATCCTTCAAGTGCTTGTCTATGGAAAATCACTTGGAAAATCTTACGGTAAGCGGCATTGCTTTATCACCGTCCTTTGATCAGGAAACCTTGGTTTATGCAGCAGATGTACCTTACATTCAAGAAAAGGTGACCATAACAGCAACGGCAGTGGATACCTTGTCGAGTATCGTGATTAACAATAGTGAGAAAGTCTTAAGTTATGCAGTTGATGTTGTGGACTTGGCAGTAGGCAGAAACACCATTTTAGTTGAAGTAGTAGCAGAAAACGGTGATATCTTAACTTATAAGTTAAATCTAAATCGTTATGAACCACCTATAATTTCCTCTAAATCTTCCAACAATGCCTTAAGTGGTTTGGAAGTGAGCAATGGCACTTTTGTTAATGCTTTCAATGGACAAATTTTGGCATACAATGTCAATGTTTCGAACCTTGTAGAGACGGTACAAATCAAGGCAACTGCTGAGGAATCTCATGCAAAAATTAAAGTAGATGGCATAGAGGTGAACAGTGGTGATGCTTCTGAAGACTTCGTCTTGGTTCCTGGCAACACACGCGCTGTGTTCGTTGAAGTCACTGCTGAAAATGGCAATAAAAGAATATACCTACTGAACATCAAACGCGCTGTATCAAGTAACGTGTTGTTAAGTGCACTGACCATAAATGGTGGTGCTTTAGAGCCAAACTTTGATATGTTAACCAATGCCTACGAAGTGCATCTGACAAATGATATAGAAAGTTTTAATGTGCAAGCCACTACAGCAGAGGAATCTTCAATTCTTAAAATCAATGGATCAACCATCTTAAGTGGTCAAACCTCTGGTTTAATTCCTGTAGCATCAGGTTCAAGTACAACGGTTAATGTTGAAGTTGAAGCAGCAAGTGGCGCGACAAATACATATCAAATCAACGTCTTTAGAGATCCTTCAGATCATGCTGAATTAAGTATGATAACTGTAAATGAAGGGGTGTTAGACAGAGTCTTTACACCTAGTGAAACCCATTATTCAGTTGATGTCTCTTACGATATCAGTGCTATAAGATTAACAACAACGACATCTGAAGTTTTCCAAACGGTACTGGTCAATGGAAACCCAGTCATCAGTGGTCATCCTTCTGGGAATATTGCCTTAAATGTTGGTCACAATGAAATTTCAGTGGTGGTTACAGCTCAAAGCGGCACTACGCATACATATACCATAGATGCTGTGAGAGCACCTTCAAATGAAGCTGGTTTAAGCCAGTTGTCAGTTAAAACATCTATGAATGTTACAACGGACCTGGATCTTTCTCAAAATGAGATCGCATTGAATGTGCCTCATGAGGTCACAAGCATTCAATTGGCAGCGATACCTTTAAATGATGATGCCAGTGTGACGATCAATGGAACCGGTGTAAACAACAGTCAATGGTCTGATGCAAGTCTTGTTCATGTAGGTGATAATGAATTTGTTATTGAAGTCACTGCACAGGATGGTGTAACAAAAGAAACGTATAGCTTAACGATCCATCGCTTACCATCTTCAGATGCGAGCCTTAGCCAATTACTCACAGATGAAGGGTCGTTATCTCCTGTATTTTCTTCTGGAGAAACATCATATAACCTTTTGGTGAACAATGATGTGACCCAGTTGACCTTAACACCTCAAGTACAGGAATCTCATGCCATATTAACGATAGAGGGTCAGCGTCACAACAGTGGTGAGCCTTATGTTGTCAATGGTTTAGAGCCAGGTATTCAACGTACTATTACCTTGGAGGTAACAGCAGAAGATCAAGTCACTACGGAAACCTATACCATCAACATTACTAGAGCTTTGTCAAATAATGCAAACTTAAGTCATATGATTTTCGACAGTGGTGATTTGATACCGGCTTTTGACAAGGATACAATCAGTTATACCATGTCAGTTGCAAATTCTGTTTCAGTGATTTCTGTTGTACCTACCGTTGAGGAAAGTCATGCAGTTCTTTCAGTGAATGGCATCGGCGTAATCAGTGGTCAGAGTTCACAGGAGATTTCATTGGTATCAGGTGGGACAACCCAGGTGAATGTGGTTGTTACAGCACAGGATGGAACAGAAAAAGTTTATACCATCATGATCTACCGTGGACCATCGGATAATGCAAACTTAGCAAGTTTATCTTTGAGTAGTGGTGTTTTGGTGCCTGAGTTCAGTTCAGCAACCCTTAACTACAATGTCAATGTAGCACATAGCGTTACAGGCATTTCAGTTGCTATAACAACAGAAGAAAGTCATGCCATTGTGAAAGTAGGAAATGTACAAGTTGCAAGTGGATTTTCATCTCCTGAAATGCCGTTAAATCCAGGGAATAATGAAATATCTGTGTTGGTTACTTCACAAAGTGGTTTGACAAAGATTTACACTTTAAATGTTTATAGATCTTTGACTGACGATGCCAATCTGAGTCACTTGCAAGTTAGAATTAATGGTGATTTTGTAATTCCATTGGATACCATCATATCAGATTTTGATCTTTCTTTTGCCAATAATATAGCAAGTGTTGAAATTGTAGCAACTGCAGTAGAAGCATTGTCAACGATTGAATTAAATGGTATCGAGGAACAAAGCGGCTATTGGTCTGATCCTGTGCCACTTGTTGTTGGAATGAATACAGAAACCGTCGTCGTAACGGCACCAGATGGGATTACAACTAAGACCTATACCATCAGGATAGAAAGAAGAAGTTCATCAGAAGCCTCTTTGGAGAATCTTCAGGTCAGCAGCGGCAGTTTAAGTCCCGTGTTTAACTCAGATGTCACCTCTTATACTTTGGAGGTTGCAAATGATGTTGCACAAATTACAGTATTACCAACAGGCAATGTGACTGTATCACAAATTACAGTAGAGGGTTCAGTTGTCAACAGTGGTGAAAATTCACAGTTGATCAATCTTGAAGTAGGTATTCCAAAGACAATTACAATTGTTGTAACTGCAGAAGATGAAGTCAGTACAGAAACCTATACCATTGTGGCAACGAGAAGCTTGTCAGACAATGGGAATTTAAGTAGTTTAACCTTGAGTAGTGGTGTTGTTATACCAGATTTTGATCAGAATGTTACGGATTATACCGTTCAAGTTACCAACGACATTACCAGTATAACGGTTACGCCTACATCTGTAGAAGGCGCATCCATACATGTCAATGGACTTTTGGTTGCAGAGGGTACACCAAGCGATCCAATTCAATTAAGTGTAGGCAATAACCTTATTGTTGTAGTTGTTGAAGCTCAAAATGGTGATACGAAAACATATCGATTGGTGGTCGCAAGAGCAGCATCAAGTAATGCAAACTTAACAAGTCTCGTTCCTTCGGAAGGCTCTTTGACACCTGTATTTAATGCTGCAACGATTTCATATGAAGTAACGGTGGCAACGGATACCACTTCATTCTCGATTACACCTTCAGCTGCTGATGCTGATGCTGTCATTAGAGTAGAAAACATGGTCGTTGCAAGCGGTGATGCATCTGGATTTTATTTAATTGATTATGGTGAAAACATCATCACCGTTTCAGTAACGGCTCAGGATGGAACAACCAAGAATTATTTCATTACAGTACACAGACCATTATCCAGTGAAGTGAGATTGTCGTCTATTGTGACGAATCATGGGATCTTGGAACCCCTTTTCGATTCAGAAACAAGTTCTTATAACTTGAACCTTGATCGAACAGTAGAGGAATTAGTCCTTTGGGGAGTGAAAGTAGATGATCTGGCAACCATCACATATGAAGTGGATGATGCCCCAGTAGAGGATGTCATTATGAACTTGGAAATTGGTGTATCTTATAAGGTTGAGATCATTGTAACAGCCCAGGATTTGACCACAACTCAAGTCTATACTATTATGGTTACAAGATTAGCTTCAAGTGATGCAAACATGCTGTCCCTTGTATCGAGTTCTGGTCAATGGGATACTGAATATGATCCTGATGTAGAGCAATATCACATTGATGTGAACAATGATGTGACTTCAGTTACATTATCAGCAACAAAATCCGATGTCAATTCGACAATCACTTGTTCTGTCGATGGCATACCAAGTGATTTAACCAATAATGCATTAGAGGTGTCTTTGTTGGTAGGTATTCCAAAAACCGTTCTTTTCACTGTAACTGCTGAGGATGAGACAACAACAAAAACATATGAGGTCATTGTAACAAGAAGTTCAGATGTGTTATCCAATGATGCTTATTTATCTCAATTAACAAGTTCAGAAAATGGTTGGTTGGATAGGATTTTCGACTCGAATACTTTAACTTATAATTTGACTGTCTATAATAATCAGGATTCTGTGGATTTGACTCCAATTCTGAATGATGCTTCAGCAACAGCTGCTTATAGCATTGATGGCGTTGACAAAGGTGCTCTAGTTGATTCAATTAGCATAACGGATCTTGTTGTAGGCGTCACCCAAGATGTAGAAATTGTGGTTACTGCAGAAGATCATGTAACAACAAAAGTCTATACGATCCATGTTGTAAGAAGCAGACTTTTGAGTGATTTGAATGTCATATACAACGGTACAACCCATAGTCTAGATTTAAATACGACGCTTCAAACCATGACAGTTCATTTGACTGAAGGCACCATGGTAGAAATTACACCTCTTTTTGAAGAGGGAAATTTAAGTCCAACTTCAGTCAATATAGTTGAAAATACCATATCTGCCACCGTTAATGGTGAAATTGTAGAATATTCTGTTACAGCATCAGAAGGTGTAAATTTGATGGTATTAGGTTCTGGAAGTATTGTTTGTCCTGTGGGTACAGGTGAATCAGTTACTTTAAACTT
Organism: Clostridia bacterium; assembly: GCA_016937975.1. Taxonomy (GTDB): domain Bacteria; phylum Bacillota; class Clostridia; order Peptostreptococcales; family Acidaminobacteraceae; genus JABXKX01. The sequence continues at coordinate 15,247 of JAFGVN010000041.1, forward strand.
CACCATAAC
>JAFGVN010000004.1 GCA_016937975.1 Clostridia bacterium
CATCACTTCGTTTGAGGTATGTTTCAGTTGAAATAAGAAACCCCCACTTCAAGTCGAATTGATAGGCTAAGCGGGGGAGGTTCATTTGATACATTGACAGGTTTATTTTCTAGAGCCGTCTTTGATATTCTACTAATCAAAGAAATGAGTTATTCGAGAAGAAGTAAAACTGATCTAAGTCTACTGATGTTGGATATTGATGATTTCAAAGAGATTAATGATCACTTAGGACATCAGGAGGGTGATTTCATTTTAATGGCATTGGGAAAAATCCTAAAAGAGAAAAGTAGAAGTATGGATATTGCATGTCGATATGGAGGTGATGAGTTTATCGTGATTATGCCAGGTTCCACTTTGGAAGATGCTCAGGTTTATGCTGTGAGAATAAAAGCTGCATTAGAGGACATCAAAAGGTTGAATAAAAGTATTACAGTCAGCATCGGTTTATCCTCAATGGACGATGATGATTATACTGGTGATATGTTAATAAAGCGAGCAGATGAAAACTTGTATCATGCAAAAATCCAAGGAAAAAATCAGGTGGTTTTCAGTTAATTGAAGGCGTCATAGTTGAGGGAGAATTTTTCCTTTGGATTTTAACTAGAAAGGAAAGAGATATGGATAAAATAAAAGTAGAATTGTGGTTTGATGATAAGTCAACGGTTAGAGAGATCCTATTATCGACAGTGGAATTGGAGCATTTGTTGATGAACAAGGAAATTCTGTCTGATAATGAAGAATATTTGCTTGGTAAATTTTTATTGATTAATGAAGGCGATAAGATTTGGTACCGTGCTTATTGTTTTTTAAAAGGAGGTTTGAGATCTCAAGGTTTCATGAAATGATGACGATGAAAGAGTCACAAATGAAGTTGGAATTTAAAACGTTTTTTTCTGATACCGTTCTTAACTTAGGCTTTCAAATTTATCAATCGAATAAGATCACACAAATTGAATCAAAGGAGCATATCATTCATGCTCAAGTTTTAGATCATGAAACCTACGATATTGAAATAAAATACCACAAGAGTAAAATAGAACATATGACCTGTACTTGTTCTTATGCTGATTTTGGATATTATTGCATGCACATGGCAGCTGTTTGCATATATTTAGAACATAGCAATCTTATAATGAGTAGAGTAGAAGACCCTATTGAAGGCGATGTTAGTATCCCGTGTAAAAGTGAAGTTGAAGAAAGAAAAAAGCAACTTAATCCTTGAAAAAAATAGAAGAAAAGAAAACTCTAAGGATCCTGTAGCTTTAGTCATGAGTGGTACAATACCAAGGGTATTGGAAAATGACATTTTTTTTGTTAATCTGATCAAGTATGCTGATTTGTTGTTGTTGGAAGGTGAAGAAAAAAATAACGTGATGGGTTTAATGGTTAAGTACAAAAGAAATTACAAAGTGTTTCAATGGTTAATTGATTTTTCACATCTACAAAATAACCGTCTTCTGGAACTTCAGTTGATTGAAGAAGGGATAACTTGGTGCCATGATCATGGGGATCATAAACATTTAGAAGACCTGTATCAAACTAGAAAGATATTTTATAGTAACTTGTAGAGAAAGAGATTGGTATTTGCTGGGTAGAAGAAAGTATCTATCTTTTTTTTGTGGCTGTGTAAATTTAAGCTAATTTTAGTCTACATAAAATGTGTAAAATTCCCATATTTAGGGTAATAAATGGGATAAATGTTATAGGGTGGACGATACAATTTTAAAAAAAACAAACCAATAAATAGCCCCTAATTTGTATGGTTATGAATAGATTCTGAAAATAAAACCTTAAGGAAGTTTAAAAATGGTGATGAAAAAATGATAAGAAACCAATGGTATGTTGTTTTAGAGAGTCGAAAAATTAAAAGAAAGCCAGTTGGATTAGTTCGGTTCAACGAAAAACTCGTGTTCTGGCGGGATGAGGATAATAAAGTACATTGTATTCATGATATTTGCTGTCACCGAGGCGCGAGTTTGTCAAAGGGATGTGTTCATAAAGATATGATTGCATGTCCATTTCATGGATTTGAGTATGATGCAACTGGACAAGTTAAGGAGATTCCAGCCCTTGGGAAAAATTATGAAGTACCCAAGGACTTTCGTGTAAAGGCTTATCCTGTTAGAGAAGCTTATGATTTAATTTGGATGTGGTATGGTGAAATGGGATCTGAAACAGATGAATTACATTTTTTTGATGATTTGAAAAGTGATTATTTTTATAGTGGTTTTAGTGAAGTTTGGCCAGTTCATTATACGAGAGCCATAGAAAATCAATTGGATGTTGTGCATTTGCCCTTTGTCCACAAAACAACCATTGGTAAAGGCATGGGAAAAGTTGTGAATGGTCCAGTGGTAAAATGGTCAGAAAATCGTATGACTTTTTATGTCAATAATGTAGAAGATCATGGACAAGCTGCGTTAAAAGCGAGTGAAATAAAAAACTATGAATCGTTATTTCAACTTCAGTTTCAAATGCCAAACACATGGCAGAATATCATTTCTGACAGAGTCAGAATCTTTGCAGCTTTTGTACCCATAGATGACCATCATACAGAAATTATCATTCGCATGTATCAACAATATATAAAAGTACCTATTCTAGGGAAATTTCTAGGATACATCAGTAATTATTTCAACAAAATTATCTTACATCAAGATCGTGATGTGGTAATGACTCAAATACCTGATAGAACAGATTTAAAGATGCATGAAAAACTTATTCCTGGTGATTTACCCATCATTGAATATCGGAAGAAAAGAAATGCCCTTTTAAACTTAGATGTAAAAACTAACCATGAAACGTAAAGGAACACTAGAAGTGATTGACAAATTACTTTTAAGCTAAGAAACTGTGTGATCAATTGAATTTTGAAGAGGTGTAAAATGAAAAGAAATGAGATTATGAACTCATTTTTAAGCAAACTAAATCCTTTCTATGACATTATGAATATATTTCTTACCTTATTTACTTTAGGATTTCTTGTGAGCAATTTATTGAGTGGATTTGACCTGGTGTACATTATTTTAACAATAGGGATTGTATTAGTAGGCTCTCTCCTGTTTGTAATGAGACATCATATAAACATTAAAATAAAAATAAGAATTACATTATTGGTCTTTGTTATTTTCTTTATGCATTCGTTAATTAAAAATGGCTTCATAGGCTCAGGGATCTTTGCATTTTGCATCTACATTATCATGGCTATTTCTTATTTTGATTTAAAAAAGAGTATTGTTTTTAGCAGCATTGGAATAATTTTATTGGCTTCTGTAGCGGTTATGATTAATCAAGGGGTTATTGATTTGTCAATGCATTTAAAATCAGTTGAAGCTTATAAGTCAGAATGGTACAATCAGGTTTTAACTGCATTTTCTTTCATTGTAGTGAGTTACATTACCATATCAGTTATTCGTGAACACTTAATTAACACTTTGTTAGAAAATGAAACAGCTAAGGAAGTCTTGGAAAATCAAAAGAATGCGTTGTCACATTACCAAGAAGAGTTAGAGAAAATTGCTTATTATGATCAACTTACAGGTTTATTCAATCGACAGTATCTGAGAAGTATTCTTGATCATAGAAAAGGTATCCCTTTAGAAGATTTCTATATGATTGCAATTTTGGATATTGTGAATTTCAAACTCATTAATGCCAATTATGGTATGGAAAGTGGAGATACTTTTTTAAAAAGCATCGCTGAAATCATTCAAACCAATTTGCCTGTTGGAGGCATTCTTTCTAGAATTGGTGCAAATGAATTTGCGCTCATCATGCCCAAATGGACTTATGAGGATTTGAGAGTCTTTTCAGAACATTGTTATGAAGCGTTTGAAAGTGTAAAAAACATGGTGTCTATATTGCCAAAACAGCCATATGTCATTGCATATCATAACTGGTATCCAGAAGAAAATACAATCGATGAAATGATTAAACTCCTTAGTATTGCAATAAACTATGCTAAAGAAAATCACTTAAATGGTTTAGTTGCCTACCGAGAAGAAATGAAAGAACAAGTCAATCGACAGGGCTTATTACTTTCAAATGTTGAACGTTCAATAGCAGATGATGCCTTTCAAGTTTGGTTTCAAGGCAAATGGTCCAGTAAGGAGAATAAGTTTGTCGGTTATGAAGCTTTATCGAGATGGTTTGATCAGGAGCACAAGGTTATCTCTCCAGGGGAGTTTATTCCAATAATCAACAATTCTCAATATATGAAGATTTTCAATCAGTATATTATAAGAAAATCTATTGTATCCTTTGAAAGTATTCAAAAGGTATCAAAGAATAGACTTTCATTGTCATTGAATATTTCACCTTTGTTTTTCTTGTTGGATGACTTTGAGGTCTTTATAAATTCAGTTATTGAGTCCTCCACTTTAGATAAGAATCAAATCGTTTTAGAAATTACAGAGGATGTTTTTATTGAAGATTATCTGCCTATTTCCGACAAAGTAGATGTTCTTTCCAAGGATGGTTTTAAAATATCCCTGGATGATTTTGGCTCAGGTTATTCCTCACTAAGTCATATCAACAGCATAAAAATGGACGAAATAAAAGTAGATCGAAGTATTATTGTGAACTTAGAGACCAGTGATAAATCTCAACTGCTCATTGAGCTGGTGATTGAAATGGCTAAGCGATTGGGCATTAGTGTTGTTGCAGAAGGTGTTGAAACGAAAATACAAGCAGATTTACTCACAGCTATCGGCATAGATATTATTCAAGGATACTATTACTCAAAACCTCAGCCGGCAGAAAAGTTAATCACTGATCTAACTGAAATGTAAAAAAGGGGCACTGTCTTATGATGGATGATCATAAAGACAAAGCTCCTTTTTCTTTGATTATAATTCCTTGAATAAATGTTGGTCCATCAATTATGGACGCATAAGATTTTAACAAGAGCAGAAGCAGCTCAACTTGTAAGAAACATGTTAACGGTTCCGGGTCTAATAGATTACAAAACCTTTGAATAATTTGAAGAGATTTATTGTATACAAAGATTGAATGGAATAGTAATAAAATGAACCTCGATTTTATTTATGTGGACCATAGTATTTCAGAGCGAAGCAGATGCAAACCTTTAGGGGAGCATCTGTTTTTTTGCTTGACAGGTGTAACATAAAATGATAGCATATGAGTATAATCGATTATGCTCATATATGGAGGTTGTTATGTTAGATTATTTTAAGGCACTAGGTGATGAAAATAGATTAAAGATCTTCTTTTTATTGTCTATGTATGAACTATGTGTATGTGAAATTGAAGTTCTGTTGGATTTAACGCAATCCAATGTCTCAAGACATTTATCAAGGCTAAAACAAGCCAAATTGATTGTTGGCTTGAAGGATGCTCAATGGATGCATTATAAGCTTGATGAACAATTTAAGTTAAATAACCAACATCTGTATGATTATTTGATGTATGAGTTTGCTCGTTTAGATGAATTTAAGCTTCTAAAACAGAAATGTATGAAATATAAAAATAGCGCATACTCATGTCAAACCATAACCAATGATAAAGCACTTGTCATTAATTTTCTTGAAGAAGATTTAAAGCCTTTGTTTTAAGCAAATGAGGAGAAGTTTATGAATAAAGAAAAATTGGAAGGTATTAGTTTTTTTGAAAAGTATTTAACCCTTTGGGTTATTGGATGTATGATTTTAGGTGTACTGATTGGGCAGTTCTTGCCAGGTGTACCTGAAACTTTGAGTAAATTTGAATATGCAAATGTTTCTATTCCTATTGCAATACTCATTTGGTTAATGATCTATCCCATGATGTTAAAAGTTGATTTTCACAGTGTAAAATATGTGGGGAAAAACCCGAAAGGATTATATATCACTTGGATTACCAATTGGTTGATTAAACCTTTTACGATGTTTGGAATTTCTTATTTCTTTTTCTATGTCGTGTTTAAAAGTATTATACCAGCTGATTTAGCAAAGGATTACTTGTCAGGGGCAATACTATTAGGTGCAGCACCTTGTACAGCGATGGTTTTTGTTTGGAGTCACTTGACTAAAGGTAATGCTGCTTATACGGTCGTACAAGTTGCAACAAATGACTTAATCATTTTGGTTGCCTTCACCCCTATTGTAGCTTTTCTTTTAGGGGTAGGTGGTGTTCAAATCCCTTGGGATACTTTGATTTTATCAGTGGTATTGTTTGTGGTCATTCCTTTAGTGGGAGGCATTATCACAAGAAATTTAATCGTAAGGAACCATGGCATTGAATATTTTCAAAATGTATTTATTCAAAAGTTTAATCATATCACGATTGGTGGTTTGTTGTTGACGTTAGTCATTATATTCTCATTCCAAGGGAAAGTGATTATTGAAAATCCAGTGCATATTGGTTTGATCGCTGTTCCATTAACTTTACAAACTTTTTTAATATTTTTCATTGCCTATTTAACGAGCAAAGCATTTAAATTACCTCATAATATTGCAGCGCCAGCGGGTATGATTGGTGCTTCGAATTTCTTTGAATTGGCAGTAGCGGTTGCTATAGCATTGTTTGGTGCAGACAGCCCTGTTGCCCTTGCCACCATTGTTGGTGTATTGGTGGAAGTACCCGTGATGTTAATGTTAGTGAAAATCGCGAATCATACAAAACATTGGTTTGTTCAACCAATCAAATCATAAAATAAGTTGGAGGTAATAGATGAAATACAAAGTAGCTTTTATATGTGTACACAATTCTTGTAGAAGTCAAATGGCAGAGGGATGGGCCAAGGCATTAGGAAAAAATATCTTTGATGTTTATTCTGCAGGTACTGAGGATTATCCTGAAGTAAAACCTTTGGCTGTAGAAGTCATGGAAGAAGCTGGTATTGATATGAGCGAGCATCATCCTAAGTTATTGTCTGATATTCCAGAAGAACTGGATATTTTAATTACGATGGGTTGTAATGTCGTATGTCCTTTTGTTCCAAACCAGCATATGGAAGATTGGGGCTTAGATGATCCATCAGGTGGTCCAATAGAAGGTTTTAGAGTCACGAGAGACTTAATTAAGAAGAAAGTAGAAGAATTAATTCAGAGAGTGGAAGAAGGCGAAATTAATCTCCACCAGATAGAATTTAAGTAATCTTTGAATGAAGTACTAAAATTATAAAAGGCAGTAAACATCTATGATTAGAGGCGTTTGCTGCCTTTGGGTATTTCATTTCGAAGACTGCAGAGGATGTATTGCCTATATAAATTGTAATTGTTAAGTTATTCTGAAAAGAAAAATTTCTCTATAGGTGTGGGTATGATGCACATTTGCAGAAAAATAATCGAGTGGTCTTCTTTCACATGACTTTAGTGACTCAAACAATAGGTTGAGGCATTCCATGATAAAATATTGTAGAATAACTTCATCAATGAGATTAATATATAAGAGCAATGATCATTTAAAAGAAAATGTGAATGATAAAATTAAATATTCAAATAGAAAAACAATGATGGATGAAGTAGAATAAAAGGGTTAATGGAAACAAGATCTCTTCATCTAGAAAATTAGGCGTAACCATTATTTTGAAAGAATTAGGAGTAGGTATGGGTAAAAATAAGCATAATCCAATGTGGGCAGAGGCAAAAATAAAATGTAGAATTAACGCTGCTACGGTTCAAATGGCAAAGGAAATGGGACTAAGCCCAAAAAGTCTTATAAAAAATATACCTTCAAAGAATGAACAATGGAAAGCCCCTGTTCAAATATGGATACAAGAGATGTTTGAGAAAAAATTCGGAGAAGCAAAGCTTAAGGAAGTCATTCAAAAATATAAAAATGTTCCACATCAATCCTGATGGAATGACCCATGAAATTAAATGGGGAAGTCCCATGAATTAAGAATAATGATTTATATGGAGGCAGTGTGAAAGATATATTAAATGGATACATAACAGTAGATAGTTTTATAATAGAAAAGCCATTGGATGAAGTCTTGTTAAAAAGATATAATGATTTTTCAAAAGAAAAATATGAAGCCTTATTTTATTTAGGTCTAGAAGAATCTCCTATGGGATTATCGGGTTGCTTGAGTTTTCTACATCAAGTTTCATCGACTTTTCTAAAGGGTTTAATTCGCTTGCCCGAGCTGGAATTGGCAAGAGAGCATATTCATCATGAGATTTCCGGTGAAGATGTCGAGGAATTAATGGAAGCCTTGCCTTATGTTCTTGGCATGGAGCATGTTACACCTGCTTGGATCAGTTTACAATGTGAAAGGCTTTTAGAGGTTTTTAAGTCTCTAATTAAACAAAGTGATAAAACCGTCAGTGAGTTTTTTCATGAAATCAGTGAAAACATTCATGTAGCCGATAAGGTATACTTTCACTTGGTGGAACAGAAGGACAGTGAATATCCTTTTGCTTTTATGGCAACCTATTCTGTTAAATCTAAAAGTACAACAAAACATCTGCCTTTAAAACATGCCTTTGATCATTTTAAAGGAGATCAAAGCACTTTAATCCAATTGATTGCTTGTGTTTTGCAAGCTTCTGAAGAAAGTGCATTTATCTCTGAGCTTTTATCCTCAGGAGAATTGTTTTCTCCCATAGGTTTAACGGCTGAAGAAGCTTATGAATTTTTAAGGGATATAGATGTTTTTGAAAAATATAATATTATGTGCAGAATTCCTAATTGGTGGAAGCGGAAATCAAAGCAGTTTTCGGTTCAAGTTGCCATTGGAGAAAAGCAGCCTTCCAAGGTTGGCTTAGAAGGCCTATTGGATTTTAAACCAAAGGTTTATATTGGAAATGAGTCTTTAACAGAAGAAGAGTTAATGACCTTTCTTAATTTATCAGAAGGTTTAGTTCAATTTAAAGGTCAATGGGTCGAAGTCACGAAGAGAAATCTGGAAAAAATAAAAAATGTTTTAGAAGAATTAAATCACAACTCTGAAAACCAGCTCAGTGTGCGAGAAGCCTTGCAAATGCAACTGGGCTTGAATCATGATGTGGATTCAGAAGGATTGGTGATTGAATATAACCATGGCTCATGGCTTAAATCCTTTGTCTCAACTTTTCAAGCATCTGACAATCAAACGTATCCAATTGAAGAAACCTTTAGTGCAACCTTAAGACATTATCAAGAAGTTGGATACAACTGGCTCAATCAAATGAATGATTTTAACCTAGGCGCATGTCTGGCTGATGATATGGGTCTTGGAAAAACCATTCAAGTCATTGCTTTTTTAGATCGAGTAAGAAAAATAAAGGATCCAAAAGCCTTAATTGTTATGCCGGCGTCCTTATTGTGTAACTGGGAAAAGGAAATTTTAAAATTTGCACCGGAAATATCTTATAAAATTTTGCATGGCAGTGTTCAGAAAAAGGAAGACTTACACTTAGATGATGCCTTTTTATATTTGACTACCTATGGTATGGTTTCCAAAATAGAAGCCTTACAGGAAGAAACTTTTGATTATTTGATTTTAGATGAAGCACAAGCCATTAAGAATCCTGGAACCAAACAAACTAAAACTATTAAGGCATTGAATGCTAAAATGTCCATTGCGCTGACGGGAACGCCAATTGAGAATAATTTAGGAGATTTATGGTCCTTGTTTGATTTCCTCAATCAAGGATTGCTTGGGAATTTGACGGAGTTTAAGAAGTACATTAAAAAATTGGAAAAACATCCGAAAGGATATAGCAAACTACGACAAACCATTCAGCCTTTTATCTTAAGAAGAATGAAAACAGATCCTTTCATAGTACCGGATTTACCGGATAAGTTGGAAATAAACAGTTATACAACTTTAACCCAAAAGCAAACGGTTCTTTATAAGAATCTATTGAAGGATTTGGAGCATAAACTGTATGCATCGGAAGGGATTCAACGACGTGGGATTGTTTTAAGTGCCATTATGAAATTCAAGCAAATCTGTAATCACCCGGACCAATATGTGGGTACAGGACATTATGCACCGAATCATTCTGGTAAATTCCTTCAATTGAAGGATATTTGTGAAACTATTTATGAAAAAAGAGAACGGGTGTTGGTCTTTACTCAATTTAAGGAGATGACGGCACACTTGTCGGATTACCTTGAGACGATTTTCCATACAAAAGGGCTCGTTTTACATGGTGAAACACCAATTAAGAAAAGACAGGAAATGGTGGACCTCTTTAATGGAGATGACTATATCCCTTATATGGTGATTTCCTTGAAAGCAGGTGGTACTGGTTTAAACTTAACTGGGGCGAATCATGTCATTCACTTTGATCGCTGGTGGAATCCTGCAGTTGAAAATCAAGCAACAGACCGTGCTTTTAGAATAGGACAGAAAAAGCATGTTAACGTTTATAAATTTATAACCGAAGGCACTGTTGAAGAGAAAATTAATGAAATGATTGAGGATAAAGTGAAACTATCCAGCGAATTACTGGCTGATGTAGGCGAAAAATGGATCACTGAATTCAGTAATGAGGAATTGATGAAACTCTTTACACTAGGGGGGAAATAATGTCTTACTATGGTTTTAAACCCTATGAGTCTGCTGCGGACAAGAAGGCAAAGGCAGTCAAGAAACTTAAACAGTTACAAAAGAAAAACAGTGATTTGGAACCTATTTCTATAGAGGGTAACACCATAGCAAAAAAGTGGTGGGGCAAATCTTGGGTAAAGCATTTGGAAAGTTATGCAGATTATGCGAATCGCATCTCCAGAGGAAAAGCTTATGTGAAACAAGGCGCGATCTTTGACTTGAAAATCTCACCAGGTGATATCAAAGCCTTGGTAAATGGCAGTGGTTCTAAAATATATGAAGTGCATATAAAAGTGGATACCCTTCCCAAAAAACAGTGGGAAGAGATTGTTTCACTGTGTCAAAATAGTGTAGAATCCTTACAAGCTTTAAGTGAAGGAAAATTTTCAAAATCCTTGGAAGGTCTGTTCAACGATCCTCAATATAGATTGTTTCCTTCACCAAAGGAAATTCACTTCAATTGCTCATGTCCAGACTATGCTTCTATGTGCAAACATGTAGCCTGTGTACTTTATGGTTTCGGAAGCAAGTTGGATCTGGATCCACTGTTGTTTTTCAAGTTGAGAGATGTCAATATAGAGGACTTACTTAAGAAAACGGTAGATGATAAAATTGAGTCCATGTTAAAAAATGCTGGAAAGAAAACAAAGCGTACTTTAAATGACAATGCAATAAAAGATTTGTTTCAGGTGTAAGCCTTTCATATGAGTTCAAGAAATCATGCCTAGTGAAACTTAAGTAATGCTTCTCAATCCTCATATAAGGCAATATCCATTGAAGGAAAAATAAGGAGGTTTCAAGTGGCTAAAATTTTAGGTGTTGGTGGTGTTTTTGTTCATCTAAACCAGAATGTTAAAAGCTTACTGAATTGGTATGATCAAGTTTTGGGTTTGGATGTAAGCGAGTATGGTCTTAATTTTCTTGTACCTAATGCATTGACATTAATCAGCTTCGAAGAAGGTGAAGGCCAAACAAGTTTCAATTTTACAGTCGATCATCTTGAAGATTATATTAAAGAATTAAAAATGAAACAAGTCGTTATTTTAGAAGATATAAAAGAACAGGATATTGGAAAGTTTGCGGTTATTGCAGACCCTTTTGGTCAAAAAATTGAATTGTGGGAGCCAAAAACTCAAGAATACATTGCTATGGTCAATGATGAGATTAAACAATTCAAAAGCGAATAGGGTCATGATGACTTCATTAGAGCCAAAATCCATAAAGTACGAAAAATGTTAGTAAAGTCACAGTGAAAGTCACAGTATCATTTGATAATCGTTTAATCCCCATGAAAAGTTCCAGTCGTATAATAGGTATAAAAAAAGACGTTGGATCTCTGTGATTTAAAATCCCAAAGATCTAGCGTCTTTTTAGGTTCTGCCTGAAAATATTAATTATTCTTCAACTTCCCAAATTTCTTTAACTTCAACTGCTGGAACGATAGGCTTACCATCAAGCCACTCTTCCTCCTTATTGGAGAACCAGTATTGAATAAATCCGTTTACTTTAATGGTTTCACCATCATGGATACGTTTCAGTAGATCTTCTGAGAAAATATCTATAGGCTCTTCTTTATAAGTCATGACGCGCACAAGACCGGATAAATAGTTAAAATAAACTGTTTCATCAGAAAATTCATAATAGAAATTAGCTACAGGTAATTGAATCATGTCTATATAATAAGCAGAGTCAATCGTTGAATAGGATAATAGGCCTACAAAGCTTTCGTCTCCCATCATGTTAATATTAAAGGCATCAGCATTGGTTTCCAAATAACTGACTTTACTGTTACCAATTGAGTTTTTTAATTTAAGTGACTTTAAGTTGGTTAATGTAATCGGTTCATTTAACAGATTTAACTTTTTGACAAGATTGACTTTTCTGCCACCCTCAAATTGTTTTAAGTCCTCATCTGCCGAGATTAAAACATTTGGTGCAGGAATTGAAGACGATGCAAATGCCTCATACCCCTTCAACATGACGAGCCAAGCTTTAATACTGCCTTTGTCTACGAGCATATCAGTATCTAGGATAGCATGATAAATAGGTAGTGCCAAATCTTCCTGGAATCCAAATTGATAAAATACTTCTCCGTAAGCACCATCAACAATAGGTAAAGTTTCATAATATGCCATGACACTTTGAAGCTTTGGTTCAACTTGACCATTATTTCTAGCAAAGAAAATTCCTTCATCAGAAACTGTGATATAATCAAAAGCATTTTTACTTTGATTGTTGAGTTGATTCACAATATCATGTAATTTTTCAACAATTTGATTTGCAAAGGCTTCTTTGTCACCTGCTTTGAACCCATCTCTATTCAAGTCATAATAAAGAATAGCTCCTTTTAAATCTTCTGCTTTAAAAACTTGTTCAAAGGTTTTTAGTTCAGAGTTCTCACCATAATTCTTTAATGCGTTTTGGAAGGTTAAAGCACTGTTGGCTTGACTTTGATTGTCTTCAGTGAGATTGTATTTCTTGTTGATTTTATCCAAGAAATAAAGTGTGCTAATGTCCATCAGGTCATGAGTTTGCTGACGTTCATCAGTATAAATTGACGTGGTATGAATTGTAAACTTACGCCAGCTGTCTTCGTGCTCAATGGTAGATGTGATCACTTCAGTGGTGTTAATATATGGATCAACTATTTTAGTACCACTGATGAGAATAGATTTTTCTGTTACCTGAAAGATCCCTTCATCACTGATATAATAAATATCCATGGTTAGGATATTATCCTTATTGTGATGAACGAGGATATAATCATCTACAATCTCACATGAGGAATATTCATCAGAATCAATTTCTGTAAAGGTAGAGACATACATCTCATTTTCTACACTCAAAATTAAAACTTGACCACTTTCATTTGTGATGAACAATTCATTGGAATCGTCTTGATGCAGATTAATCTCCTCTTGTGAGTAGTTTTCTGTATAAGTAAAACCCTCTACAGTTTGAAGATACGCTTGAATCTTTTTGGTGTCCTCTAGTAGTGGTAAAGATTCAACAACCACTTCTGGTTCTGTACTCTGATCGTTTGAGCCAGAACCACTGCCTGTGTTGTTGCATGCAACCAAAAGCACGCAACAAAATACTAATAATAATCTCTTCATATTCACGCTCCTAAAAATACAATGCTTGTAGATTTTAACATAATTGCGAATGAAATTCTTCAAGATTTAAAAAATTCTTGCCAGTTAAGAAAAGTTTAATATCTGAAAAAAAATACTTTTCTCAATAAATACATGTTGACTAATGATGACTTTAATGAGAGAATATATCTGCTAGAGGGAGTAACTGCCTAAATGGAACTTAAGTCGTCAGAACGGAGAAATCCCGGTTTAAGTGATGAAGATCGTGTGAGACTCTACAATTATTTAAAATAATTGTAGGGTCTTTTTGTATGTGGGCAACAGTATGATAAAAGTAAGGATAAGTCACATTCTTATAAAGCAATTATGAGATGTGTCAAAAGAAAGGACAAAATATGGAACATTTTATTTCTACATTACTAAATGGACTATCAACGCCTATAATCATTGTTATAGGAATTATTTCATTATTTACACTGGGGAAAGGCGCTGATGTTCTTGTCGATCAGGCCGTTGCCTTATCGAAGAAATTAGGAATTTCTAAAGCTGTAATTGGAGCGACTATAGTATCATTAGGAACGACTTTGCCAGAAGCTTCAGTGTCTGTTTTGGCAGCTATAAATGGCAATCCTGATTTGGCATTAGGTAATGCCATTGGCTCTATTATTGTCGATACAGGCTTAATCATTGGATTGGCTGCAATGATCAGTCCTATTCTAATAGATTATAAATCAATTAAAGTTCAAAGTTGGATCCAAATATTGGCAGGGCTTATGATTGTTATTTTAAGTCTGCCCATGCTTTCACATGGCATTATTTATCAGTGGATGGGTTTTATGATGGTTGGTATGCTGATTCTTTATATGCTATGGTCCTTTAAGCATTCTCAGAACACAAAAGGCAACGATTCGGAAGAAAATCATGAAGTGGCTCATTATTCTGGTGAAGAAGTAAAAAATAGACGTCTGTTGTTCCAAATGTTATTTTTAGCAGGAGGTGTTTTCCTTGTGATTATGTCATCAAAAGTATTGATCCCTTCTGTTGAAATTGTTGCCATACGCATAGGTATACCTCAAAGTATTATAGCTGCAACACTTGTGGCCTTTGGAACGAGTTTGCCTGAACTTACGACAGCCATAAAGGCTGTTCGAAAGGGACATGGTGATTTGGCGGTAGGTAATATAATTGGCGCTGATATTTTAAACGTATTATTTGTTATCGGTGCTGCTGCTTCTTTTACACCTTCAGGATTAAAAGTACCAGAAAGTTTCTTTAGCCTTCAATATCCAGTGATGTTGTTTGTACTTGTGGTCTTTAGATTCTCAACGTTAAATAAGGATCAAAAAATTAGTCGGAAAGAAGCTTTTGTATTGCTATCCACATATATGGTTTATCTTTTGCTAAATTATCTATAAAATCCTTGGAGGGTTACCTCAAAAGTAATGTCAGGAACTTAATGAAAAAATAAAATTGGGATTCAAACGTCTTGCACCATCTTTTGAAGATGATGCAAGGCGTTTTATCATATTTTCATGCAATAATGAAATATTTGCAAGGTTTTACAGAGATTAATATTTTGAGAAATGAGCCGATAATCGTGATTTACAGTTATGCATTGTGAATTAAGTTAAATATTAAATCTTTTTGCAATGAGGTTAAACCCTTTGAACTCAACTTATTTTTTTGCTAAGATTTACTCTGAGGGTAGAAATGAGGAGGAAAAATGAGAAAATTATTACTAGTTTTATTACTTTTATTGATGGCAATACCTGTAGTATTTGCTGAGGAAGAAGTGGTTGTAACGATACCTGATTCAGATGTTTATTTAAATGGTATTTTAATTGATAATACCACAGAAAAATATCCATTTATTGTCTACAACAATATTACATATATTCCAATGACTTGGGATTTCGCAAGTTCTTTAGGTCTTCAGCTCCAGTGGAGTAGTGAAACAGGCTTAAAAATTGAGAAGAAAAGTGATATGAACTACTATGAGCAAAAGAATTTTGGTAAATATGTTATAGGGAAAAAATATAAAGCAACCATCATAACATCTCCTGTTGAAGTGAATGGAAAAGCAATTAACAATGCTTTGGAAAAGTATCCAATTCTTAATTTTAACAACATAACCTATTTTCCTATGACATGGAATTTCATGGTGGATGAATTTAACTCAGGCTATCAATGGGATAATAAAATTGGATTAAGTGTATCCGCAGATCCTAAGTTGAAAAAAGAATATCCGAAGCCACTGACAGATACTTTTACAGTATATACTGCTGATTTAATGGGAACTGAAGTTTATGTCAATAAAAATATTAAGTTAAGAAATTTAAATACAAACTGGATTTTAAGTTTGTATTATGATAATGCTACATACAATAATAGATTAATGAATGTGTTCATTGATTATTATGATGAAAAGGGGAAATTCATTTTCACTGAAGTGCATAAAGCAGGACTTTTGTATGAGTACAGTGAAAGTCCTCACCATGGTGGGATTGGCATAGCACTTTTAGATGGCGTATCCAAAATGGATTTCCGATTTGAGTATATCAATAGGAATGCAGCAATGGCTCAACTCAAAGAGGATCTAGGCGATGTAAAAATAGAAATCATCTCAACCCGTGATTTTTCAAAAGAAATATTTGAAGATGCAGAGTATTTCGCAACAAAGGAAAATAAATGTACTGAATTGTTCTTTGAAGATGATTTAGAAGCTGCGATGTATAATGCATTTTATTATCCCAGTGGCGCATTGGAAAATGGAGAACCTGCAGAAATAGTTTATATGATGGAAGACAACATTTTAACCGTTAGAACTGAAGCATATCCTGTTATTTATGACAAAGTATCAGCTTTTTCGGATTTTAAATTGAATTTAAACAAGAACTCACTTCAACTGGAAAAAACTATGAATGGAAGAGTCCTTGAAGATGAGGCGGATTTCATATACTTATATGATGCAAACAAAAATTGGAAAAGATTGTAATCATTCAAGAGTTAATCACTTATTAAGGTATGTTTTAGAATAAGAAAGGCTTAGGAATAAATCCTAAGCCTTTTATTTCTAATAAAATATAATTTTGAAATTCAATTTTAGACACATTGAATATAGAGGTTACTTTATTTAATTTCTTTAATGATGTCTAACATTTTTAATATGTTGTGTCATGGCATTACAGGCACAAACTTCATCTTTATTTTGCAAACAACTTAAAATTTTCCCGTATTCTTCAAGGGCTTCCTTCATTCGACCAGAAGATTTAATAGAGACACCTCTTGAAAGTTTCACATAGAATTGATAGTCTGTGAGGATCTGTTGTAAAAAACGGCTTTGTGTTCCTGAATAGATCACTTCATGAAATTGAGTACTGAGTTCTAAGAACCTAGAATCATCATTCTTAAAGGCATAGAATTCCATTAAATCATGGATTTCTTCCAATCTTTTTAAATGTTCATCAGGCATACGTGCAATTGCCCATTGTATAGCAAGATTTTCCAAAACTTCACGAATGATATAAATATCTTCTACATCTTGATAGGAGATGCCTTTAACGATCATACCACGATTAGGAATACATTCAATCAAACCTTCAAGCTCTAATTGCTTTAATGCCTCTCTCACTGGTGTACGACTGACAGATAATTCGGTAGCAATTTTGGCTTCAATAATTTTTTCGCCATTCTTATAGCGATTGTTTAAAATGTCATCTCTTATTTTTTCAAAAACAGTAGTGGATAACGAGGGTGAAAAATGTTTTCCTTCGATTGGCATAGCGTCCTCCGAAATTCATTTGGTAGTAAAATACTATATGCATTCATTATAACCTTTCATTATTAAATTGATAATGATTAAGGATAAAAATTAATATTTATTTAAAATTTGAATGTTTTTCTTCCCTGTAATCTTAAAATATGAGAAATAGAAAGATTTATTTTATTTTTTAATTGAATAGTGATATAATTTACTAGGGTTATTGCAGGAAAGAACCGTCCCTATATGAACTTTGTAAGTAGAGTAATAACTTAAATTAAAGAATAGTGAGAGGAAGCGTATGATGAAAAAATTTGGTGTCGTTGTTCATCAAAATGATAATAGTGCAGTATTGAGAATTGCAAGAAGTACTTCTTGTGGTGGTAATTGTAATAAATGTGGCAGTCATTGTGCAGAACAAAGTAAAATTGAAATAAATATAGAAAATAAATTAGGCGCTGAGATTGGTGATTATGTGGAAGTTGAATCGACATCAAAACGTATTTTAGGTACTGCTTTTTTAGTGTATATTATTCCTGTTTTAACCTTGATTCTGGGTATGTTATTATCCAATAAAATTTTCAACACATCCAATGAACTTATAGCACTTTTATTTGGTCTTGTGATGATGTTTATAGCATTTATTGGTATCCATCTTTACGATCGATACAGTCAGAAGCAACCTATTTTTACGATGACTAAGGTTATTAAAGGGCAAAAGTAATTGGATGTTCAATAGCCATACAAGGAATCACTGTATAAGAAACGATTCTTCCAAGAAAGCAGTGAGCTTATAAAACAGAAGACATTAAAACGGGCAATCTAATGAAGCTCTTGAGACTCAACAATTATTTTAAATAATTGTAGGGTCTTTTTTGTTTTTAATTCTTTATAAGGACATGCTACTGAATTTTGTAAGGAAACCTTGTTTTTAAGCGCTTTGAATGGAAATCATGATTTTTCTTAGTACCATTATCCTAGATTAAATATTGGTCCTATTTATAAAGCGTGTAATAAAGGATTTGATGGCGATTAGGTTTCAATCATACTGATGACCTTTAGGGTAATCACCAATATTGAAAAGAAGTAATTTACTTTTTATTGACACAGTACTGTCACAATAACTTTTTATAATATGGATTAGAAATACATAAATTGGTGTAAGAAAAAAGTACAAAATAAATTGGAGGGATTGTATGAAAAAATTATGGATTGCTATTGTTGCAATAGCACTTATAGGGGCCGGTATTGTCATATATTTACCAAAAAATGATGAAAGTGCAACATCAGAAGAAGTGATTAAAGAAATAAATGTGAAACAATCTGATATTGTGATTGATTTTATAGCAGATGGCAATGTGTATATTCCAACTGTGGAACAAAAATTTTTAGCAACGGGCATATTGGCTGAGACCTTTGTTCAAGTAGGAGATCTTGTAGAAAAAGGAGATGTAATTGCAAAATTAGATACAAGAGAGCTTGAGTTAAAACTTAAGCAAGCTGAATTGTCTTTACAATCTGAAGAAGATAAATTATCACAAAGTGAAAGTGATGCTGTTTTGGATATTAAGAAGCAGGAATCCGTGGTCTTGGGATTAAGTTATGATTTAAAAGAAGCTGAAGACCTTTTAGCGACCATGAAAACCTATCCTGAATTATATGCAGCCAGTGTTATTGCTGCTCAAGAAAATAAAGTTTCAGAAATTGGAAGTAATCTTTCGTTACAAAACAGTATTTTATCCAATATAAAAAATGAGAGCACCTTAACAAGTAATACGGCTTATGAACAAGCAAAATTAGATATTGAACTGATTCAAATGGATCTTGAGAATGCATATTTATATGCACAAAGCAGTGGCACAATTGCCTATTTGAATCAAGAGCTTGGAAGTAACATTACAACAACTACAGTAAGTTTAGTCATCCAAGATACTACTCATCCTCAGGTGATTTCAAATATTTCAGAATTGGACATTTATCAAGTCTTTGAAGGTCAAAGTGTAAATTTAAGTTTTGACAGTGACTATGGTGTAGCTTTTAAAGGGAACGTATCTTTTGTGAATCCGATTCCCAATATCGACAATAACAATATTGTAACTTATGAAGTCATTATTGATTTAATGGAATATCCAGAAAACCTTCGTTCAGGTTTAACCACTATGGCGAACATCATCTTAAAAGAAAAAGAAGATATTTTAGTGATTCCCAATACAGCAGTATCTATCGTAGACAATAAGCAAATGGTTGAGTTGAAAACAGAAGAGGGTTACGAAATGGTCAATGTTATCACTGGATTGACTGATGGCATGAGTGTCGAAGTGATTCAAGGTTTGGTACAGGGTGATGTCGTCATAACAAGAACACAGAAATAGGTGATGTATTATGAAATTATCAGAAATATTTAGATCGGTGTTTACCAATATCCTAGCCAACAAGTTTAGAGTCTTCCTTACCATGTTAGGTATTATTGTTGGTGCTGCTACTATTATTATGGTCGTAGGCATAGGAAAAGCTTCTGAAAAGGCAGTCGAAGATCAGTTTGCCATGCTAAATGTTGGTACTTTATATATTCAAAGTGGTCCGGGAAGTCAATTTTTATTAACCGAATCCGATGTGGATATGTTAAATGAAAAATCAGAAAACATTTTAGTCTCGACAATACTTTTAAGTACTAGAGGTGAAATCAGTTCAAATTATGATTCCTTTGATGGAACCATTGCAGGTGTAACCAATATCTTTGATGATATCAGCAATCTGTCAATGTATATGGGTGATTTTGTTACAGAAGATAATGAAGAACGAAGAGAAAGAGTTGCAGTAATTGGTTATACTTTAGCTGAAACTTTATTTCCAGATGATATTGATATGGCCGTTGGAGAAACCATTACCATTACGGGAAGAAGATACACAGTTATTGGTGTGGTTGATCGAGTAGGTGATTCAATTCAAGGCTTAGCCATTGATGAATCTGTGGTGTTGCCGTATTCAACTGCAGAGAATTATGTAGTAGGCTCTTCCACAAAACCTAAAATAATTGCAGTAGCAAAGGATATCAATTCAGTTGATGCTGCAATCGTTGAAATCGATGAATTATTTAGAGATGAATATAGAGCGATTGGTGGCGCTGATGTTGTCATCAAAGATGCTGGTAGCAAATTGGTTGCAGCTCAGGACAGTGCAAGGACCATGTCAGTATTATTGATATCTGTTGCGACAATTGTGTTGATTGTTGGTGGCATTGGTATCATGAATGTTTTATTCGTTTCAGTTAAGGAAAGAACAAAAGAGATTGGTATATTAAAAGCATTAGGTGCAAAAAAGGAAGACATATTGCTTCAGTTTTTATTGGAATCCATTATTATAAGCTTTTTAGGTGGTATTTTCGGTATAGTATTAAGCTTTGGTATGCAACCTTTAATGAAATATTTAGAAGTAAGCGTTTTAGTTTCAGTGAATGGATACCTTTTGGCTTTGGCCTTTTCAGTAGTTACAGGAACCTTCTTTGGTTTTTATCCTGCAACAAGAGCGGCAGCATTAAAGCCTATAGATGCATTAAGATATGAATAGAGGAGATATATGATGAAAAAAATAACAATATTAATTATGATCGGGATATTGGCTTTGAATATGATCAGTTGTAGTTCAAATGAAGATGTAGCGTCAACAACAGTTAATGAAGTGAGTGTGGTGACTGAAACCGACACCGCTGAAAAGGTTGTTCCAGATCGAAAAGCAGAAATCAGTGGGGTCGTTAAAAACATCGTTGGCAATGAAGTAACAATTTCTCTCATTGAAAAAGAAACAACAGGAACACAAGATCAATCAAGTACTGAAGAGTTAACAGAGGAAGAAAAGGCTGAAAAACAAGCGGCAAATCAAGCTTCAAAAGGAAGTAATAGTTCTAGTGGTACTGGCATGACTGATGTAGCATTATCTGGTGAAACAGTAGATATCATTATTCCTGTTGGAACATCTGTAGTTAAGAGTGATGGTACAGGTGAATTGGCTGAGTTAAATATCGGTGATATCTTTAAAGGTGACACGGTTAAAGTTTGGATTTTAGAAGGAGGTGAAGATTCAGTACAAATAGCAGAATTCGTACAAGTACTGGATCAGTAATATGAAAAAAATTATTGAAATGAAAGCTATTCGAAAATCCTACAAAATGGGTCATAATACATTAGAAGTTCTTAAAGGCATTGATTTAACCATTCAGGAAGGCGAGTTTGTAGCGATTTTAGGACCTTCCGGTTCAGGTAAATCAACGATGATGAATATTATTGGCTGCATCGATACCAAAACTGATGGTGATTATATTTTAGATGGAAAAAATATTGAAAAATTTACAGAGAATGAGTTAAGTTCAATTCGAAATGATAAAATTGGATTTATCTTTCAGAAATTCAATTTACTAGGTCGATTAAGTACTTTAAGAAATGTAGAAATACCATTGCTTCTTAGAGGTCGTAATCGAAAGGAAGCTAAAAGCGAAGCGATTAGATACTTAGAGATGGTTGGATTGGGAGATCGAATTCATCATAAACCCATTGAGTTGAGTGGTGGTCAGCAGCAAAGAGTTGCCATTGCAAGGGCTTTAATTGGACAACCTCAATTACTACTGGCAGATGAACCAACAGGAAATCTAGATCAAGAGTCGGGTAAAGAGATTATGGAGCTGTTTCTTAAATTAAATGAAGAAGGCAATACCATTGTGATGATAACCCATGATGAGAATGTTGCAAAAAAAGCGAAGAGAGTTATTCGCATATTAGATGGAAAAATTATGGAAGTAACCAAGTCGGAAAAACTGGCGTAGAAAATGGGAGGGCTTATGAAGCGATTACTTATAATGACAATCTTGCTTGTGATGATCTTTCCAGTATCAGTATTTGCAGAAGTAGATTACACTGAAATAAAAGATGATTTGGAAGAAAACAGCAGTGCTTTAAAACTGTTAAAACTTGAAGAACTGCAAAGCGAGGTAGATATATATGTATCTAATCTGAATGCTTTTTATGCTCAAAGTCGGTTAAGTAAGTTGGAAGAATCACCAAATCCAGTGAGTGGACTTACTCGAGCAAGTTTAAATTATCAAATTGAAATTTTGCCTCAGTTTGCTTACTACGAATCGGAGCAACTCATACTAGAAGAAAAAGTGTTGATGGGTTCCTTGTCATTAGAAGCAAGAAATCTGATCGAGGCTATTATAAAAGCTGCAAATGATGTTTATGAATCTCAGGCATATTTTGAAATACTAAGTAAAGCATATAACTTGTACCTCCAAGACTTGGAAGCAGGCAATGTGACTACAATTGATGTTTTGAATGCAAAAGTGGATATGATTGAAGCAGAATATGCCATGGAAGAAAAAATGAGAGTCTTAGACAACCTTTATCTGAGCTTCAATAGTGCATATGGTTATGATTTAAGGGAAAGATTTGATTTTGCAACGGAAACAAAACTAGAGGCACCCATTAATGATGTAAAAGCCTATGTGGAAGCAGCTTTTGCAAACAGAATTGAAATCAGAGATTTATGGGCTCAAATAGAAATTCAGAATAACATTATCGAATTCTATAATGACACGAATTATCTGATATACACTGAGAATAGGGAAGCTCAAGAAGCTGCTGCGTTTAAAGTAGAACAATTAACTATGGATTTGGAAATCATAAAGGACCAGATCCAACTAGAAATATACGCAGCTATGAATACCCTAGATCAATTAGAAGCGGAAATCAAACTCTTGGCAAATGAGATTTCATCACAAGAAAATCATGTGAATGTCACAGAAATCATGTATAACCTTGGTGAGGTTAAAGCAATGGATTTGGAATTGGCACAATTAGAACTGGTGACCTTGGAAAATAATATGGATGAATTGATTTTTAATTACAACACACAGAGATTGACATTAAACTATGGGAGTTCATACGGACCAGGAATAGGAGGCAAGTAATGATTAAGAAAATAGGCGCATTTGTAATCCTTTTCACTTTAGTCATGAATATCACAGTCTTTGCAGAAGAGGAAACCACTGGTTATACCTACGAAGCGTTAAAAATAGAAGCTATAGAAGATCACTTGGAATTGGATGCTTCTGCTCTAAATCTTGAAATAAAAGAGATGAATTTAGAAGAGATTCTTGAAATTGCGGCGTCAACTTATGATGGTCCAATGGACAGAGTAAATTATATAAAAAATATGATTAAAATCTATTCAGATCCATTAACAGCAGAGTTAGCAGTTTATGTAGCCAAAGCAAATATGGAAAATCAAATTGAATCCATTCAAAATGAGATTTGGATGAATAGTATGAAATATTTGTTGCTTGAGAAAGAGATTTTACTGAATGAAAATTTATTGGCTTATGAAAATTATTATTTGAATGTTGTTGAGAAAAAAGTTGCAGCAGGTTTAGTTTCTCAGGACACTTTTGCAAATCAATTGTTGGTAGTTGAAAATCAGGAGATTAAGGTTAATTTATTGAAAATTGAACGAAATAGTCTTCAAGTTGAAATCAATCAAATGATTGGGGCGCCTTTTGATTTACCGATTGTCATTGATGAATCGTTGGAAATCCTTCCCTTTGAAAGTTATGATATGGATACAGTTTACAATGATACTTTTGAAAAGAATATAGAGATTTATGAAAATCAAATCCTTGTGCAGTCAAAAGAAATTGTTTTTGATTTATATGCCGATCAATATTTGGAAACCAATAAGGAATATAAGATAGCACTATATGACCTTCAAATCGCTGAAATTCAGTTGAGCGATGCCAAGTTAAAATATGAGGCGGCATTAAAAACCAGCTATAACGATTATCTGAATGCTTATGAAGCATATGAACTAGCAGTAGAACAACTTGGATTGGAAAAGGATATTTATGAGCTGTTGCTAAAGGAATATCAAGCAGGTCTTATTGCAGAAGAAATTTTAAAAAAGGCAGAAACCAGTGTTCAAAAAAGTGAATATAATGTGAGTGCAAATTTAGTTGCCTTTAATCTTGAAAGAATAAGCTTTTTGAGCTTGTTTCAATAGCATTACCCACCAATTTAGAGAAAACTCTTATTCCTTGAATAAGAGTTTTTCTCTGAATGTTTACCTTTAAAAATTAAAAATATTTAAAGGTATGGTAGAGACGGTGGGATATCCGTTTTACTTTCAAAGCATTGGGTATATAAATTGAAGAGATAGAGATATTCGTAATGATCATGAAAAGGAGAAAATATGATGATTGGAAAGATAAAAAAACTTGAGTTAGAAAATAGTAAATTAAAGAGAAATATAAAATCCTATGGATTTGGCATGTTTGCCTTAGGTGCAATGATGGGAGCGACCTTAATTTTGCTCAAGGAGGAAAAACTACAAATAGACAAACTCTTGACCAAGTTTGAGCATATGAAAAATAAAACTTTTGGAGACTTTGAAGCGCCGTATGACGAAGAAACTATGGAGATTTTAGAGGAAGAAAAAGATAATTTTGAGTAAGAGCCGAAAGAATTCGGTTCTTTTTACGCGTGCTGATTTCTGTTAAAAGATAAACAATTCTTAAAAGGTGTTGATAATGGTGTTATAATCTTACTAAATATAAAGAAAGGGAGTTTACAATGCTGGATAAATCAAATACTATTTTAGATTGGGTCGATCAGTTTCCTGAAACTGAATCTGTTATTCGAGAATATGATGAACATGTAGGTGTTTGCATATTATGTCAATGCTTATTTGAGAGTATTGAGGAAATAGAAAGTATTTTTCAATTGGATTTAAATGAAATGTATTTTAGAATGTTAAAAGCAATAAGCTCAAATGAATTAAAATAACTATAGAGTTATTTTTTTTTATGGATTAATTGATATTTTTATGACAATTAATTAAGTTTTAATGTTTATTTTTGTATTGCCATGCTATGATATATTGTGTTGAAATGACTTGATGTACTGAATTTTAGGGTTTTCAGACAAATTAATTTAGGATTGGGGGTATATCATGACAGAAAGAAGTAATATTCCTTTACGGAATAGGTTGCACTTTAAAATGACCACTTCAATAATTGCTTTGATTGTTGTGATTATTTTGGTAACAGGTTCAATATTCTACACAAACAGCTATAATCTTCTATTAAACAATATGACAGATAAAGCAGAAGATATTGCGAATACCATTGCAGAAGATATGGACATCAGTGCAATTAAGGCTTTAAAAACAAAAGACGATATGAATACAGAAACATATCAGAAATTGGGTAGTTATTTAAAGCATATTATGGATATGACCGGGGTTAAGTATCTATATATTATGCGAGAAAACGAAAAGGGTGAATTGGTTTATATCATAGAAGGAGATGACTTTGATTCTGATAATCCAACGCCAGTTGGGGAAGTAGAAGAGACCATCTATGAAGGTTATACATTAGCATTGGATGGAAAATCATCTAGAGACGATGACATAACCCATGATGAGGATGGTGCTTTGTTATCGGCTTATGCACCAATCAAGGAGAATAATCAAGTGATTGCCATTATTGGTGTTGATTATGATGCGACGAGAGAGTATGAAGCTTTTCAAGCATTTAAAATCCTAATAATTGTTGTTGGTTTGATTATGCTTGTCATTGGCTTTGCATTATCAACTTATATGTCACTTACCATGACGAAAGGGATTGTAAAACTGAATAGAAACTCAAAGGCTGTAGCAGGTGGGGACTTTACAGTTAAAAGTATTGAATGTAAAAGCAAATCTGAGTTGGGACAGTTAACCCATACTTATAATACCATGATAGAAAATGTGAATCACTTAATCCACCAAATAAAAGACGCAGTTGTCGTATTGGATCAAACTGCAGTGGTTTTAACAGAATCTACAGATGATTTATCAAGTACTGGCGAAGAAGTGGCTGCAGCTGTAATGGAACTTGCTCAAGGATCTGATAATCAGGCACAGGAAGCCAGTCAATCATTAGAGTTGATGCAAGCACTGTCTGTTACTTTAAATGAAATGTTAATGAAATTATCTGTAGCGATTAAAGATGCAGAAGCCATGAAAGCAAAAAACATTGTGGGTTTGGATGCTATGAACATTTTGAATCAATCCATTGAAGATGACAATAAAATGCGTGAAAAAGTAAGTTTCATGATTGATGGTTTATCGGAAAAATCCAAGTCTATTGGCACCATTGCTGAGACTATTGATCAAATCGCTGAGCAAACCAATTTATTGGCACTTAATGCTGCCATAGAAGCTGCTCGAGCAGGCGAGCACGGAAGGGGTTTTGCCGTAGTCGCTGAGGAAGTTAGAAAATTGGCTGAACAGTCTACGCAATCAACGGATGTTATTCGAGGCACGATTACAGAAATTACAAAAATGATTGAGAATGTGGCAACATCAATGACGGCTTCAAATCAAGTTTCTGACGTATCGCAAAGTCATATGAATACTACTAAACAGATTTTTACAGAGATTAGCGATTCTGTTGAATCTGTAGTCGATAAATTGGATTCCATTCAAAAGGATATTGATTATGTGAAAGAAACGGAAAAATCTGTTAGTGATGCCATGGAAACTATTACTTCTATTGCTCAAGAAACATCCGCTTCAACTCAAGAGATTTCAACAGCTGTAGAAGAAGAATCCAGTCATATTGATGGGGTAGCAGATTCCACTAAAAATTTAAAACAATTAATATCAAAACTGTCTGATTCCATAAAAAAATACAAAGTCTAATGTGTTAGGTGCCTTATGGCACCTATTTTTTCGTCAAATAAGAAAAAGAATTAAATATGATTACTACTAATTCGGTCGGGTATGAGTATTGAACATAGCATGACATGATATCCAATCGGGAGGGATACATGTTTATTGAATTGGAGGTTTAGATGAAGTGGTTTTTAAATTTAAAGATAGGGGTTAAACTTGTCAGTGGCTTTGTATTTGTTGCACTTGTTGGGCTGATTATTGGTCTTGTTGGCTTTTTAGGTGTAAATAATATGGATGCTGAAGTTGAGGAACTAGGTTATATTAGACTACCGAGTGTTCAAAGTTTGTTGACCATAAGTGAAGCTCAAACTGCCATTAAAGTTGTTGAAAGAACACTTCTTATTTATGATCTTTCTGAGGAAGAGTATCAAGACCAGTTAGCTCGCTATGATGCCGCTATGAAAAGAGCTGATGAGGCATGGCTGAACTATACGGCACTTCCTCAGACCAGTGAAGAGGCAACCGTTTGGAAACAATTTGTGAAGGAATGGGATCTTTGGAAAAGCGATGTTGTGAACTATATGAGTCTTATTGAGGATTATCACAATTTGGAAGAAGGTTCAAGTTTAATTCAAACCATGGCGGATCAGTTGGAAGCCATTTCCTTAATTGAAAATGCAGAAACATTTAAAACAGCAGAAGCATCACTTAAGGAAGTAATTGAAATAAATAAAAATATCAGTTTAGAAGCTACTTCGTCTGCCGATGATGTAATGGCGACCTCAGAAAAACTCTTAATTGGGGTAATGATTTTTGGAATGTTGATTTCATTGCTTTTAGGCATTGTGATTTCAAGAATTATAAGCAAGCCTTTGAAATTAATGGTACAAACAGCAAATATGATTGCAGCTGGTAATCTAAATGTTGATATAGAAGTTAAAAGTAATGATGAGGTTGGTGAATTAGGTCAATCTTTTAGGGTTATGGCGAATAAAATGAATGAATCTTTATGGAATATCAGCTCTGCTTCAGAACAAGTTCTTGCTGGTGCATCACAATTATCGGATTCTAGCTTATCATTGTCTCAGGGTGCTACAGAACAAGCAAGTTCAATACAGGAGTTAACAGCGTCTGTAGAGCAAATTGCTTCTCAAACCAGACTAAATGCTGATAACGCCAAAAAGGCAGAACAGTTATCAAAATCAACACATGGTTTTGCAGAACAGGGTAATATTCATATGAACGACATGCTCCTTGCAATGAATGATATCAATGAATCTTCTAACAATATTTCAAAGATTATTAAAACGATAGATGACATTGCATTTCAAACCAACATATTAGCATTAAATGCAGCGGTAGAAGCTGCAAGAGCAGGTGTTCACGGAAAAGGCTTTGCAGTTGTTGCAGAAGAAGTTAGAAATTTAGCTGCAAGATCTGCTGATGCAGCAAAAGAAACTACTACAATGATAGAGGGTTCTATTAAAAAAGTGGAAGATGGTACTAAGATAGCAAAAGATACTGCAAATGCTTTGACTCAAATTGTAAAAGGTGTATCAGAAACTTCACTCTTGGTATCTAACATTTCTACTGCTTCAAATGAACAAGCAATTGGTGTAGATCAAATTAACTTAGGATTGGGACAAGTCTCAGATGTTGTACAAACAACAAGTGCTACAGCTGAAGAAACCGCAGCAGCAAGTGAAGAACTTTCAGGTCAAGCACGATTACTGCAAGAACAAGTTGCGGCTTTCAACTTGAAGACGAATGTGAAGAATAACCATAAGGATTCATTTCAATATTTAAAGGAAAATCATCCAGTGTCAAAAAAGAAAGTTCCAACAAAACGTATAGCACTGAGTGATGACGAATTTGACAAATATTAATAAACCACCTCCTTATGGAGGTGATTTATTTGAACTAACAAAGGAGTTGCTATGACCCATAAAATATATCAGATGACTTTTACGAAAGTGTATCCTTTATACATCCAAAAAGCTGAAAGAAAAGGTAGAACCAAAGATGAAGTGGATGAAATTATCTTCTGGCTAACAGGTTATACTCCTGAGGGTTTGGAAGCCCAGCTTAAAAACGAAGTGACCTTAGAACAATTTTTTGATGATGCGCCACATATGAATGCTTCAAGAACCTTAATTAAAGGTGTGATATGTGGTGTTAGAATAGAAGAAATTGAGGACCCACTTATGAAGGAAATTAGATATTTAGATAAATTGATAGACGAATTAGCTAAAGGGAAATCAATGGAAAAAATATTGCGCTGAAGATTTTCAAAACATGAAAAGAATAAACCTTGAGTAGAATCAAAGAAAAAGTATCTTTTGGGTGAAAAAGATACTTTTAAAGTTTCAGATATATTTTTCTTGTAGTTTTCTCAAGGTATTTAAATACTTTGTAGGTCTTGTAGAAAATTCAATTTCAAATTGCTGGGCTTGTTCATTCATGTGCTCCATGATATCCTTTGGCAATTCTCTAGTGGCTAAGGTAAATACCACACGATCTTCCTTGTGGATATGGCGCTTCAAAAGTTCACCATACGCAATCGCATTGGAAATGATGTCTATTTTAGAGGCTTTATTGCCATCTAGATAATCCTTTAAGGCATTTAATGTATGCGTAACATACATTCTACCAAAATCGTGTTCAACTAGCATGCCGTGTGTGATTAATTTATTTGCTGTGGGACCAATGTGCGCGATCATTTCACTAAATAAATATATTTCCTCTTTACCATGATGATGCTGATCTGCGTAATTTTTAATGAAATCAAACATGTCATAAAGATCCTCATGATTCAGTTCATCCGTTGCCATGAAAGTATTCATGGCAGAACGGATAACTTCAATCATCTTGAGAATGTTTTGATGTTCATCCATCAATACGTTTATAATATGCATATAATTACTCCTTTACGACTATGGTTTTCGTAAAACCATCTCTTGAATACATATGTTTAGAACTTGCGCCGAAAACAAAACCTTCAATGAAGGCGTCTGTTAAAGTGTAGTAAATTTCTACTTCAGGATGCCAATAACCTTTATGCAAACATGTCGTTGTTTCCCATTGAATATGCGTCTCAGTGTTTTCAGTTACGGCATTGACTCGATCACAAGGCATACCATCGAGAAGGTGACTATAAATACCCATAAAAAGCTGATAAGGGCTATGATCGGGATGATAAACCTTTTGACCATAGGTTAAACCGGATTGATGATATAATTGGATGAGTAAGTTTAGATCCAGTCCTTTTTCTATTGCTTTTAGTGTTATAAAGCCTTGTCGACTTTCAACACTATGAATACGTTCTTGAAGGTATCCGTGAATATTATTGTGATCGATAATCTCTTCCAAGTTGCCTTCGATTGCTGTACCAAAATGATCTTCTGCCTCTAAAATATCCCTTCGAAGATCAATATTGTTCTCGTGACTCAATGTAATCAATTGATTCAAGAGTTTTTCCTGAAGCAATATTTTATCATATAGCAAATAATGAATTTTTCCTAAAAATGCACTCATTTATTTACCTACCTTTTCTTCTAAAGCTGCAAGTAGTTCATCTACTTTAAAACCATGGACGAAACATGCTTCCTCTAGCGTTTCTGCTTGTGCAGAAGGGCATCCGACACAACCCATGCCAAATGACATGAGCACTTGAATACTTTCTGGATATCCATTAACCAATTGACCTATTTTCAAATCTTTATTAATTTTCATAAGAATCTCCTTTACTGATTATGTTATTTACAAGTTCATTATATGAAAGAATTCCTTTAAGTTCAGTAACACAGGTTACATTATCTACTGTTTTAGTATAAATTCTGCATAAAAAAAACCTCAGAAAGAATTCTGAGGCAATCATCTATTGATCTAGAAACTTTTCTTTAATAAAAATTCCTGTGATGCCAATGGCAGATAATAATGACAAGAAATAGAATAATGTCATTTTTACGGACTCTTTCCCAAGTATACTGATTACTTGGACATCATCTAGCTTCAACTTGTGGACTGAGCTTGGTAACAGTATTAAAATAAGTGTAAGCAATGCATATACACCAATCTTTACATAATCCATCTGTGGGAGTTTCAAATCAAGACCATTGAGTAACAATGCACCAAAGATTGTAACAACAATGGCAATTAGAACAAGGAATGATCCTGACAAGTCAGGTTTGCTCTTATCAACTTCATCATCGGATTTTGATTTGATTGTTTGATCAAGGCCTAGTCCGAGACTAAAATAATTCATGTATTCTTTCATTTCTACTTTAAAACCCATGAATTCTTGATCATAGTCAATTTTAGCTAATGGTAAAAGAAGAAGAACTACCAATACCAAAGACAATATTTTCGCTATTTCTTTCATGTAAACCTCTTTTCTTCTATACAACCCTTAAAATAATATACACCTTAACTATATTATAGCGCATAATTTTTTTTTTTGTCTATAAAAGAGAAATTAACAATCGTGAATAACTTTGTGGATAGAAAAACAAACCCTTCACGATATTCACAGATGATATTGCTTAAAGATTTCATTCACACTGTAATTGTATTCTTGTAAGTTTTGTGTTTGATGGATTTTATCAATATATAAAGTAGAGGGATCAAGGAAGACACCGGTGTATCGCCAGAATTCCTTCATTTTATGACACAAGTGTATTTCGTTGGTCATATGCACTTTGTAATCTTCCAACACTGCATCATGTAATGCTCTTAATTTTGAAAGTGGTTTTTCTATGCTATCATTAGGATTTTTTATTTGCTGAGGTAGAAATGGATTGTATAAAGCACCTCTACCTAACATGATTTCATCTATATTAGGAAAGCGAGTACGAAAATTATCATAATCTTCTTTTGTAATGATGTCACCGTTATAGATTATTTTATGTCTACTTCTTCCATATAGCAGCTCAAAGTCATCATAACTTACTTTTCCTTCGTACTGCTGAATTCCAGTTCTGGCATGAATAATAATGGTTTTTATAGGATACTCATTGAAAAGCTCAATGAGTTTCAATCCTTCTGATACGTCATTTAAACCCAGACGCATTTTAACACTCAAATCACAAATATTTTCTTTAAAAAACTCATCAAGGATTTCTTTAATCCATTGAGGATATGGCATAAGTCCTGATCCTCTATGTTTCTTAACAACGATGGGGAAAGGACATCCGATGTTCCAGTTGATTTCTGAATAACCCAGTGATTTTATTTTTTTTGCATATGCTGTAAAGTCGTGAGGGCTGTTGCTCAAAAGTTGAGGAACAAGATTGATTGCCTCATCCTTTGGCAAGATATCTTTAAAATGATGATCGAAATTTTTAAGTTTTTCTGTTGTGACAATAAAAGGTGTATAGTAGATGTCTATACCTTGAAAAAGTTCATTGAACTTATTCCGATAAGCTTTATTGGTAATGCCCTGGATAGGCGCTAGGTGTAATTTCATTTTTTCTCCAATCTAGTGAATACATCATATTGTAACAAGAAAAAATAAAAAGGTAAAAATATTTCTTCGAAATTTAAAATTACATGAGACTGACACAAAACTGCCACATTTCTTGTTTATACTCTAATTAGAAAATGAGTTAAAAACTATGAAAGTGAGGAAAGAAAAATGAAAAAATTATTATTGGTAATTGCCGTTTTAGCAATGGTTGCTATGGGCACAGTTGTCGCTTATGCAGATGAAACTGATTCAAACATGACAAGTGATGTATTTTTAGAACTAAGATTAGAACAAATTGATGAGGCTTTAGCTGCAGGCACAATTACTCAAGAGCAAGCGGAATTATTAATTGCTCATATCACTGAAAGAGCAGAAGAAGGCATCTTTGGCTATAGAGGTACCAATGAAGAATGCGTTCTTGGTGATGAGTTACAAGGTATTTTCAGAAATGCAAACTCAGGTATGAGAAATGGTGAAGGCAGAGGCGTTAAGGCAAATGATGGCACTGGCTTAAGACAAGGTGGCAATGGTCAAAGCAGAGGTGGACAAGGCGTTAGAAACGGTTCGTGCTTAGTTGAATAATGATGATAAGCAGATGATGAAAATCATCTGTTTTTTGTGCGACAGGCAGTCGCATTAGCAGAGTCTAAATACTCTGCTTTCTTACGTATTATGAACAGCGACTACGATACAGATGTAAAAACGAGTCATGAGTTCAGAACGGTAAGAATTCACGGAGGTGAAAGTCCTCCCCCATGAGCACTGGCGCACATTGGGAAGCTTAATCTAGGGCATTGCTGTAAAGTAAGGTTTGAAGGAGATGTGGAAAGGCGAGAGCCCCATAGGCGGTTCAGCAGGCCGAAACGAAAAGTGAAACACATGTAGCGGCGAGACAAGTTGATGACCGTGCGAAAAATCGGGAAATCCAAGTCGTTTATTCAATGAGCCAGTCGGATAAATGGAGCTTGTAGCGTGAAGGTGTTTGGCATGTTGGAAAGGAAAGTGAGATAACCCTGTGAGAACCCTATACTACCGAAAGGGCGAGTGCATATAAGAGTAATTCGAAGTTGTATGAGCGTATAGGGTAGTCAGACAATCTCATAGTACAGAAGTAGTTGTGTGACCAAACACACAATGAATGGAAGGGGGTTGACCTCTGTAGACCAAGTCAAGAACGTTTTGTAATGTAAAAGGTAACGCTGTTTAGGCAAAAACGAACCTGATGAACAAGAAGAAGGACAAGGATAGAAATGAATCAAGAATTAAAACACAAATGGCATAGTATTTATGGTCAAATATTATTTGACCGAAAATTAATGGCTGCATGGAAACATGTGAAAGCTAATAAAGGTTGTGGTGGAATTGATTACGAAACCATAGAAACTTTTCAAGCCGATGAAGACCAGAAAATAATGGAACTACTAGACGAACTTCGGAAGAAAGAATACAAGCCAAAGCCAGTCAAAAGAGTTATGATACCTAAGAAAAATGGTGGTGAAAGACCATTAGGCATTCCAGTAATAAAAGATCGTATTGTACAACAAAGCATAGTAAATGTGTTGAGTCCAAAGTTTGAAGATGGTATATTTCACAAATGTTCATGTGGCTATCGTCCCAATATGGGGATAGAGCGAGTGATGCAAATCATTCTTTGGTACATAGAGCATGGTTATAATCATATTTATGATTGTAACATCAAAGGATTCTTTGATAATATACCACACAAGAAACTAATGAAGACATTAACCAAATATATAGCTGATGGTACTGTACTAGATATGATATGGAAATGGCTAAAATCTGGCTACATGGAAGAAGGAAAGTTTATTGATACAACTTCCGGTACTCAACAGGGAGGCGTTATTTCGCCGCTACTCTCAAACGTCTATCTTAATGAACTAGACTGGGCTCTAGATAGGGAAGGTATAAAGTTTGTAAGATACTGCGATGATTTTCTACTATTTGCTAAAAGCGAAGAAGAAATTAAACGAGCGGGAGCTATTGCAAGAGATGTAATTGAAAAATTAGGACTTGAGATAGCTATCAACAAGACTAAGTTTGTTGACTTTGATAAGGATGATTTCAACTTTGTCGGATTCAGCTTCAAACATTGGCGTAAGAAGAAAAATAGCGACAACACATACTTCATTGTTGAACCAACCAAAGAGTCCTTCAAAGATTTCAAATACAAAATTAAAAAGGCTACTCGAAAAACACTCACATTAAGCCAACAAGCTTGGATAGAAAAAGTAAATCCAATCATACGTGGTAAGGTCAATTATTATGCAATCCCACACAAAGCAGTTGAGAAGAATAAAGCATTTGGTATTGAAAGTCATTGCTTCCTCAAAAGTCTCAGCGGAGAACTACACAAAATTGACTCTTATACAAGACAGCGTCTAAGAGTGTGTATGCTTCATAAGCATCCTAGTGTGCGTAAGGGTATAACCATGACTTATAAGTGGAACATCGAGTACTTCTGTAGGATAAAGTTAATCCCCGCAAATTGGTTATATTATAACATCATGTGGGATTATCCTATGGAAATGTATATAGAAAGACAAACTTCGAAGAACAAAAGGAAGTTGAAAAGACAAATAGAGCGTTTCAAAAGCCTAGGTAAAGAGTACTATACAAAAGAAAGACTAGACGCCATTACATTTTGTAAGGGTCTAGCCTAAAACGGAAATTCATTTTAAAACTACAGTTGGTAAGCCGTATGCCTTAATAGGGCACGTACGGTTTGATAAGGGGGGAGCCTAGAAATAGGTTTCCCTACTTTATATTTTATTGGACACCTTGAAGGTTTCAAGTTTAAAATTTTGGAGACATACAACTTGATGGATAGTAAATGTTTACTATAACTACACATGACAATAGGTATAAAATAACATATAATAATCATATAATGTTTATGGTGAAATGATGATGAGATGAGTACCAAATAGGTTAAGTAAATTATTAGAGAGTGTAAATATGATAAGTTTGAGAAAAACCATCAAGAAAATATTAGTCGGTATTTTTATTTTTATAGCTTTTGTTTTGGTTATAAATTTTTATTTTGTTCCAATAACAAAATCATCCATGAATGATTCCAGTGAGGATTTACATAAAATCCTTACTCAAATTGTTGGTATGGATTTGCCTGTAAGAGTACTAGATAACATTAGAGAACAAGTTATTTTAGATTCAGAGAATTTAGATAACGATAAATTGATTATAGCTTTTACCAATAATCGGGATAAATTGTTGTCACTCAGTACTGATGTTGAAGAACAATTAATGAATTTAAACGAAGATCTAAAGAAAGTAAATCGGTTAAGTTTAAATTTATATCGTCATTCTATTGATCAAATGATGGCAAGTATTGAGGTGATGGTTGAACAATCCATAAATATAAAGAGCTTTCTGGAGTCAGTTACCATTGAAAATCTCTCTATTGCAGAAATAAATTCCCTTGAAAAAGAATTGTCATCCTCCATTGAGGGCTTGGAACTATTAAATCGTCAATTAAATGATAATATTTTAAATGTATTTACTTGGATGATTAATATCATGTTTATCCTTTTAATCATGATGCTACTGCTTTTGAGTTTTGGCATTTACAAATATATTATCTATGATCAAAAGTTTATTTCAGAAAGTTTTACTTCAATGGCTGAAAAGCATTTTGATTTTAAAGCCTTACCTGAATTTAAACCTTTTTTTTCTGAAGAATATATGATCAGGAATCAAGTAAAAGAAATCTTCCGTGAAGAAAAGTTTGCACAAGAAGTTAAAAGCTTGTTATTGTCAACGTATCATATTGATGACTTAATACAACAATTATTTCAAGCCATTTCCAAAGAAAATAAGATAGATAGAATTGGTATCGCTTTTGTTGATTATAGCAGACAGAAATTTGTAGCTGAGTATGGTATCTCATCTTATACAGATATAGCATTGGGACCTGGATTTGAAGTGGATTTTCATAGAACCTCTCTCAAGGCAATTCTTGACACTAAATCCTCTGTTATTACAAAGGATTTAAATGAAGCTTATAGAGAAAATCCAAAGAGTCCTTCACTAAGATTGATTACAAGTGAGGGAATTCAATCGAATTTAGTTGTACCAGTCTTAATGGGTGAAGTCGTTTTTGGTCTTATCTTTTTCAGCTCTCGAGAAAAAGATTATTTCAACGCCACTCATGTTCGAATAGCAGAAAAAATGATATATGAAATTAGTGGATTTTTAAATCGCTCTTATTTTACCAAAGTTATTTTGTCAAAAATTACAAATAGTTTTTCCGAGCTTGTCGATCAAAAGGATAATGAAACTGGTGGGCATATAAGAAGAATGGTTGCATATTCAGTTGTGATCGCCAAGGGATTGTTAAAAAATCCAGTTCCAGGTTATGAAGTCAACGAGAAATTTGTTCTTGAAATTGAAAGAAATGCTTCAGCTCATGATATTGGAAAAGTTGGTATTCCAGATGAAATATTAAAAAAACCCGGGAAACTAACGTCTGAGGAATGGGTTATTATGAAAACTCATACAACCATTGGTGCGGATATTTTCAAATCCTTACGAGAAGGTTTAAGAGTTTTCGAATCAGATTTCTATTTGTTTGCTGAAGAAATAGCAAGATCTCATCATGAACGATACGATGGCACAGGATATCCTCATGGATTAAAAGGTAAAGACATTCCACTGTCGGCTAGGATTGTTGCAATTGCAGATGTTTTTGATGCCTTAACATCAAAGCGACACTACAAGGATGCCTTTGGCTTTGAGAATTCTTTGAAAATAATAAAGGAATCTGCAGGCAATCACTTAGATCCTATTTTAGTTGGAGTTTTTTTAGAGCATATAGATGAAATTAAACACATATCACAAATGTAGTAAACCACTTATAAAGTGGTTTTTTTCGTTGGATTTGATTTCATTGGATGATTGAATGGACTTTCAAAATAGGTTGAACAATTTGTTAAGATTAATTTAATATTAATATTTATTTTAGGAATAGGATAGAAGGTTACCATATGATATAATTTTCTTTAGCGAGTTAATTGGTTGAATTGACGCATTAATTATATCATTTAAAACTATTATTCATGATTGAGGATATTATGGAAAAATTTATGGAGAAGTTTAAAACCTTCATCAAAAATAAAAAACGAAATGCAACGGATGAGAAAACACCTGTTGTTCAAGTTGCAAAAGAAATTTTCGTTATAGCATTAATTGTACATGTAATACTTGAAATATTAAACAAGCGTTCATTATTTGGTGGGATTGGTTATATCATTCAAAATCCTGCAATGTTTATTAGTGGTTTATTTTTACTGATTACATTTTACTCTTTCGGTATCTATATTGCGAAAAGACATTTTTGGTATGTCCTTGTGAGTGTTATGTGGATTGGATTAGGCGTATCCAATTTTATTCTTCTATTTTTTAGAACAACACCACTTTCAGCAGCAGACTTTAGGCTGTTAGATTCCGTAAAGGAAATTGCCAGTTTCTATTTAAGTAAATTTCAAATTATGTTGATCACAGTGAGTATTATCTTATTGGTCGTTGGTTTAGTGATTATGTATATGAAATTTCCAAGAAAAAAAGCGATGCTTATTAAAGGTTTCATCCTAACTGCAGTCAGTTATGGTATCTTTATGGGCAGTTATGGTATTGCATTAGAGACTGGTCTTGTGAAAGAGGATTATGACAATATTGCCAATGCCTTTAAGGAATATGGCTTTGCATACAGTTTTGCTGTTAGTGTTGTAAAAATCGGTATGGATGAGCCTGAAGCCTATTCTTTGGAAGCCCTGGAATTGCTTAAAGAAGAAATGGCCTACGAAGATGATTTTGTTATAGATGAGGCACTTCCAAATATTATATTTGTGCAAATGGAATCCGTATTTGATCTTAATCGATTGAATTTTATGGAACTCAATCAAAATCCAATGCCCAATTTTTCTAAATTAAAAAAACAATATTCAAGTGGTTATGTAACAGTGCCAACATTTGGAGCGGGTACAGCAAACACTGAGTTTGAAGTTTTAAGTGGCATGAATCTAAAATACTTTGGTCCAGGTGAATATCCTTACAAAACGATTTTGGAAGATACTCCTGTAGAAAGCATAGCGTACAATTTAGCACAGAATAACTTTAGTACCCATGCCATTCATAATAATACAGGAACATTCTACTCAAGAAATACTGTATATCCGATGCTAGGTTTTGATACTTTTACCTCCATTGAATATATGGAAGATATTTCTTACAATCCAATTGGATGGTCTACGGATATGGTTTTAGTAGATGAAATTACAAAAGCTATTCAAAGCACTGAAAATAAGGATTTTGTATTTGCAGTAAGCGTTCAGCCCCATGGCAAGTATCCTGAAACGCAAATCATTGAGAATCCTGTCATTGATTACTGGAAACTGCCGGGGAACCGTACAAATTTCAATAATCTGATGACGAAAAGTACAGAACATTCTGATCGTGAAAAGTCATCGGATACAAAGAATCAACTTTTGTATTTTGCAAATCAGTTGTATGAAGAAGACTTGTTTATTGGTGGTCTTGTGGATGCTTTGAATCAGCTGGAAGAACCTACAGTTTTAGTACTGTATGGCGATCACTTCCCTGGAATTGATATTACCCAGGAGGATTTAAAAGACGGGACACTATTCCAAACAGATTATGTGATTTGGGATAATATAGGTCTAAAAAAAGAGCATTATGATTTGAAGACGTATGAATTGTATGCTTATGTTTTGGAAAGATTAGGTTATGAAAATGGTATTATGAACCAATTTCATCAAAAGATGAAAGAACATGAAGATTATGACGCTCAAATGGAGTTGCTTCAATATGATATGCTCTATGGTGATCATTTTATCTATAATCAGAATTTCCCTCTTGTCATGACCGAAATGAAAATGGGTGTACTACCTACAAATATCGTTGATATCCATTTAAAAGGAGAAGCTTTAGTCATAAAGGGAAATTACTTTACTGAATGGTGCGAAGTCTATGTCAATGATGAAATTGTTGAAACTATTTATTTAGATGAACATACCCTCATTGTTCCTTATTTCGAATTGGAAGTAGATGATTCCGTTGATGTCAAAGTATGTCATGTGACTGAAAGTGGAAAAGTTCTTGATGAAACGGAGACTTTTGTTTTTACAAAATAGAGTATGATTTAATCCAGCTGTGTGCTGGATTTTTTTTGCTTAAGGTTTATTTAAGGTAAGAGCAATAAAATAAAATTAGGGAAAAAAAGTTTTAAATTTTAAGTTTTTTTTAAGGTAGTGAAACGATAAAGGTAGTGTAAGTCCTTAGGTAAGGGAGGTAGAACGTGAACATTTCAATGAATAACTTAAATTCTTATATTACTCAGTTGACTCAGGGGAATTCCAGTTACAGTACTTCAAATCTTCAAAGGGCATTTCAAAGCCAAACTGGTCAAAGAGATGATAAAATGGAAATAAGTGCTGAAGGTCGAATGATGAGTCAAATGATGAAAAGGGAAGAGAGAAGAGAAGAAATGGAAGCGCACAAAGTCGCTTTTCAGGAAGCATATACTGAATTAGATCTTGCTAATTTAGATACTGAAAATATGACGGATGATGAGATCCAAGAAGTTTTAACGGCATTTGAAACTGCTATGGCTGATCATATGCCAGAAGATTATAAACCAGCATCTGAAATGAACTCATCTGAATTAAGAGAAACATTATCGAATATTCAAAGTATGCAAGAAAACATAAGCAGCGGGAAAGGTCAATATGGACCGCCTCCACGTGGCCCAGGTGGTCCAGGTGGTCCAGGTGGTGGACAAGGTATGAATGTATTAGATGCTTTAACCTCAGAAGATGATGAGGAAGAAGATGATCTTATTTCATCTCTACTGGAAGCCTTAAATTCAAGTGAAGACATAACAAGCGGTTTTAGTATAAAGAGTATGACTGAAATTTTAAATCTCATTGGTCAATACAACAACAACTAATAAAAATAACCTAAGGATTTACCATGAAAATATTAATTGTTGAAGACAAACTTGAGCATTTGCAAGTTTGTCTTCCCACATTAAAGCATCAAAATAGTGTTGAAATAGTCAACAGTTATAAGAAAGGTGAAATATTAGCCTTGAGTCACCAATTCGATTTCATTTTAATGAGTGAAAGTTTATGTGATGAAAAGAGAATCAAGGCAATGAGATCAAAGGGTTTTCTTGCGCCTATTGTCGTGTTAACTTTTGAAATGATCAACCATAAAAGTGTCTGGTTCCTAGATCATGGCATTGATGATATTTTTTCTTATCATATGGATAGTCATTTGATGATTTCTAGAATGAATGCCTTAATGCGTAGATTAAATCTAGAGTATGAATCCGTGTATAAGCTGGGGGAAATCTTATTTGAACCACAAAGTGGACTCTTGAAAAATGAATTATATACTTTATCTTTGACAAAAAAGGAAACAGATTTGATGAAATATCTCTATTTGAATCAGAACATTGCTTTGTCAAAAGAGAAACTTCGACGTGTCATTTGGGGTAATAAACCTTGTGAAGAGAATAATATAGAGGTTTATATTTCCTTTTTAAGAAAAAAACTGAAAAAACTTGATCGTAATGTGAAAATTGAAACCAAAAGAAATATTGGATATATGCTAACCAATATTTCTGAAGGTGTGATGCGTAGAATGTAAAAACAAGATGAGTTCATCTTGTTTTTGTTTTTTCAAAATGTTGCATTAAACTCTCATGTCTTTAAAAAACTTTGTGATAATTCAATAGTGTATTATTACAGACGAATGTGCTATTATTGTAAAAAAGTGCATACAAAATGAAGCTAATCAGCGACGTTATGAATGTTACATGCCTTTAAGGTGTAAAATTATTATTGCTCATCAATCGTTTGTGGAGGATTTTATGAAAAATTTATGGACAACAATTATGGTAAAAGATATGGAAGCTTCAATGGCTTTTTACAATGAAATTTTGGATTTAAAAGTAGATCGTAAAATGACAACACCAGATCAAGTGGAAATTGTTTTTTTAGGTGAAGGTGAAACCAAGTTTGAGTTGATTTATAATCCAAACTTAAAGGATATACAACACTCTAATTTTGTTTCAACTGGATTTGAAACAGATACACTAGATGAGGTGATTACATTATTGGAAAATAAGAAAATTTCTTTTGAAGGACCATTTCAACCGGCACCTTTTATTCAATTTATCTATGTGAAAGATCCTAATGGTTATAAGATTCAAATTGTACAACACCTTTAATCAGATTACATTTTTAATGCGCTTCGAAAAGTTCTTGAAGCTGTTTCACAATAGACTCATATTATGATATGAGTCTATTGTTTTAGATGTGTATTAAGTGTCGAAACAACTTGTTGAACATCTAAAGGCTGTTCAAGTAAAAGTTCTTGAGTACTTTTAAGTGCAAATATTTGAGGAGGAATACTTTCAATGATGATGTCATTTCC
Organism: Clostridia bacterium; assembly: GCA_016937975.1. Taxonomy (GTDB): domain Bacteria; phylum Bacillota; class Clostridia; order Peptostreptococcales; family Acidaminobacteraceae; genus JABXKX01. The sequence continues at coordinate 41,997 of JAFGVN010000004.1, forward strand.
AAGGAAAGACTGATAAAAAGCTTTCATAGAGATAGTATCCTGACTTGTGATATGAAATATACCAGATAGATTTCTTTCAATAATTAAAGCGTGGATATCAGCAATGTAAGTATCCAATACAATTGATAATTCCAATAAATCAAGTACTTTAAGTTTTTCCTGAGTGATTAGAATCTTTTGAATTTCTTTAAATCTAGGGGAGTCCTTACCAAAAACCATGGGTAGTCTAATGATGGCATATGAGGGTAAAGTTTTAATTAAGTTTTCAACTTCAATTTTAAAATTGCCATATGGACTAACAGAGATGGTTTGATCCATTTCGCCATGAATGGTTTGGTTGGAACCATCAAACACATTCGCAGTAGAATAAAAGTGAATGGGTATTTGGTGTTGCTTTGAGTATGTTAATATTTCATGATGTCTTTGTAGCTGTTGATCAAAGTCACCTCGTAATGCACTGATGATCAGTTGTGGTTGAGTACTTTCCAATAGAGAAGTTATTCCTGTTGATTCTATATTAAAAGCAATGTGTTCATAATCAAAATGAGCTGTAGATCTTGATAAGCCAATGATGTCATGATGGTTTATTAATTTTTGTACTAAGGCACTGCCTATTAATCCTGTATCACCTAAAATTAGTATTTTCATATGGTCAACCTTTCTTATCTATATTATACCTTAATGTTTACTGGACTAAATATTATTTAGTTGACAAAATAAAAATCTCATCATAAAATAGAGATACCCCCAAGGGGGAGGGAGGCAAAATGAAAACAGATAAGGATAAAGCACTTCAAATGGCAAAAACTGCTAGAGGGCAAATTGAAAATATTATAAAAATGATGGAAGAAGACCGATATTGTGTTGATATTTCAAATCAAATACTTGCTGTGACCAGTTTAATGAGAAAAACGAATTCATTCATTTTAAGACAACATATGAACAGCTGCTTAAAAGATGCCTTTTTAAAAGGCAATGGTGACTCATATGTTGATGAGATGATGATGCTCTTAGATAAATTTTCTAAATAGCAGCATGTACTGATGTACGTCATATTTTATAATCAAACAAAATATAAAACATAGTATCCTTGGAATATTCTATATCATGAATTTTTCAAGGTTTTTTTTACACAATGTCTAAAGACCTAATTGTTTATATCCTTTAAAAAAAGGTATAAATCAATATAAGAAAAAAGGAGTTTTTATGAAGATGTACGCTATGATGCTATCAACATCAGATGATATGTTTGCAGAAGAATTATGGACCCATTTAAGCGATGTTGTGGAGACTTCCGATAACCGTCTTTTTTTCTTTTGTGGAAAACCTTTGGAATCATCAGTTGGAGATGAGCACTATAGTAACGTCATCTTCAATTTAATGCAAAATTTTCCGATGGATGGTCTCATTGTTTCATCCAATTCTTTAAGCAAATATATTGGTATAAATGCTTTGGAAACTTTTATTCAGCGCTATGGTCAAGTCCCTGTAGTCAGTATGAATATTCCTTTGGGAAAACATAAATATGTCTTATTGAATGATAAAAATAGTAGTTATAGATTGATGCGCCATTTGCTGGACCAACATAACTTTAAAAAAATAGGTTATATTACAGGTCAATTGGATAATGATGTTGTTGAAGCACGTTTTGAAGGCTTTTTAAATGCAATTACAGAAGTAAGGGGTAGACCCATAGATTATATTGTAAAGCATGGTGATTTCTCCAAAGCCTCTGGATATGTCTTGGGAAAAGAACTTATAGAAGAAGGCGTTGATTTAATTGTATGTGGACACGATATTATTGCTGTTGGTATCTATGACCTTGCAAAGACAATGGGCATTAGCATTCCTGGTGATTTAAAAATTGTAGGTTTTGGTGATATTGAAGAAGCAAAATTGCTGGAACCACCATTAACAACAGTGAATCAGTCTTTTTCAGAATTAGCTGAGTTGGCATTAGATGTATTGGTAAACAATAAGGAAAGCTCCATCTTTGAACCTGAAGTTATTGTTCGTGGATCATGTGGTTGTAAAATGGGATCTCGCGGTGAATCCATTTTGGAAATTAAAGAGAATTATAGAAGAGCCATTGACAGTTATAGAGACTCAATGTCCTTATCGGTGGCATTTAACCATATAGATAGTCTTTCAGAATTGAATGAGACCTTGAAGCAATATTTTTATGAAATAAATGGTAAGGAATTTTATTTGTGCTTGTTTAATGAAGGTAGTTTAGTAATCGATGATCCCTTTAATTTTGATTACCCTAAGATGATGCATATGGTTTTCGGATATAACAATGGCACAATACATGAACATATTCAATATGAAGCCAGAGAAGGATTGCCTGATGAAATTTATTTTAAAACGAAAGCAAGTGCTTTTTTGGTTTATCCAATTAATATCAATAACAGATGTTATGGACATTTGTTCACGGATGCAACTACAGCAAAAAACTTGAGTTTTGTTGCATTAAGAACTATTATAACCAACACCCTGAACAGAATATACTCTTATAACCAACTGAAGACTTACAATACTCAGTTAAAAGATTTAGCCTTTAGAGATTCTTTAACGGGTGTATATAACAGAAGGGGCTTTTTCGATGTCCTTTATAAGGATTTCAATAAAAATATTAATACAGTTAATCAACCGGTACTCCTATATGCAGATGTAAATCGTCTAAAGGAAGTCAATGATACTTTTGGACATGCAACAGGAGATGATTTAATTATTGCTGCTGCAAATCTTTTGAAAAAATACTTTCCTCATGGTGTCATATCCAGAGTTGGAGGAGATGAATTTGTTGTTTACATTCGCGCCATAGCAAAAGATACTTTAGAGAAAATCCTAGATGAATTTAACAATGAATCTATAAGATATCTGTTGAATGATAAAAAGGGAATTCAAGTAAGCCTTTGTATTGGATATTGTTACTATAATCCTGATGCACATCATGGACTTAGCGAGTGGATTGATGAAGCAGATCAGAATATGTATAAAATAAAAAATAAAAGGTATAAGCTGAAATAGCCTATACCTTTGTTATTGACAGAATTTTGTTGCTAATGTTCTGCATCAGGTTTTAATTTAGTCATATCATAATTTTTGTTGAAATCATCATTGTCCAGGATAAGCCATGGATTTTCTGAAGAAGTATCATCCTTTGATGTAAATAATACATAGAAGGTTTTCATAAGCTTTTCATAAATAGGATCATCAGAAGAATATTTGTTGCCATCTGCATCCCATACAAAACCCCTTGTAAAAAGTGGATAGGTTTCATAAAGCCTATAAAGGTCTTTCATATATTCTGGCGCATCCATATCCATTTCATTTAAAATAATGGATGGCAGATATGAAGCGTTAATTGTACCCAAATCAATGCTTTTATTAGAGTAGTTGCTCCATAGGATAAATGGAGTAGACATCATTTCAAGGTTTTCATCGACTAAAATGACATCCTTATCAATGTAGTTTGTATCTCTATAAACCAAGTAATCATCACCTAAAAGGGGTAAGTGGTCACCATAAAATAATATTATGGTAGGTTCATCGGAGTTTTCCAAATACTCAATGAGTCGCTTCAATTGCAAATCTGTATAATAAACAGTATTCACATAAGTATTGATTAAGGTTTGGGTCAAGTGTTCAAATTTCTCATCGGTTTTTACAATTAAATCATTAGGTGCAAAACGTCCATCACTAAATGGTGCATGATTTTGCATGGTAATAGCCATATTGAAAACAGGTTCTTCATGATTTTCGATATTTCGAATAATTTCATTTGTCATATAGACATCATCCACATAGAGGCCTTGTTTTGTGGCATCTTCCATGAATTCAATGGATTTAAATTCATTGAAACCAAAATATTTATATACGGAATCTCTTTCATAATACCAACCTAAATAAGGGTGAGTACCGATGGTATAATAACCATTGTTTCTAAAGATAGAGGCTAAAGATACTGAGGGTTCCTTAATGCCATCAGAGAAAACCATGTACCAATCACTGTAATAATTTTTTAAGGACATACCTGTAAGAACTTCAAATTCAGTATTAGATGTTCCACCACCGAAAACGGGTACGTACATATAACCATGCATACTTTGTTTTTCCAAGGCATTGAAATTTTTAATTGGATTCTCCGAAAATGTAAGGTTCAACTTATTGGGATCCCAAAAGGCTTCACTTTGTATAATGATTACATTGGGCTTTTGATCACTTTTGAAAATACCTTCATGATTTGGGTCAAGTTTTCCTTTATTATCTGTTGGAATTAAATCATCTTCGTTAACATCATAGTGAATGGTTTGTTCAGTACCTCTTTTAGCATCATTTACAATTGAAATCAATAAGCCTGATTTGATGATACTGGTTTCATTGCCATAACTGATTTGTCCAATGATTAAAGTAAATGTTGCAATGATTATCAAAGGGAGCATATGGGGTAACTTAAAAGGCTGAAGTCTCTTGGACCATTTAATAATGAAGTAGGATAGTCCAACCATTAAGATCAAACCCAAAATGACAAGCATTATGGTTTTTTTATCTGCAAACTGGGGTAGTAAATTCATAGCTTCATTGAATAAATGAAAATCAGATGTAACTAAGGGAACATTTCTTAATGCGATTTTTTTCGAATTCAATAGGCCTAAGATGAGCACAAAGTTTGTTACAAGTAAAAAAGCTAAAGTATAGCGTTTTAAAATTAAAGCCAATATAAGTGTAACAAGCATGACAAATGCAAGATTCATAAGCACAAGGGGAAATTGTTGGGTAATCCATGTGATCACGTGATGGATATCCTTTCTCCAAAACCATTCCACTGCAACAATTAAGGCAAAATTCATCAAGATAATAAAAATCATAGGTAGACTATGCTTTTTGATATATTTTTTAATAGAGTTCATTGTACCTCCTCGATATCTCTAGGTATATTTTAGTGGCAGAGTGGCTATATAGCAAGCTTAAATATGACTTGTATTGACTTTGTAATATAACTTATAGGATAGGCTTCATAATATTTCCCAAAAAAGTAAAGCTATATGTAAATTTAGAGGTAAGATTTAGTTAATAGGTTTTTAAATGAAGCTATGCTATAATTGTATAGATGCTATAAGAATGAGGTAAATTATGCGGAAACTAATAATAATTTTATGTTTGTTCTTTTCATTTTCCTTTGTTTATGCCGATGATTTAATTTCGGAGTATATAGATAAGGTGGAGGAAAATAGTTTAACAAACGAAGATTTAGTCCAATTTAAAGAAATGCATAACAATGAGAGTTTGGAACTTTTCCTTACTGCGCATTTGGCGTTAATCGACTATGATTACAAAACCGCCTATGTGAGTTTGGAAAGAGCATTGGAACTCACAGAGAATGATGCGCTAAAAATAGAAATTTTATATTATCTTGCACGAATTGATTTGCTATTTTATGATTATGATTCAGCTTCTCAAAATGGACTTGCTTTAAAAAAATTAGCTCATGAATCTGAAGATTTAACAGGTGTAGTACGTGCAGATGAGATTCTGGCAATTGCCTATTTGGATACATATGATGCCAGTGAGGCAGAAAAATATGCTACTGAAGCGAGAAATCTGTCTTCAAGCATTGGTTATGATATAGGAGAATGGCATTATTTAAACATTATGGGCTCAATAGAGCTTTATAATGGAAATTATTTAAAAGCACAAGAAATTTTTGAAAAAGCAGAGCAGTATTCTGAAACTACCAATATGAACAGTATTTTTGAGAATACAGAAATCATAAACCAGATGAATGTTGCGAAAGCTTTATATATGCAAAATCGTCAATATCAAGCCATTGATTTGTTGAAACCTCTTTTGAGTTTGGTGGATGAGGAAAACGATTTACTGCGTTCTAAAATTTTATATTATATGGGTCATTACGGTGTTGGCAATCATCCCATATCAATTCCGTATTTGTTTGAAGCAAAACAAACCTATGAAAGTGTATCATTGAACGAGGAATTTCCTATGTTTCTCAATTATATCAATGAAGATCTAGCTTATGCCTATTATATTTCAGGGGAGTATCACAAGGCGGCAGATTTATACTATAAAATGAATCAGTACTATAACTCAAATGACTACTATTATGCCTTAAGGGATTCCTATGAAGACTTGGGAAAGTACAAATTCGATGAGGTAACGGAACAGGTTCAGTTGTTAGAGCAATTGGCAGCTGCAAAATCAGCGGAATTATCTGCACAGAAAAAATTATTGTTCTTTATTGTAGGGACTGTAGTCTTGTTGGTGATTTTGAGTATCATTTCAGTAGTTGTTTACAATTATAGAAAGAAGATTAAGAAAGATTTATATATTAATTCAATAACAGATTCATTAACAGAGGTCTATAATCGAACGAGAATCATTGAAATTTTCAAGTCTAAATTAGAGGGTAATAACGCTGTCATTTTATTGGATGTAGATAATTTAAAAGAGATTAATGATCGTTATGGTTATACTGTAGGAGATCAAGTCCTGAAAAACATTGCGGATACTTTAAAACATACTGTACGCGGAGATGATGTAGTTGGTCGTTATGGTGGTGGGGAATTTCTCATTATTTTGGATTATGCGTCTCAACAGGAATGCTTAATGGTTGCTGAGCGCGTGAGATTAAGTGTTGAAAATATTCAATGGGACTATAAAGATTTAAAATCTACTTGTAGTGTTGGTGTCACTAGAGTTTATTCAAAAGATCCAGATGAAATCCTCCAATATGTTGATACTTTGTTAAATCAAGCAAAAGATAATGGTAGAAATCAAGTAGTTTACGGTTAAGTAAGCTACTTTTTTATAGTATAGGAATTTACATTTTATAATCAAAAAGATATGCATATCTAAGTGTTGGAAAAGCTCACTAAAATTTAATTGTA
>JAFGVN010000042.1 GCA_016937975.1 Clostridia bacterium
AACACGACTATAGTTTTTCTATAATCGTGTCAATTTTTTATCTTCTATTTTTCTATGTTTTCTAGCCGTTGCATCAACAAAAATAATCTGCCTCTTAAGAGCTCACATTCATTTTTATATGCTGCATTTTCTGTTTCTAGTTTCTTAATATACGCCTCTCTTTCCTCTGCCTTTTTCATTAAATTAGATATTCTAGTCGGTTTATTGGTTTTAATTTTACTTCTTTCCTTTTTTGAATCTACAATTCCCTTGTTAATGAGAATATCCCTAACATGTTGCTTGGCAAAAGTTGATCTAGATAGTCCTGTATATTCAATTAAATCTTTTATTCTAATATTTGCACCTTCGTTAGTCATATCAGTTATCGCTCTTAAGACTTTATTCACTGTTTCTTGTCTTTGTAAGGCTTGTTTTTCTTCTATTACTCTCGGTAGTTTATTCAACCTTATCACCACCTATTACAGCTATTATTTTATCCACGACGCCTTGGAAAAGCATAGCATTCTTTTTAGCATTTTGGCTGACCATAGGCAAGTTTTCAAATTGTTTTGTTTTCTTTTCCCAAGAAATAACCTGGCCTTTGAAATAATCAAGATTTTCATGGTCTGGCGCAAAGTGTTTGCAATCTAAACAACTAAACATATCACTTTTACAGCCTAAGATATCTGTACAAATACCACCATTTACTCTATGAGCTCTTATGTTACGAAGCAACTTTTTCTCTAATGCTTCTTCCATATTTAAAATACGCCCATTAAACACAATGTATTTATCCGCATTATTCTTTTCACCCAGCACATCATTTTGCTTACTTAAAATAACTTCTGGATTTAGATCCATATGTGTATAAGATTCATAAATCATTTTACTACCATGATGTCCTGTCATCTCTGCTACTTGTGGTATTGTAAACCCATGAATAAGTCTATCCGTTATGCCATTGTGCCTTAACATATGGGTCGATAACTTAAATATTTCTCCATTGCTATCCCTAATGTTTTTTTCTCTGCAAATGACTTTGAAAAATCGATTCACTGGACTTATTTTCGTCGTTCGATAGTGATTCTTAAAAAAACATCTGTCCTCATCATATCTAACATACTCTTGATATGAGAAAAGCAAATCTTTCTCACCTTCTTTCATATGCTTTTGGATGCTTTTAGAGCAGGCTCGTTGTTCTTTGATTAAGTCAATCAGATATGCTGCCATACCCTCATATTCTAATCTTATCGTTCGAATGATAGGCTCTCTATGTCCGCCATTTTGTTTCCATGTAGGAATGAATAATTGATAAGCTCCGTTAAATGATTTTAAACAATCTATTTTCATGCCAACAACTTCACCAATCCTTGATGGTATTAGCCTTAAGATCCAATAAATACATCTTAATCTCAAGTCTATATTGCCATCCTTAAAAGCAGCATCTAATTGTTCAGTAATCTTCTTAGGGATATATTTATCATCATATCTTTTATAATGGCTGTATGGATTGTTATCGAATGGATTTTTATATTCTTTACTCTCAAAACCTTGCATTGTCCTAAAAAAAACATTTACACTAGACCATTTAGTGCTTTTAGTTGCCATACTGTTATATTCTTTATCAAGATATTCTTTATACCTTATTGCCGTGCTGTGTGTGCATTTTTCTATATGAAAATTTTTATATTCTACATCAATTATTTTAAAGAATAATCCCAGATCATAAATATGGCCTCTAACACTCTTAGGCGACTTCCCATTTAGCATTCTTATGACCGAAAAATACTTCACCATCTCTTTGTATTTATTAGGAATACCTTCAAATCCTAAGGTATATGAAGAACTATATTCTGATGCAATTCTTACTAATTTATCACATTTCCAAGCATCTGAATCAAACTCAATATCCTCACCAACATTACTTAAAAAATCTTTATATCGCTCTTTTTTAGCCTCATCATAATTTTGAACAACAACCACTGAATTCATTTATTTCACCTCACTTTCTTCAATCTTGTTTACAATATTTTTATAACCCTCTAGTAGACCCATTTCTTTCTGGTACTCCTTAAAATCCTCATAGTTGTTGATTTGATTTTTATTGTATATGCGGATTAATGTGCCCACAATTGTCTCTTGTTCCTTTAAAAATTCTTTCCAATAGGGCAGATACTTTTTACCGGTACAAAGCATTTTACAGTTTATACAGTTATAGAGACTACTTCTATTATTACAACCGCCATCGGCTAATTTTTTCATACAGTAGCCAAACTCTACACGTCTTTGTTCTAGCCTAAAATCCATATATAAAAGTCTTCTTTCATCTTCTGTAAATTCTTCAAGTTGTTCTTGATCTATCAGCAAATCAAACTGTTTTTTAAAGAACTCTGTATTCATTTCTTCAAGCTTTTTAGCCCTAACTTCGGCATAATATGTCGCTGCAGTACTTCTATTAAGATGTCCTAACCAGTATGCCAATTCTTCAATAGTAGCGCCGTTTTCAATGAGTGTAACTGCTAATGTTTTTCTATATTGTCTGTTGGTGAAATTCCATAGTTCTCCTTCACTTGAGCGGATATCATACATTTCAATTAACTTATTGATCATAGAAATATAATAATTCAGATTTAGCATTTTGGGGTTATAGCCCTGTCTTTTAACAAGAAATATATAGGATAATCCACAGGCTTTTCTAAGTTTTTCTGTTTCTTTTGCAAAAGCCATTATCTCATCTGCTAAGGCTTCTGTGATCATGATTTTATGGTAACTCGGCAACCCTTTCTTTTTCTTGGCTGATAATATTTTGTGTGGTAAATATTTAAGTTGTTTTAAACCTTCATATCGAGAACTTTCAATACAATCTTCTTCTAAAAACAACACCTCTTTTGTTCTTAATCCTGTTTCAGAAAATATTTTATAAATTAACTGATAGGATGGATTCAACTCCTTGATATGTGGTTCTAGTTTAACAATGACTTCATTAGGC
>JAFGVN010000043.1 GCA_016937975.1 Clostridia bacterium
ATTTTATAGAAAAAGTGATGTAAGGTGGTAAACTTTTTCATGAGCGAAATAGCTATTATTGGTACACTTTTAGATTAGCATTTACAGATTTGGAATATGATATTTATTCTAGATATAATTTTAAAATCACTTCTTTCATTGGGAAAAGTGTTTGTGAACAAATGGATTTTGATCATAAACAAATCCTTGAACTAGGTGGAAACAGTGGTGGTTTAGGAACCGAAATTATGAGAAAGTATCAGGGTTGTACATACACTATTGTTGATCATCCCATACCTTGTCAGATTGGAAATGAATTTAAAGCATTAAACCAAGTTAAGATCGATTATGTTTCTTCTAATATCTTTGATTTAGAACTTAAAAAAGAGAAATTTGATTATGTGATACTCATGAACCTTCTTCATGATTTTAATGATGATCAATGTGATCAAGTCATTATGAACAGCTTAAGAAGCTGTGAAAAACATCCCAAATTCATCATCATCGAAGATATCTTAGAAGATGAATACACCCCTAAGGATGCTATTATGCATGGTTTAAGATTATCCGTTGCCTGTTACGGTGGGAAGCAAAGGACGATAGAGGATTTCAAAAATCTGTTTTGCAACTACAATTATAAAGTAGAACAGACGATCTCGTTAGACAAGATACATAGAATGATGATTATACAACCTGCAGTTTAAATCGTTTGTAAATGAACTAAAAGATATTGAATGATCTAAATCCTATTTTGAGGAGTTGTGTCATTGCTTGAATATAGAATTGCTTGAATATAGAATTGAAAGAGTTGGTGTGATATGGAGATGCAGTACAAGAAATTGTTAAATGAATTTGCTGGTGACTTAAATGAGTCCTGTGGAGTAGAAATTCTAGATCTTGTCTTGTATGGTTCAACGATGACAGGCGATTTTGTTCAAGGTAGAGGTGATATTGACTTCCTAGTTTTTCTAAATGAAACTTTGTCAGAAGAACAGCAGGTGAAAATCTTTAATTTACATGAAAGATATCGACAAAGAAAGGACTTGTTCAAGCAGCTTGAAGGAACCTATTATTTTATTAACCAAAAGCATGTTGACGGCATTTATATAGGTTCAACGAGAAAAGGTTGGAAAAATATAAATCAAGTAATCCATGGACCAATTGAACAAGGCATGATTTTAAGTTGTTATGAAGCATTCAGAAATAAAGTCACTTTAGAAAGTTTTTTTGCAACAAAATGGGCTGAGATTTACTCTGAAATTGATCAGTTAACACAGCGATTTTTTACTCAGAAAAAAGAAATAACAGACTTGGATTTTATTGTATATGCCATTCAAACCACGACAAGAAGTATTTATACCATAAGAGAAAAAGCATTTACATCAAAAACAAATGCCATCAATTACGTTTTAAAGTTAAATTTATCTGATTCAAACAAGTTAATTCTAGAGAAACTCAAAACTTTGAGATATCCTTTACAGGAACAAGAAAAGGTTGTATTAGAGCAATTTGATTTGGATAATCTCCTTGATGAACTTCTCATGATGACCAAAAATTATTATAGTACAGAAAGTATGAAGACATTGAACTTAAGTATTATGAGTTAATTCATAAAGTTTACATTAAGGTAAACATAAGCAGTAAGGTCACTATGTTTTAGAATGAATTAACACTTATCCTTACTGAAAGATGCCATTAATATAGATTTATAGCCTATTATGTTTAGGAGGTACTCATGAAAATCAATAAAATAAAAGGTTTTAATGATTTTATAGTTGAAATCCATAAGATTGGTTTTTGTTTCAGTGGGAACAATGGAGAAGGGATATTTTCACTGGAAGATTATTATGTGAATGAAATTGAGTTTCACACAGGAGATTTGGCGTTAGATCCTTGGCAGTGGCGACATAGGGCTGTAGAGGAGCATGAAGACATCTTCTATGGTAAAGTTTTCATGAATAAATCTGGGTGGATTACAAAATCTTGGATGCTGGATTTAATTCATGTCAGAAGAAAAGGGATGACAGCAGAAGCCTTGTATGATGAGGGATTAATGTCTGTTTTGGACAAAAGTGTTTATGATTATATAGAAATTCATAAAAGGGCTTCATTCGTTGAAATTCAAAGTCATTTTGGAAAGGAAAACAAATCAAAAGTAGAGAAGAGTTTATTGAACTTGCAAATGAACCTCTTGATTTCCATGTGTGGTGAGACCAGAAAGATTTCTAAAGAGGGTTTGCCTTATGGATGGCCAGTGACAGTCTTTTGTACAGTGGATTCGAAATTTGAAGCATATACTAGAGTCGATGAAGATGAGATTGAAGACTCATACAAGAAACTTCGTGCTCAAATATTATCTTTAAATCCTGAGGCAACAGAGAAAAAAATAAGTAAGTTTTTAAAGCGAATGATATAACTTAAATATAAATGGATCCGTTATTAATCTAGGTTGAAATGAGAAAAGGAGCATTACATGACAAATTTTTTAATGGGGTTTATAGTATTTGATACCACTTTGGTATTTCAAATGATCAATTCATTACTTCTTTTAGCAATCATCATTGGTATTCCGATTATTATCATAAAGATGATGAGAAATTCTAAAAGCAGAAACGAAGAAATGAAAAGACTTAATGAAAAAATGGATACTGTAATCGAGGCTTTAAAGAAGTGAAAATTGTATTATAAACAACTGGTGGATGCTTTGCATTCACTACTTCTTTTTGAACAGAATAGTGGAATTAAAAGAGGCATTATGAATTGTGAAGAGAAACATCTAGCGAACAAGAAAGGCTGGAACAAAATAGCAAAGCAATATTTTGGCAGTACTGCTTTACCAATCTATGCACCACATATGCAAACGGAGTTGGAATTAAAACTCTTTGATAATCTTCAAGGAAAAAAAGTACTGGATATTGGATGTGGCAGTGGTCACTCTTAAAAATATATGGGAGACAAAGGCGCTAAAGAATTGTGGGGATTAGACATCTCAACATCTCAAGTGAATCAAGCTCGAGCCTTCTTAAAAGAAAATCACTATAGTGCAACAATTTTTGAGTCACCCATGGAAATAAATCCTGGGATACCATTAAACTATTTTGATATTGTGTACTCTATATATGCTTTTGGATGGACCAAGGCGTTAGAAAAGTCCATTGAACTTGTTTCCAATTATTTAAAGCCAGGTGGATATTTTGTAATGAGTTGGGATCATCCCATTTTGAACTGCATTGAAGTCAAGGATGAAGCTTTGCAGATAAGCAGATCTTATCATTTGGAAAATGATTTTAAAGTGGTAAAAGAAAGCGAGGAAATGCATTTAATCAAGTGGAAATTATCGTCTTATTTCAATGCATTTTACAAGGCAGGTATGGTTGTTGAAAAGTTTATAGAAGATGTACCTGAAGAGATTTTGGCAGGTGAATTTAATGATCTGAATCGGTATTATTCAAAAGAGAAAGCACAATTAATTCCTTTATCCATGATCATTAAAGCGCGAAAATTATAGCGTATAAAACAAGGAGTAAATATGATTAATATTTTGGCAAATATATATGACATCGATGAGGATTGGTGTTTAAATACTTTCAGACAATATATCAAAAGTGACAGCAAAGTCGCAATTATACCCTTTTCATTTAGAGATGCACAAATTGATTCAAAGGAAAAGTGGCATGAAGTCTATAATCCAAAAAATGGACTGTACTATCATGGTATAATTGATCCATTTGAAAGTTATGGTATAAATGAAAAGCAAATAAAGTGGATTAATTATTTTGAAACTTCAAAAGAGGAAGCTAAAAAGATTATTTTAGATTCGGATGTACTTTATTTCACAGGTGGCCTTCCTGATCGCATGATGGAGAGATTAATAGAATTCGAGTTGGTTCCATTCATAGAAAAGCATACAGGTGTTTTGATTGGATTTAGTGCAGGTGCTGTGATACAAAAGAAACAATATCATTTAACCCCTGACAAGGATTATGCTACTTTTAAATATTATAAAGGCATGGATATGTTAGAGGGCTTCAATGTAGAAATTCATTTTACCCATAGTGAATTACAAATGGAAAGTATTCATAAGGTGCTTGAGGAAACACAATTGCCTGTATATGCCATTGAAGATGAAGGTGCATTAATTATTGAAAACAATGTCATCACACCAGTTGGAAAAGTACATTTCTTTGACAGAATTTAGAAATTTAGATTTAAACAAGGAGTAAAGATGAGATATAACGTCAAAATCAATAATGAAGCCATAGAAATAAGACCTTTAAAATCAGAAGATTCCATATCGGAGTTGACACAAGTGCTGAATGAATCCTATAAATTCCTGTTGGACATGGGTTTAAATTATGTGGCTGCCACTCAAAATGATGAAGTCACGCTTATAAGAGTCAATAAAGCATACAAATGTTTTGTGGCAATCAGAGAAGGTAAAATTATTGGAACCGTATCACTTTACAATTATAGTCCTTCTACGAATAGTGAATGGTACAATCAGAAGCATGTGGCAAAGATCGGTCAATTCGCTGTGTTGCCAGAATATCAAAAGCATGGACTTGGTGGAAAATTAATGGATATTGCCGAACTGGAAGCGAGCTGCTTAGAGCATATTACTGAGGTTGCACTGGATACAGCAGAAACAGCTTATCATTTAATACGGTATTATGAAAAAAGAAAGTATAGATATGTTGAAACCATTAGGTGGGGATTGGCAAATTATAAGAGTTCAGTCATGAGTAAGGTTTTAAAACAAAAGTAAAAAAGAACATGAATCTGCAAGAATATTATTCGAGCATTCTGGTTTATGTATTTTGAAGCGATTTATTTCGTGAAATATCTGGATTAAATTAAGGAAAACATAATATTTTGAATGAGATCATTAGTGTTAAAATGGACAAGAGGGCTTTACGTCCTTAATTCCATTTTTTTCAATTCATAGCAAAATGTGTTATATAAGTTCACTATGAAAATTATATACAATCCAATTAGACCACAGAAAAGAAGGTAGAAAATGATAAAACAAATGACAATGCATTTAACTAGAAATAATGACAATGATGGCATTCAAGTAATGGCTAAAGTAGAATTGAATCACTTGCATCAAGAACAAACTTTTGAACTCAACAATAATTTTCTTATAAAGGAACTTAAAATTAATGATGAAACCATAGATTATGAAATTACTAAGGCAGTTGAAATTCCTTTTAGAACATTATGCCAAAGGATTCATTTTAAGACAGACTATGATTTTAATGCATTTACAGTATCTTATCAAGGACCTGTGGATGGTTGGTACAATGAAATTTCTGATAATTATATAGGACTGAATATCTATTCTGCATGGTATCCTATGATCAATGCCTTTGAAGTTTATGACAAAACGGTTTATCTACATAACTTTCAAGAATATGAAGTGATAAAAGCTGTCGAAGAAGATCACTTGGTTTACAGAAGTTTAGATTTCGATGCCAATATTATTGCTATTAAAAATTGGTTTACAAAGAAATTTGAATATACAGGCAGTAACTTTAACCTTTATATCAACCCTACAGAAGGGAATGAAGAAGAGTTATCAGAACAAATTAAGACAACCTATGAAAATGTTTTACAATATCTGAAGGACCAACTAGGATTGCCATTTGAACAAAGTTTGAATTTTGACTTAGTCATCTGTAATAATCCCTTACATGATGGTGGGTATTTCAGAAAGAACTTGATTGTGTTGATTAAAGCGTCTAGTGACCCAATAAGTTTCAGTCGGTTCCTAGCTCATGAATTAGGTCACAACTGGGCGACTGGTGCAGATGTGATGTCTTTTGAAGACTGGCTCAATGAAAGTATTGCAGAAGCTATTGCCGTGTCTTATCTTAAATTTACCTATGGTCAGGAAACCTATGAGAAGTATATGAAGAAAGTTGAAAAATATGCTCTAGAATCTCCTGCGATTAGAACCCCAGATAACAGCAGACCAGAAGGTGTTCATTTTAAAGGTGTCTATCTTTTTCACTTGGCATCCAAGGAATTTGGTGAGGATATTATAGTGGCATTCATTAAAATTTTTGTAGATTTAAAGGAAAAGAATACAGCCAATTTCTTGACAGCCATTTGTAGCAAACTGGGTAAAGAAGTACATGATTTTATAAGTGTGGGGCTGACTAACTAAAAATTCATTAGAGCTTTCTGAATATAGAAAAGATGATGAACAGATTTTGGAGGAGAAAAATGAAAAATTCAGAAGTTTTCTTAAGCACATACAATCAACTTGATAATTATTTGCGTTCAAAGGCAGGTGCTGTAAATCATGTGAGTTTTGCCTCTATAGTCAATCAAGTTGCAGAGCGAAAAGGTGTTGTTAAATACTATAAGAAACATTTGATAGAATACAACGAGCTTCGTAATGCAATTGTTCATGAACGTATTGATGGACGGGTAATTGCTGAACCTAATGATGATGCTGTTGCTGAGTTTAAAAGTATTTATGACAAAATTTCCTCCCCAAAATCTATCACAGAAATTTGTAGACATGAAGTCAAAATTCTAGAGCAAACTGCCAGTTTAGCAGAAGCACTAAATCTTATGAAAACCCATGATTTTTCACAAATTCCGATTTATAATGAACATCATTTTGTTTGTATGTTAAATTCTGAAACCATTGCTTCATGGTTAAGTAATCATCTCACTACAGGTCAGAAAGAGCTCTCTAATACCAAGATAGAAGAAGTGATCAAATATAAAACACAGTATAAGAAAACTCTTATTCAATCAAGAAAAACAAATATCTATGACATTATTAAACTTTACAAGGAAAATGTTTATGATCCCGTTCAAATTGATGCGATCTTAATAACCCATAGTGGGAAGGTCACGGAAAAGCCAATTACAATCATTACCGACGAAGACATTCCATGTATTTTGAAGGCGTACTAAAAGGAGCTGAAATGAAGCGATTAAAAGTCATCATTTTTATTTTCTTGTTAATGCTCTTAACCCTAGGAGAAGCATTTGCCAATGCGGCTGAACCACCTTCGGTCATCGTTATTTCTCGTGATGTACCGGAGAATGCTAGAGTCTACTTTCTTATTAATCATGAGTATATTCGAGGAGAAGTCCGTCATAAATTCGGAGAAACCTACTATGCATGTTATGTTGGGAGGTTAAAAGAAACGGATTCAATTTATTTGGAAGTAATAAGTCATGGCGGTTTAGTGCTCATGAAGTTTGAGTTAAACCTAAAGGAATATACGAATATTTACACTTTGGATTATAGCCATGGCAGTCTTAAAGAAGGAAAAGGCTTACTTAGAACAGCACTTTTAGTATTTTCTAGATTAAGTATGACATTAATCCTTGAGGGGTTGGTTTTTTATAGCCTTGGCTATAGGTCTAAAGAAACTTGGAAAGTATTCTTAATCGTTAACTTAATCACCCAGGGTTTTCTCAATATATGGCTGAGTCTGTCGATGCATCCTTTAGAAAGTTATCTGTTACTTATTCTGATCTTTGGTGAGTTTTTTGTATTCTTGGTTGAGTTTGTGACTATCACACCTCTTGTTCATGAACATTCTTATAAAAGAAATTTAATCACAGTATTTCTTGCGAACAGTGTTAGTTTGTATGTAGGCGGCATAATGATTCAACATTTGCCAATATAATGGTTCTTATCTTAACAATTTTGGATTGCTTCAACGATTAAGCCTTTATCAAGGGTTTACAATCGTACATCAAAAGAGTCATCAATTGACATAATAGATCAACCTATATTCAGATGAATAAATTGATTACTAAAATTATAGACAGAAAATTGAGAGGTAACATGAAGAAATTAAATCATTTAGGGGAAACCTTTAATACTGTGGTATCACTTTATGATCAATGGCGACCAACCTATTGTGAAGACTTGTATCATGAGATTTTTAAGCATGTCACTTTAAATACAGAGAGTCATATTCTTGAAATAGGCATTGGTACAGGACAAGCGACAAAACCCTTTTTAGATCTTGGATGCCAAGTTACAGCCGTTGAACTTGGCAAAGATTTAGCTGAGTTTACCTTAAAAAAATACAGTAATTATACCAATCTAAAAATTCAACTAGGATTGTTTCAAGATTTTAAAGAGCATGATAAAACCTATGATTTGATTTACTCTGCAACAGCCTTTCACTGGATTCCAGAAGAGATTGGCTATACAAAAGTTTTTAATTTACTTAAGGATGACGGTGTATTTGCAAGATTTGCCAATAGACCTTACAAGGACAAATCCAATGAACCTTTGCATCAGGCGATTCAAGGAGTCTATAGGAAATATACTTCTGGTGGAGATTTAGGACCTGAGTTTGACTTAGACCAGAGTAAATCCCTTGCCATGATTGCCATGAAGTATGGCTTTAAAAAAGTGAGTTATTATACCTATCAGAGAATCAGGACCTTTACACCCACAGGCTATATTGCATTATTGCAGACCTATTCCGATGTCATTAATATGGATGAAGACCAAAGACAGGGCTTTTTAGAAGCAATCGAAACCGCAATTATGGACCATGGTGGCAAAATCAACATCTATGATACTATGGATCTTCAATTGGCTTTTAAGTAGGACGTAAGTTTAAAATGCTTGCAAGTTGAAATCAAGGAGGAATTTATATGCAAAACAAAATCATTCTTTTGATATTAGGTGTTTTATTAGCAATTACCATGGTCATGTTTGAAATATCATTGAAAAAATCTAAAAAAAAGATTGTATTTAAACTAAAACCTAACATGAAAGATACAATTACAAGTCTTGTATTGGCTTATTTTGTTATGCTTATTATACCAATTATAAATAGCAGTAGAACGATATGGTTTGCCAATATGACAGATGATACTGCATTGAGAGAGAAGGCTTATACAACGGTTTTAGTGATAGTTATCATATATTTCTTTTATTGTATTTATCTTTTATCCATTAGTTATAGAACTCAAGGCAGATTTTACACAGATTACTTTGTTTTTAAGAGAAAACTCAAATATAGTAAAATAATGTATTATGCAATCGATGTGAAGTATGATTATATTGAAGTTTATTATCCAATAGTTTTTTCCTGGATTGGCCATTTATTAATAAAGGTTAATGAAGAAGAAAAATCTCGGATTATCGAAATATTTAATGAGCATCATGTAGAATTTAAAAGCAGTGGTACTCTAACGAATAAGAATTAAACATGCATGGTTATGATTTAATTCTTTTAGCATGGATTATTTGAGGATTTTTTCTGTTATACTTATCTGGTTACAAAACGTTTCGGTAAAGATCATTAAACATTAGATGAATGAAGGAGTTTTATGATTACATTAAAAGAAGTTACAGAAGATAATTGGTTAGATGCTTGCAATATACAACTTCATGATTTTCAAAAGAGCTTCGTAGCAACACCGTTAGGTGTTATTGCCAGAGCTTATGTTTATAGAAATCATCGTCCTATTTTAAGATTAATCTATTCAGATCTAACTCTAGTAGGCATGTTTCTATTAAAGGACTTAGAGAAAGAGCCTTCTTGCTATGAATTACAACAGCTTTTAATTGATAAAAGGCATCAAAACAAAGGTTATGGTATTGCCGCTTTGAATCAATTAATTGATAGCTTGAGAGAAGAGCGCAAATATGATCATATTGATGTTTCTGTTGCTAAAAGTGACTTGGGAGCGATTCATTTATATCATAAAGTTGGTTTTGTTGAGACGGGATATATTAATCCTGCAGTGCCTAATAGTATTAATTTAAGGTATGTCCTGTAATGAATCACTTCATGAGGTTTAAAGCTTTTATGAAGTCCATAATTGACCAACAAAACATGAAAAAAGTTCATAAATAAATGTTGATAAAGGTATGTGAAAGAGAGGCGAAAAATGAGTGAATTTTTAAGCTCAGCATGGACATGGATAGCAATAGGTTTAGCAGTTGCTCTTTTCGTTAGTAGAGATGTGAATAAGTCCAAAGCTGATGAAAACCATAAGGATGCATAAGTGATTGATGTGTAAAATATATTTAAGAGAGGAACAACAATGCCCTTTGCGATGATTCATTTAAATATTGCTTTAAATATTATGGAAAAAACCGATCTAATACAAAATAAAGGTGAGTTTTTATTAGGTGCTCTATCGCCAGATGCAGTTCATTATAGAGCCAATTATGAAAGTCTTATGAAATTTAACAGTCATCTGTGTGTTGGCAATGAAACATGGGGCAACATCACCAATAACGAAGAATGGGAGACCAATGTTTTACTTTATTTAAAAGAAAATGAAAATAGTAAATATCTTGATTTCATTCGAGGGTATTGCTGCCATATTCTTTCAGATATTCAAAACAACAGAAAGGTTTGGACCCCTTTCAAGGAGAAAATTAGAAACCTTTCCATTCCTGGAATTTGGAAAAAATATCATGAAGAATCTAATGTTGTTGACTATCATTTGTACCTAGCATCTAATAAATATTTGTTTGACTTACTCGAAATGAGTGAAGGCAGTTCCCTTATGAATTTGGTGACTAAAGAAGAAATTCAGCAGCTTAAAGATGATTTATTAAATATTCGATTTAAAGATCGCATAAAAGAGGATTTATCCAAGCATGAATATGTCCATTTAAATGAAATGGAAAAGTTCATTTCGGAGGAAGCTTTATATATTTATAAACTATTGTTTCAGTCAATTACAGATTAATAACATGAAATAATTAAGGTAAAGTTAATATATTCTTTATTATTTCGGAAAAACTTTAATGCTAAAATGGTATAGAGGATGGCAACAATCACTATATCATTTTTTATACCTTATGAAAGGCGCTATAAGCTTTGAATGTTTAAGGAATATGAGGAAATCATGATCAATTATCGAAGAGCAAGAACAACCGATCAACATATCTACCTGAATCCTGAATATGTAACACGACAAACTGCTTTAGTGGCAGAGAGAGAGGGGAAAATCCTAGGTCTTCTTCAGTATCATTTTTTGTCACAGATGGAAATTGAAATTATCACATGGGTTAATGAATCAAGTATTCCTAGTTTAGAACTTTTAAATGAATTTATAAATGAGTTGACCTATTGGCATCCATATTTAAAGCTTATAAGTGTTTCCAAGGATGCATGGAAGATGCATGAAGAGGTATTTTTAGAAAAGAATTTTAAGGATCAAAAGTATCCAATAAAGAACCATACCGTCTTACATGAAGTCACCCTTGACGAAATTACTCCAGAACAATTGTCTGTTGATCAGAGAAAAGTAGAAGCATGTCTCAAATGGATTAATCGCCCAGAAGATGTCATTGTGAGTTGTGTTATCATGAATCAAGAGTTGGTTTGCATTGATGGCTATTCAAGATTGATTGCAGCTTATGAAAAAGCTTTACCACATGTTTATGTTCATATTGAGAAAATAGAGGATTTGAGTTTTTATACCACCTGCTTGAATTGGTGTAAGTCAGAAGGGATCAACAGCATATCTGATTTGGTTTCAAAAGTAGTATCTACTGAAGAGCATCAGAGAATATGGATTGACCGTTGTCAAAGTCATTTGAAGACTTTAAAAATGAATCAGTCCCTTGGGCCAATTACATTGTAAATGAAGTGCATGTAAAACCAAGTAGCGAAAATGTGTAAGTTGAGCAATTCAATGACTGTATACGTAAAACAATAAAGGGGACAAATATGCAGCACAAATTATTATTTTTATTAGTATTAGTAACTACAATTTTATCAGGTTGTACCATGGGATTAGAAGGTCCCGTTGATATGGAGGGACTTACCTATGATGATTTAGAACCACTTAAAAGTTATAGGGATTTCAATGAAATCAAATGTGATTTTGGATTTCAGGAAGCGGAAGAAGATCTTTATGTGGGTGAATATCACCAATTTAAAATTACATCTCATGGTTATCCAAGCCAATATATATACTATATTGTAGACAACATGTATGAAAATTATGATGATTTATTGAAATCTTATGAGGATTTAGATGAAGAATCCATTGAACTCCATTTTTACATGAATGAAAAGGCATTTAAAAAAGTCTCCATATTACCAAATGTTTATGCCATTACAATAGATAATGTGATCCATTTTAAAATGACGACAGATGATCCTTTAGAATTAAGAAACTACATGAATCAACAAGTCTATATTGCGGGTTTACATGAGTTAGAGCATGTCTTTCAGTATTGGCATTTAGGTGAGCCATTGAAGAACTACAGTCAAACTTGGTTACTTGAAGCCCTGGCTTCATACAAATCCTATTTCTTATATGATATTTCCAAAGTAGGTAACTTATCTGGCTTTGATACTTTCTATATTACAGATTTTTACTCCATGATGGGTAGTGTTTGGTGCTATCAATATGGCTATTATCTAATCGATTATTTTATAGAAGACCTAGGACTGGCATATGTGGATATACTGGATCAGCCTGATGTGGATACCTTGACAGGTATGACCAAAGCAGAAATCTTTGAAGGTTGGAAAGTATTCATGGAAGAAAAATATAATCTAGTTTATAAAAGTGAAGGTAATGAGTAAGCGACCTTATGGGTCGCTTTTCTTTGATAAAAATCAGAGTAAGATGATATAAAACTAACTAAATGATTCAAATACAACAGGATAAGGAGAATTTGTATGAGCTTATTAATCAATGCAACACCACTTTATAATTTTTTGAGATATTGCCAAGGTAGTGAACTTGAAAAAAAAATACTGGACTGTGGAGCTGGTGGTGCTTTACCGCCATTAGCTTTGTTTCATGAATTTGGTTATGAAGTTTGTGGTGTTGAAAATTCACTAGATCAGATTCATAAAGCAGAAACTTTCTCTAAAAAAAATAATATGACTTTAAATCTATTACATGCAGATATGGTTCAACTACCTTTTGAAAAGGAGTCTTTCAGTTTTGTTTATTCCTATAATACATCCATCCATATTCCTAAAGATAGTTTTAAAATTGCGATGGACAATATGAAGGATGTCCTTAGAGTCAATGGTTTGCTTTACGTAAATTTCTTAAATAAGGAATGCGACTCCTATGGAATTGGAGAAGAAAGATCAGAAGGTGAATTTTATGATGCAGCATCAGACGCGCTTTTTGTCCATTATGACGAAGATGAAATTGAAAAGTTAATCAGTGGCTTGGAAGTTGTTCATTTTGAAAAGAGAATTGTCAATCGCAAACTTCAGAAGGAATACTTAAAATCTGGATATCTGGAATATATTTTTAAGAAAACCCGTTAATTCATTTATTTCATGACACAGTAAATAAGGAAAAAACACTCTTAATTTGTTATATCCAGTAACTTACAAAATAATTTGTTATATAATAGTTTTAAGAGTACTTTTGAAGGAAGGATATTTTATGAATCAAATGGTTATATGCGATATTGAAACTCAAGATTTTCCAGTACAAACAGGTATCTTTGAAGTGGCTTGTTTGGCCATTGAGAATGGAAAAATAATTGATCGATTGTACCTTGGCAAGAAAATACCTGGTTACAAAGGCTCAACCCAATATGGCAAAGGCTTTTATAACATAGCTAATGATCAAGAGTCAATTGATCAGTTTCAGACTTTCATGAAAAAGTATCCATATCCCATAGTGGCGCACAATTGTCCTTTTGAAAAGAAGTTTCTGACATATTATCAATGGATTGACGAATCACAGAAGCTTTACTGTTCCATGCGAGCAATTCGGTATGAAAAACTACCGTTAAAAAGTTTTGGGATGGATAGTTTGTCAGAGTACTTCAAGGTAACCATTCATGAACAACATACGGCCATGGGGGATGTTCTTGCATTATATGAAATTATTATGAAAGCACAACCTAAACTATGGTTGCAAATTGGTGAAAAGAAAAGATAAGGAGAAAAACATGGCAGTAGAAAAATTTTTAAAAGATCATCTAAAGGCAGATATTAAAAAGGTTTTGGAAGTTGGAGTCGGTAGAGGAGAATTTCTGAGCACATTGGTCTCTGTATTGGATGATACGGTTCAAATCACAGGCATTGATACAAGTGAGCCGTATGTTTTTGAAACTAAAAAACATTTTCCACAAAACAATGTTGAGCTCCTTGCCATGTCTGCTGAAGAGATGCACTTTGAAGACCATACTTTTGATGTGGTTTGCATCTCAAATACCATGCATCACTTAGAACATCAAGAACAAGTGATGAAAGAAATGAAAAGGGTTCTTAAACCTGAAGGCATCATGGTGATACAAGAGATGGTAAAAGATGAGCAAACACCAGCACAAATGTCTCATGTCTGGATTCATCATTTTGCAGCTGAGATGGATCGATATTTTAAACAGTTCCACGATGAAACCTATTCTGCACACAATTTGGAAGAGATTATAAAAAATTATGGTTTTAAAATACAGAAAAATTTTGCTTATAATGTACCTGAGTTTACGAAAGAAGAGACAAAGCAAATTTTGGATAGTAGTGTAAATAGTCTTTTTAGACGTATTCAAACCATTGAAAATACAGAAGATCATAATTACTTCGCTCAAAAGCTAAACACTCAAAAAGATGCCTTATATCATAACGGTTTTGCGTTAGCCACTGAATATGTTTTCATAGCTGCGTTGGAGCGTTAGTGATGAAGAAACCCATTAAACGCAGTCAATTAAGACTTAAGATGGGAAAGGCATTTTACACGAGTATGAGATCTTTGGAAACCTTCCTTCATAGAAAACAATTGAAAAACTATCAAGATCCACAATTATTGCAACATGTTATTTTTGAACATAAGACACCTTTAAGAAGAGTTTTAAAAGATGTAGATCAAATTTTAAATGATCATAAAATAACGAATCTAAACTGTGCACTACAGACCCTAAATCGAAGGGTAATTCCTTCTGATAGAACATTTTCCTATTGGAAATCTATAGGAAAACCTACTTTGAAAAGAGGATTTGCTGAGGGAATGGTTCTAGATCACGGGCAATTAAAAAGAGGAGTTGGCGGTGGCTTATGCCAATTATCCAATATGATTTATTGGATGACACTTCATACCCCATTAACAGTTGTAGAAAGACATCGTCACAGTTATGATGTTTTTCCAGATCACAATCGTACGCAACCCTTTGCAAGTGGTGCTACTTGCGTCTACAATTATCGCGATTTGCGCATTAAAAATGATACCCATGAAAAGTATCAATTCTACTTTGAGTTAGATGAAGATTATTTATATGGAAAAATCCTAAGCGATCAACCCAAGTATTTTCATTATGAAATTTATGAAAAATGCCATGAAATAAAACCGACTTATTTTGGCGGTTACCAAAGGGAAAATGTGATTCATAGAAAAGTTTTTAATATGGTCAATGAACTCATCGTAGATGAAATGGTTTGTGAAAACAAAGCCTTTATGATGTATTCTCCTTTAATCAACCCACCAAATATCTTTATGGAATGAGAGATGAGAGATGAAGCAAAGTAAAAAATCCGCTTTAACCATGGTCAAGGAAATCTTAAATAATGATATAAATACGAACCCGTTTATTAAGGTTGAACATCAGATTGTTTTAACTGAAGCCAAACGATAACCTGGCGCTGGTCAATTTGATATTAAACCATTTCATTTTCAAATGGCATCTATGGGTGATGTTACTGTGATCACCTCTGTCAAAGCCCATTTTCCATGGATCAATGAGTACCTTATGCATCATTAAAGTGATGAATTGTTCTCAGTAAAAACCATGGCTTTAATGAAAATTAATTGAATACATTTCAATTAACCCTTTATGGATCTGATGTAAAACTTATATGTGATCAAAAGCATTTTATCAAGTCACATTTTACATTACTTTAAGACATTAAAGTCACTTATACTCAAGAAATTTTTATGAACATAAAGAGTTTAAGCATGCTTTAACTTATCAAGAGCATTGTACAAGAAAGGAGGTAATGGCAGTCATTTGTAAAAATCAGGAATAAATCATTGGCATCGATTGTGTAATAAAAGACTCACAGTAAATGTATCAAATCGGTGTTGATGTTAATAGGAAGTTACAGGCATCAAAAGATTGGCAAGGAATTCGTCATCGTATGACAGAACTGGTATTTGAAGCTGGAATTACTTATTGCAATATTTCCTTGTCGCATTTGCAATCAAGGAATTTGGCGGTTAGTTTAGGTTATTATCCAACTTGGATAGAATTATATGCAAGGTAGGTTATGATGAAAGATTGTTTTAAAGGACATAAAATTAGATTAAGAGCAGTAGAAATGAGTGACTTAGAAGATTACTATTTGAAAACCGATGGTGATACAGATGCTCTGGAATCTTCTGATCGTTTAATATTTCCAGTGAGCAAAGAGACAAGAAGAAAGAGAATCGAAAGTCTTAGTCACCAAAATCCATATGATGAAACATATACCTTAATTATAGAAAATGAAGAAGGGGTTCCTGTAGGCAATATTAACACCCATTCGATTAATCGTATTGATGGGGTTTTTATGTATGGTCTTGGGATTCTCAAAAGCTATAGAAGAAAAGGTTATGGGAGAGAAGCCATTGAATTGCTTTGCAGATTTTATTTTGAAACTTTAAATTTTAGAAAAGTAGAAGTCCATATCTATGGGTTTAATCAATCGTCCATCACTTTACATGAAAAAATGGGCTTTATTAAAGAAGGGGTATTAAGACAAAATCACTATGCCAATAATCAATATCATGATACTTATTGCTATGGCCTTTTAAAAGAGGAATTTCATGAAATCTTTAGAAAAAAATAGCTTCATTAAAATCCTTGAAAATGCCTATTGTGAAGATCCTTCGAGCCAATCAGCGGCTTTTGGAAAGTCAGAAGGTGGTTAAAGCATGATGATGCAGTAATTAAAGCATCAAAGGGAGTTTATTCCTTAATTCTCAATGAAAGTATGCTTTTAAGATGGCCACTTCTAAAGAATTTTTATCAAGAGGGGGATGAGAAAAATAATCTTTTGGTTTACAGCCATCCCATGAAGGAAAAGCATGATTTCAATGAAAGATGTTATTTCAAGCTCTACCATGATTTAAATTACTTGGCACCCGTGAAAAGTAGGGAAAGGGATTTTTTTCATCAAGTACAAGAAAGCGAATATCAAGCAGTTGCTGATTTTATCAACCGATGTTATGAAAATACACATTTGTCTGTAGAACAAATTCATGCCTGGACAAAAGAAAGTGTTCATGATCCTAAATTATGGGTGTGGTTAGAAAGTAATTGTGAAAAATAAATAAGAGTTCTTCATAGGAGGAGCGTATCATGGAAATATTCATCATCACGGGTACAACAAAGGGATTAGGTCATGCACTTGTTAAAAATTTAATACATGAAAATCATCATATTATTTCTCTTTCGAGAAGTAAATCAGAGGATCTAATGGCCTTAGCCGAAAGTAAAGGATGCCATTTGAACTACGAAATCATGGATTTAAATGATATAGACCAAGTTGAAAAAACTATGGAAGCGGTGTTTAAATCCTTTGAAGGCACCGAGATAGAGGAAATAACTTTAATCAATAATGCAGGGGTGGTATTGCCTGTTGGTAAAATTGGTAAGACAGAAATTTCCATGAATATCAACAACCTTCACGTCAACTTGGTAGCGCCAGTTGTTACAATGTCTAAATTTGTAGAAAAGACTCAAAACTTAAAAATCAAGAAGAGAATCCTTAACATTTCTTCTGGTGCAGGCAAGAAGCCTTATGAAGGATGGTCAAGCTATTGTGCTTCTAAATCAGGTTTAAACATGTATAGTCTTTGTTTGAACTTAGAGCAAAAGAAGGAAAAGTATCCAGTTGAAGTGCTGTCGTTAGCGCCTTTTATTATGGATACGGATATGCAAAATACCTTAAGAAATTCAAAAGAAGAAGATTTTCCTTTGTTAGAGATGTTTAAAGATTTTAAGTCAGAAGGAAAGCTTCTGACACCGAATCAAGTAGCTGAAATCATTTGTAAATTGATTCAAGGGGAAAACTGGCCAGAGGAAGTAATTGCAGATGTAAGAGATTATTTGTAGGGTGACACATGTTTCTATCACAGTTAGAGGAAAAAGATCTAAATCAAGATATGATTCAGAAGATTATATTTGAATCCTTTGAAAATACAACTGAAAAATGTGATGTTATTTTAGTACTGGGTAGCAAAAAGGCACACATTTACAAAGCCCCTGTAGCGAGTCAGAAATATATTGAAAACCAAGGAGCAAAAATCATTCTCACAGGTGGCAAAAAAGTCACAGAAAAAAAAGAATATGAACTCATGTATGAAGCTTTGATTCAAGAACAAGTTAAACCAGAAGATATTATTCTTGAAAAGGAAGCCATGAATACCAAGGAAAACTTTGTCAATATTTTACCTTTTCTTCAAGAACATTATCATATGAGTTGTAAGCTCATGCTTATTACAACAGCCTTTCATATGCGTAGAAGTTTGTTGACAGCTAAAACCAATTTACCTGAATCGGTTCAAGTTTTTCCTTATGCTGCAGAAGATCAAAATACAAAGAAGGACAATTGGTTCTTAACAGAGAATGGTTACAACAGATGTTTGTTAGAAGCCAAGAAAATCATTACATATGTTAAAAATGGATTTATTGTAGATGACATGATTTAGGAGAAATCAAAACCATGATTAAAGTGATTCAGAAAGAAGAAACATATCCTTTAAGACATCATATTTTAAGACCCAATCAACCCTTTGAAGATATTGTTTACAGTACAGATGATGATGCGAATACTTTTCATTTGGGCTATTACTTGAAAGAGCAGCTCGTAAGTATCGCTTCATTTAATCCAGAAAAACTAGAAGATTACCATGAAAAATGCTATAGACTGCGTGCCATGGCCACTTTGCCAGAATACAGAAGACAAGGATATGGCAGTTTACTGGTTAGACAAGGCATTCGCATTTTAAAAAGAAACCATGTGAAATGGCTGTGGTGCAAAGGGCGTGTTAATGTTCAAGGGTATTATGAAAGTTTAGGTTTTAGCAGTCATGGCGAACCCTTTGATTATCCAACTTTAGGACCTCATATTGTCATGAAAAGAAAGATTCATCTGCCCATAACCTTTAGGGAAGCACAAGATACGGATATGCCTCTGATTGCAAAGTATCGTTTACAAAGTCATTTTACCCATGCAGTTTCAAGTTTGTCCTTTGATGTAAATGCCTATTACAGAAGACTCAATAACCGATTTCTACAGTTTCCTTCTCTTCAGTTGATGGTATTGCTCGATGGCAGGGTTCATGGTTATCTAGGATTGGAAATTCGTGAAGAGCTTGAGAAATCATATGGTTATATTCATTTTTTATATTTGGAATCCTTTTATCAAAATCAAGGCTATGGTCAGGAAATCATGAATTATGCCATAGAACTTTTTAAGAATAAAAGCTTGGACAAAGTCAAGTTGCGCGTAAAATCCAACAATCAACAGGCCTTAAAGGCATATAAAAAGCAAGGTTTTTACATTGAAATGGAAGAAGACCATCAATATTTAATGGTAAAGAAAATATAAAATCTTTGAAAGGCTTTCTTGTAAAACTGCAAATAATTATCGTTAATCTATAGGGAATGATGTATAATTAGATTTGCAAGATCAGAAAGGAAGTTAAATGAAAAAGATTGTATTAACAGGTGGTGGCACAAGTGGACATATTACACCCAATATTGCCATGTTACCAGAACTCAAAAAACAAGGTTATGACATTTATTATATAGGCTCTAAAAATGGCATGGAAAAAGATTTAATTGAAAAGGAAAACATTCCTTATTATGGTATTGCTTCAGGAAAGCTTAGACGTTACTTTGATTGGAAGAATTTTTCAGATCTTTTTAAAATAGGCATAGGTTTTATCAAATCTCTTTACTTAATGTTAAAGATTAGACCACATGTAGTTTTTAGTAAAGGTGGATTTGTTTCTGCACCAGTCGTATGGGCAGCTTGGTTAATGAGAAGACCCGTTGTCATTCACGAATCGGATATGACACCTGGATTGGCCAATAAAATCTCACAACCTTTTGCCAAGAAAATATGCTATGCATTTCCAGAAACAGAGCAATACCTGCCAAAGGAAAAGTCTGTTTGGACTGGGATTCCCATTCGACAAGACTTGTTCCTAGGAGATAAAAATAAAGGTCTTGAAATCTGTGGTTTCAATGGAGACAAACCCGTCTTGACAATTATGGGTGGCAGCTTAGGCTCAAAGGCAATTAACGATGTGATCAGACTGCATTTAGATCAGTTGCTTGAGGATTATCAGATTTGTCATTTATGTGGAAAAGGACATTTAGACAATACCTTGTTGGAAAGAAAAGGCTATAAGCAATTTGAGTATGTGAATGAAGAATTGCTACATGTTTTAAAGATGACAGATGTGTTTGTTTCAAGAGCAGGTGCAACAACTTTATTTGAGCTTTCAGCTTTAAAAATTCCCAATCTTTTAATACCATTATCCAAAAAAGCAAGTCGAGGAGATCAGATTTTAAATGCTGCTTCTTTTGAGAAACAAGGTTTTAGTATTGTACTACAAGAAGAAGATATAACAGATGAATCCTTTTTAAAAGCTATGACTGAGTTAAAAGGGAAAAGTGATAGTCTTAAGGAAAATATGATTAAAAAAGATATGGGCAATGCCATTGAAAAAATTATGGTGACCTTACAATTTGTTGAAAAGTAATGACAGCATTCGTTTATCGAATGCTTTTTCATTTTTGGGGTAATAACAATTTAAATTAGATAAACTTTTGTACAATAAATATGTATATGTTATTTTATAAGGGCTGAAAGGATTTAAAATGAGAAAAATTACAACAGAACGATTATATTTAAGACCTGTTTTCATAGAAGATGCTGAAATCATTACAAGTTGGAAAACAAAACCCCTAATGAGAAAAATGTCTACAGGTCAACATACAGAGATTACAGTTGAAAGTCAAAAAAAGGATATCCAAAAATATGAAGGTTCTCAAGATTACCTTGTGATCTGTTTGAAAGATCATACCCCAATAGGTTATTGCCGAATAGACTGGCTGAATGACAATCCAGGAATGGTTTGGCTTCGGTTTGGTCTTGGTGAGCACCGAGGAGAAGGCTATATGTATGAAGCTCTAAAAGACTGGTTTAGAGATCTGTTTGCATATGGTGTGGTTAGAATCGATGCTGAAGTGTACAGTTTCAACAAGGAAAGTATTGGCTTGTTAGAAAAACTTGGCTTTGTCATAGAAGGTAGAAGAAGAAAAGCACATTACGATGATGAAGGCTATCATGATGTACTTGTTATGGGATTATTGAAATGTGACTTTACAGGTGAAAGATGTTAAATCAATTATTTGAGCAGTTGAATTTAGGAATGATTCAAGAAAGCTTTGAAGTCAAAGGTGGTCTTTTACATCAAATGTATGGTGTTAAAACGGCACATGAAGCCTATGCAGTCAAGCAACTGAATGATCGAATGATGAACAAGCCCAATATCTTGGACCATTATGAAGACTCTGAGGCATTTGCAACCTATGCTTGTGAAAATTTGAAAGGAATTGCAGCTCTGTCCTTTAATCAGTTTGTTCAACAAACAGAAGAGGGGTATTTCATTATATATCCTTGGTTTGAAGGTTTAACCAAGACTAGCTTTTCTGAAAAAGAGGTAAGAAAAGTAGGGATAAGACTTGCTGAACTGCATCATTTGAATTACAAAACGCAGATGGTGTCCATAACAGTTGAACAGATGGACTGGAGTCAGTATCCTCAACTAAGAGAAAAAGACCTTGAATTGTTAAAAAGTATAGAAAAAGACATGAAGGAAATAACGACGCTTCATCTCTATTCACATCGCGACATGGATCCTAAAAACATCATGTGGTTAAATGAGGAACCCTATATTATTGATTGGGAGTCTAGTGGTTTGATAGATCCAAGACTTGATTTACTCGAAGGCGCTTTGTATTTTTCTTATAAAGATTTAGATTATGATGAAGCTTTATTTCTTTCTTATTTGGAGGGCTACTTTTCTATCTCTGATTTGCAGGGAATTCAAGCCATGCTACCTTATCTGTTTATGTCAAAATTAGGTTGGCTAGAGCATCTGTTGTTAAGGGGTACTGAAGAAGAAATCAAGGATATGATTCATCTTATTGAAATCACAAACCGCAATATACCGAATTTTCGAAAGTGGATCAAAAAATCAAATAAGTATAAAAAATAAAAGGGTCTTATGACAAGTGTTTTCAGTCGTGTTATAATAAAACAACATAGTGATGCTGTGTTTGATAAACAAGGAGAGAAAATGAACGATAGACCAAGTAGACCAAGAATGAAGATCAGTTTTTTAATCATACATGTCATTTTAATTGTAGCTTTAGGTGAACTGTTGTCAACTTTTACCGAAGCGTATATGATGATTGCCTTTGGTATTTATGCTTTTGGAACCATAACTTTGAAAAAAATCGTGCCTAAAGATTTAAGAAAAGGTATGGAATTGGTGAAAGCGGGACAATTGAGAGATGCAGTAACTGCTTTTAAGTCGAGTTATGATTTTTTTACTCAGAAAGCATGGATTGACAAGTATCGTGTAATTACAATGTTATCAGTAAGTCCCATGAGTTATAGAGAAATGTCCTTGATCAACATTGGATTTTGTTATAGTCAATTAGAGGAAGTTGAAAAGTCGCGAAAAATCTATGAAAAGATTTTAAAAGAATATCCCCAAAATGACATTGCAAAATATGCATTAAAACAATTACCGAATATAGAGGAGTAAACACTCCTTTTTTTTGTTTGAAAAATAAGAGAAGCATCATAGGATCTTAATAATTGAGATGGTATTGTAACATAATTTAATACAACTTTTATGGCATCTTCATAAAAAATCCTATATGATGTTAGTATAGATTACATTGTAACTAAAAAAGAATAAAGGTGAGAGTTTATTTTGAGAGGAGTGTCCAATGATCTATCATATTTTAAAGAAAAGAGAATTAAAAAAGGCAGAAGAAAGTGGTCGTTATACACCAGTGTCCATTCATGAAGAAGGGTTTATTCATTGTTCTGAGTTTCATCAGTTGATTAAAGTTGCCAATAGCATTTACAAACATGAAAGTCAACTCATGGTAATGGTCATTGATCCTAAGGCTGTAGAACCTAAAATTGTTTATGAGGACCTTTATCAATTAAATGAGGAATATCCTCATATTTATGGGGCATTAAATATGAATGCCTGTGTCAATGTTCATCCTTTGTTAAAGGATGAGGATGGCAAATTCATTATTAATGAGACCATGAAAAAATGATGAAAAAGAAATATCTGGTCCCAGAAACCTATGAATATTTAGAATATCATCACAGTGAAGTCACAGAAAATGAAGAGGCATATGTTATGTCTCTTTTTATTAAAAGTTGTAAAAAGAACATTCCGGTAGATATTCCTGGAAAGCATCATCTATTGTTAAAAGACAATTATAGTGTTGTGGTCTACATGCCCAAGAAGGAAAAATTTTGTATCACTGGTTTTTACGATGAACATATTCAGATTGTAGAATGGTATGTCGATATTACTTTTGAAAATGGCGTGGATCCATTAGGACCTTTTTTCAAGGATTTATATTTGGATTATGTCATCGCACCAGATTTTACCTATACACTTTTAGATAAAGATGAATTAGAAGATGCATGGTTAGAGGGAATCATTGATGAAAAGACCTTTAAGGCAGCATATAAAATTACTGATGTAGTGAAAGATAATGTCCTTTTGAAAATAGATAAATGGGATACACGTTTAAGAAGTTACTTGAGGAAATGAAATGATCCGATTAAAAAAAGCTTATGAAAAAGATGCACATCTTGTATTAGATTTACAGAAGAAAGCATTTGAAAAGCTCTTAGAGAAATACCAAGATGAAGAGACAAACCCAGGTGCTGAGTGCCTCGATAAAATCCTGAATCGTATGAGACAGGCAGGCACTCAGTACTATTTCATTTTTAAACATGAAATTATTATTGGTGCTGCAAGAGTTCATACAGAAAACAATCAGCATCGATTAAGTCCTATTTTTATTTTGCCGGAATATCAAGGTCAAGGTTATGGTCAGGCTGCAATGTATCTATTAGAGAGTTTATATCCCTATGAACACTGGGTATTGAGTACCATTATGGAAGAAGAAAAACTGGTACAATTTTATGAAAAGGTTGGCTATACTTATACCCATGCAAAACCTCTAAATGAAAAGATGACAGCAGGCTATTTCGAAAAAAAAATAAACCCACTTAAAGTAAAGGATTTGCTATATGCCATAGAAAAATCACAACTAGATCATGAATTATCACAGTTGACAGAGGATATAGAAGTAAGTAAAACCGAAGCCTATTGCATGATCAAACATGATGGTAGTAACTCTTTATATTCAAATCGTGTTGTTTATGCTCATGAAGCTCAAGAAACACCACACCAGTTACTTCAAATTGCAAAAAAGTTTTATGGTGAAAAAGAATTCTCCTGGTGGACACAAGGTCATGTGGATGAGAACATTCAAACCTTATTAAAAGAAAAGGGCTTCTGTTTACACGATCGGTATGATGCTTTATACAAATCTCTTGAAAGTATTTTGCCAGTTTCATACAACATACGAGAAGTCATGCCTTATGAGGATTCAGTAAAAGACTTGGCAATTTTAGCAGTAAAAATTTGGGAAGGTGACGAAAATCAAATCGACTATGCCATAAAAAGGTATAACCATTATTTGACCTCTGAGAATCGAAGAGGGGGCTATATTTTAGTTTATAAAGATCAAGTGCCAGTAGGATATGGGAACTATCGATTTTCGAGTTGTCAAAGATTTCTCTATCTCAATGGAACTGGTGTATTGCCTGAATACAGAAGACAAGGTTATTATACAGCTTTGTTGAATTACCGATTGAATTTAGGCAAGAAATATTTAGCTCAGTTTGCTGTAGTACAGGCAAGGCAGAATCATTCAAGTCCAATTCTATTAAGCAATGGGTTTAAGAAAATCGGTGAATTTGAACTTTACGCTTAAAGAGTGTGTCAATTGTATTAAATTTGAATAATTTTACATTTAAATTGAAAAAGCCATGGTCATTCCAGGCTTTTTTTCGTTATAATGGTGTAAAGGAGTGAATTATGAGAGAGGATATAATCCAATACATTGCCAATCATCTTTCAAACTTGAAAGTAGGTGACATCATAATCGTTGCAATAGATGGCATTGATGCCAGTGGTAAAACCTCTTTTGCCAATGAAGTGAAAGAGGCTATTAAAAATCGACCCGTATTAAGACTTTCTATGGATGACTTTCATAATCCAAAGGAACAAAGAATCAAAAGAGGTTATTTAAGCCCTGAGGGCTACTATTATGATTCCTTTGATTACGCTTTCTTGCTAGATCAGATTCTAAAACCTCTAAAGGGCGGGGTTTTGAAGATTCCAACAAAGCTCTTTGATTATAAAACAGAACAATCATTAGTGGAGGAATGGGTTGAATTAGAGAAGCATACCATTATTATATTTGATGGTGTCTTTATGATGCGTGATCAACTTATAGAGTTTTGGGATTATAGTATTTTCTTAGAAATTACCTTTGATGAGGCTTTAAATAGGGGGTTAAGAAGAGATATACATTATTTCAACGATCAAAGACTTCTGATTGAAAAATATAACAAACGATATTTGCCGGGACAAAGTATTTATCTTACAGATGTAAATCCAAAGGACAAAGTGGATATGGTCATTGATCACAATGATTTTTCATCACCCCAAATTATTTTAGAAAAGTAGGTCATATGCAAAATCTATCCATTCAGGAGATGCTTGACATGTCTCTAGCATTATACAAAAAGAACAAAGAAAACTGGTCTCCTATGACTCCGGAAAATGGCAAAACTTTCATTCTTTACATGATTGAAGAGATTGGTGAAGTTATCGCTATAATCAAAAAGAAGGGTGAGAAAGCCATTATGGAAGATCAAATCACCCGTGAGAGGTTTGTTGAAGAACTATCTGATGTGATGATGTACTATACAGACGTTTTGAACCGTTTTCAAATCTCTGCTGAAGAGCTTTCTTTAGCCTATACAAAAAAACATGAAAGCAATTTGAAAAGAAACTATAAAAAAGACCACGAGAACAGCTAATATCAATGCATCTTTATTGAGATGCATTTTTGTTTAAGATAGGAGAATCTATGCGTTATTGTATTGGCTTTTTATGTGACGATAATACAAACCAATTTAGAGAGCAGTATTATAAAAAAGTAAAAGAAACACATACCAACATAAAACCTCTGGGGCATTTACCGGCTCATATAACTGTGAAGTCACCTTTTGACTTTGAAGATGAAGAGCTGTTAATAAAAAAAATAGAGGAACTTGCTAAAGAGATAGAATGTTTCAGTGTGGCATATCGAAAGATAGAGAGAATTGAAACAGAAATATATGAAATCCTATGGCTGGACGTTATTGAAACAGGTTTTTTAAGAAATTTCCACAATAAGTTACTTAAGATTTTTCCAAGTTCTGAAACCAGTTATGATGGTGATGGTTTTCATTTTCATACCACCCTTGTTATTGGTAACGATCTTTCAGATGATTTATCTTCAATTTCAATGACCACGGAGATCAACGCTCTTATTTTGATGGCAACAGATGAAGACCATATAGAGGATTATAAAGTATTAAAGGCATTTCGATTAAAGGAGAAAGAATCATGGCATTAAAATCATGTTTAGATATTGATGAGGCAATGTATATGGCGTATTTAGAGGCATGGGGTGATGAAAAAATGGTACCTTATGCCGTTAGTTTAAGAGCAGATAATTTTCAATTGCAAAGAGAAAAATGGCTTTATGAAGCTTCTGATGCTGTTTTGAAGGATGGTTTTGTTCCTGCAGAGCTTTATTTTTTAGTAGAAGAAGATAAAATCATAGGCGCGATTCATTTAAGATTGTCTTTAAACGATTTTCTTTTGAAGCATGGTGGTCATATTGGTTATGGGGTTAGACCGGATGAAAGAAAAAAGGGCTATGCAGATTTGATGATGCATCTTATTAATCCGATCTTGGAAAAACATCATCTTGATAAGGTTTTGTTAACTTGTGATGAAGACAATATTGGTTCAAATAAAACCATACAAAAACACGGTGGCATATTAGAGAATCAAAGCTTCTTTGAAGGCAAACTTACAAATCGTTACTGGATAGCATATAATAAATAGAGAGGTAAAAATGAGAAAACCCAAAGCTATTCTTTTTGATTTAGGTGATACGATTATCATGCAATCTTCAGGTGATTTTTTGAAAGGCACACAAACACTTTTAGAGTATTCTGATCGAAAGCAAGATGCAGTACTGATACAAGAATATGCTTCAAAATTAGAAGAAGAAATTAAGAATGTAAAAGAAGTGAGTCATTTTGAAAATTCATGTAGAGCATTTATGAAATTTCTTTATGAGTATCATCAAGTTAATTTTTCCATCTCATTAGAGGAACTGGAAATTATATTTAATAGAGTTGCCTTTAAAAGACATCTAGCCGATGATTTTTATGAATATCTGAACTATCTAAAATCAAATGACATTCGTGTTGCAATTCTGAGCAATACCACTTTTAGCGAAAAGACTTTGAGAGATGAACTGTCAATATATGACTTGGAAGATGCCTTTGAATTTGTCATATCAACAGCTGATTATGGGATCAGAAAACCGGATTCAAGAATATTTCAATTGGCTTTAAATAAGTTGATTTTAGAAGCCGATACAGTATGGTATATCGGCAACAGTTTTAAATATGATGTTATAGGGGCTCACGATAGTGGGATACAACCTATTTGGTTTAATCATGAAAAAAATAAACCTTTGAAAGATTTGCCTTACTATGAATGCAACAGCTACTTGAAACTTATTGAAGCAATGGAGGCTTTAGATGAGTGATTTTCCTTATATTGAAACAGAACGATTAATTCTAAGAAAGATAACCGTAAAAGATGCAGAGGATTTATTTGAAACTTTTTCTTCTGAAGAAGCCATGTTGTATTTTGGAATGTTTCCCTTTGAGGAAATTCATGAAGTTTATGCCATGATTGAGAATTTTAAGAAAGGCTACGATTTGAATCGAATGATTCGATTTGCAATAGAATTAAAAGAAGAGCATAAAGTGATTGGTACTTGTGGTTTTCACGCTTATAGTCCACCTAATAACAGGGCAGAAGTAGGTTTTGAACTTAATCCCAAATATCATCAAAAAGGATATATGACGGAAGCTTTAAAAGCTCTAATAAATTTTGGTTTTCAGATTCTTAAACTTAATAGAATTGAAGGCTTGGTCTATCCTGAAAATAGACCTTCGCAATTGACTATGGAAAAGCAAGGCTTTAAACGAGAAGGTTTGTTGAGACAGTATATGATTTTTAGAAATAAGCCACAAGATCTTTATATATATGGCTTTTTAAAAGAGGAGTGGCAAAATGGAAATCAGAGCAATTGATCATCACGATATCTTAGATGTTGAAAAAGTCTATGAAGAAAATCCAAGATATTTCAATGATGTTTATGGCAGAGTTTTCAATCAAAGTGATTTGAATGAATTTTTTCATGATGTTCCTAAAAATAAAACCATCGAAGATAAATTATTGTTTGGTATATATTTAGAAGATGAGTGTATTGGGTTAATAGATCTATTAAAGGATTATCATCGTAAAAATATATGGTTTATAGGATTGTTTATGATCAGTGAAAACATGCACCATCAAGGTCTAGGACAAGAAGCCCATCAATGGATAAAAAATTATGTGAAAATACATGGTGGAAAAGTACTTCGTTTAGCTGTTGTTGACAGTAATAAAAGCGCTTTTGCCTTTTGGAAACGAATGGGTTACAACCGTTTGAAAACCACACAACCAATGGCATTTGATCAAAAGAAACAAAGAATTCACCTTATGGAATTATTTGATTTAAATGAAAGGTAAATAACATGACTACAAGAATTTATCTCGTTAGACATGGTCATAATGATTATACAAGAGATGAACAAAGACCCTTTTGAACTTCTCACGATTAAAGTCATAAGATTCTTAGGTAGAAAAGCCTAACAGCTTTTAATGGACTAAGCTAACCCGCCAGTTCCTGACGTTCTTTATTTCCCTCAATTTACAGATTAAATTACCTAATACTGCCTAAATTTTATGCTCTAACTCACAACTAAAGTAACGAGTGTGCGAGCACTA
>JAFGVN010000044.1 GCA_016937975.1 Clostridia bacterium
CAGAGAGTTGATTATTAGCCATGAAAAGGACTAATTTTTATACTCTGTTTCCTTGTGTTTGCAAACTTTTCAAGATATAATAAGAACGTAAGTTCGTATATTTTGGAAAGGGAGTTACATTATGTATAGAACAAAGAAAACACCATTCAAAGCCCATCATAATATTCAAGTCGAATTGATAGGCTAAGCGGGGGAGGTTCATGCCATGGATGAAGACCAATAAGTTCTTCCATGTCGTGAAAGATAAATAAAATTGGAAAGAACCAAACCATTTCATGCATAATTAACCGCCTTTCAAAGGGAGACCTTTGTGTCACTTTTAAAAGGATGGTATAATACATCAAGTGCAAAATCAATGTTTTCAATATAAGTGACACAAATTTAGCAAAATGTGTCAGAAAGGTTATTATATGAACGTAACACAAAATCTAAGTGCTGTTAGATCCAGAACTGAAATAAAAGAGGCACTTTTAAAATTAATGAAGACTTACTCTTATAAAGATATTACGGTCAAAACGATTTTAATCGAGTCACAAATTGCACGAAAAACATTTTACAGAAACTATGATTCATAATGAGATACTCGATATGTCACATCTTTTGTTTGAAAGATTTACATCAAAGGAAATTGCATACTTGATAGATTTTAATATAGGTGCGGTTTGGAATGTAATTGTAAAGTGGATGGATGAAGATATGAAAGAAGAGCCAGAGGTCCTGAAAGAGATTTTTTTCAAGTATTTAAATAATCTATCAATTTTTATATAACACATAGATATGAAAAGAAGATTGTAAACTTAGAAACACTTTGGTACAATCAGTGGAGGTTATAAACATGAATGGAGCGCCTATGGAACGTTATTATAAATATTCATCTTATCTGAAAGATCAATATCATGAAAAAGTCTATAAGATTCCAGTAAATCTACCCCTTACATGCCCCAATCGAGATGGTACATGTGGTATTGGAGGATGTACATTTTGTGGTGAAATTGGTACTGGGTTTGAAAGTCAAGACAATAGCTTATCCGTTAAAGAGCAGCTAGAAAAAAATATTTTACTGATAAGAAAAAAATATAAGGCTGAGAAGTATATCGCCTATTTTCAAAATTTCACCAATACATATATGCCTTTAGATCTATTTGAAAAAGTTGTACGAGAGGCTTGTATAGAAGGGGTTGTGGAAATCTGTATTTCATCAAGACCTGACAGTATTCATGATGCCTATTTTGAAATCCTTAAAAATGTTTCAGAAGCTTATCAAGTGAATATTTCCATTGAACTAGGACTTCAATCCATGAATCATAAGACTTTGAAGAATATTAACAGAGGTCATGGGTTTGCTGAATTTCTAGATGCTGTCTTGAGGGTTAAAACCTATGGCTTTAAGATAGGGGTACATTTAATTTTAAACTTGCCATGGGATGATCATGATGATATTATTGAAACGGCTAAAACTTTGACGGCTTTGAAAGTAGATATGATTAAAATTCATTCACTTTATATCTTAAAAAATACAGTTATGGGCAAATCTTTTGAAAATAATGAATTTACTGTGGATTCTGTTGAGTCCTTTGTGGATAAAGTAGTAGATTTCATACGTTATACACATCCTGAGATCACATTTCAACGCTTGCTGGGTCGTGCACCTAAAGAAGAGACTTTGTTTTGCAATTGGGATATGAGTTGGTGGAAGATACAGGATATGATTATGGGTCAACTGGAATCACTGAATGCTATACAAGGTGATAAAGTCGATTATTTAAATGGTCCAGCGGTTAAAAAGTTTATATGATATTTCAATCCATGGGGTTTCTTGGTATAATAATATTAAGTAATCGAAGTAAATGGGGTGTGCTATGAATAGAATTAGACAGTGGAAAAAGCTATTATTACCATATGAACAAGCAGTTGAAGAATTGAAAGTAAAGTTCAAAGCCATTCGTAAAGAATATCGGGATATGAGTGAGTATTCACCGATCGAATTTGTTACAGGTCGAGTAAAGAAAATTTCAAGTATTATTGAAAAATCTCATAGAAACGGCATAAACGAAGAGCGTATTGAAGAGGAAATGGAAGATATTGCTGGTATTCGTATTATGTGTCAATTCCAAGACGATATTTATTCTGTTGTAAAAATTATACGCGAGCGAGATGGTCGTGACTTACAAATTGTATATGAAAAAGACTATATCCATAATAAAAAGGACAGTGGTTACAAGAGTTACCACATGATTATAAAATATCCCGTTCAAACGGCATATGGTGAAAGAGAAATATTAGCTGAAATTCAGATCAGAACTTTGGCTATGAACTTCTGGGCAACCATTGAACATTCTTTAAACTATAAGTATAAGGAAAAGATGCCTGAAAATATTAAATTGAGACTAAGAGCTTCTGCTGAAGCAGCGGCAAGATTAGATGATGAAATGTGTGAAATCAGAAATGAAATCATTAAAGCACAATTATTATTTGAGGAAAAATCAAATATCATAAGAGATATTGTGGATTCCATTCGTATGCTGCAAAGTACAGGTAAACAAGATGTGGCAATGGCATTCCAAGATGATTTTGATGAAATTGTCAATTCAAATGATCAAGAAGCCCTAGAAAGACTTCTTAATCGAATCAAGGATGAATTACCCACTTATCAATTGTTTTCAAATGACAGCAATAAATAGGAAGTGAAAGCTTCCTTCTTTTACGAGAAAGTATAAGGAGCAAACATGGCCATTTATGCGATTGGAGATTTACATTTAAGCTTATCTGTAGATAAGCCTATGGACATCTTTGGTGATCGATGGGTTGATTATGTGAATAAAATAAAAGAAGGCTGGCTTGAACAAATAAAGGACGAGGATTTAGTCTTGTTGCCTGGTGATACAAGCTGGGCAATGAACCTTGGTCAAGCGGAGGCTGATTTTATATGGCTGGATGAACTGCCAGGTAAGAAGATTATTACGAGAGGCAATCATGATTATTGGTGGGGTACACTGACAAAAATGAATGGTGTTTATGAGAGTCTGACTTTTGTACAAAATTCATATGAAGTATATGAAGATTGGGCAATATGTGGTTCAAGAGGTTGGATTTCTCCCAATACAGATGGGTTCTCTGAAGATGATTTGCGCATCTATGAAAGAGAATTGCATCGTCTGGAATTGTCTTTGTCCAAAGCCGCAAAGGATGGTTTTTGTAATTTAATCGTGATGTTACATTATCCACCGACAAATGATCAAAAGGAATATTCCAAAATACAGGAATTATTGGAAAAGTATAAAGTCAAACATGTGGTGTATGGTCATTTACATACCCAATATTGTTGGCATTTAAGCTTGCAAGGGTTAATCAATGAAGTGCACTATCATATGGTGTCATCAGATTTTTTAAATTTTGTACCAAAGAAAATAATTGGTGAATAGAACGGAGCATTTATGCTTAAGAAAAAAATGGAAGAATCAATGATGGAAAAATTCTTTCAAAATAGAGATGCCTTAATTGATGAGTATTCTCTAGGAAAAATGTCAAAGACTGAATTTATTCAAAAAAATTATGCATTTATTCAATCCTTGAATTTTGGACCATTCAGTGTACCTTTAAAAGATTACAAGGAATGTCTTTATAACTATCAGTATTATAATATTTTAGCAAAATATGCAAACTTACAAGCTCAAGAATTAGAAACCTTTGATCCAAAGGAATCAGCTTTATTTAAAGAAGAGGAATTTGAGTACTATAAGTTGAAAGATGAAGCAACTTTAGGTTTATTGGAACTTGTTAATTATGAGAATATAGAGGCATATTTCTTGAATTTACAATCCAATCGTTTATGTGGTCAATTGTTTGAAATTGTATTTAAGGATTATTATCGTGCAATTTTTCATTCCATGAGTCCTGATATCTTGAAACGTCTAAGAAAATATAATGTTTTTAGTCGCGTCTATAAGGATTCTGTGATCCATAGCTATGTTAATTCTGTGTATTAGTGATTGTATACTTTTTGATGTGGTATAAATACAATATCAGGAGGTGAGACAATGAGTGAGATTTCTAAATTTCAAGTTGGGGAAAAACATGTTTTCCAAAAGAAAATAACTGAAGCAGACGCAGCTCATAATTATGGTACAAAAAGATTAAGTAACTTATTTGCAACACCTGGTTTTGTTTCAATGGTCATTGAAGCATCTGTACAAATGATTGATCCAAGATTGTCAGAAGGCATTATTTCTGTTGGAAATGAAATGGGTATTACACATAAAAATCCAACTAAAGTTGGAGAAACAGTTACCTTAAATTTAACGATTCAGGAAATTCATGAAGAAGAAGGATGTATCTTCATTAAGTTTGAAGCTTATGATGAGCTTGGACTGATTGGAGAAGGCATTCATGTAAGAAATATTGTGAACCGAGAGGTGTTCTTTGAAAGAGCAGATCAAAGATTTAAACCACTAGGTCTATAAAAGTAAAATCAGCCTTCGGGCTGTTTTTTTGGAGGAAGATATGGTTAATAAGTATCGAGGAATAATATTTGATTTGGATGGCACACTGGTAGATTCCATGTGGATATGGGAGGACATTGATCGTATTTTTTTGGAGGATCGTGGTCATCAGGTACCTGTAGATTTGCAGAAAGCCATTGAAGGCTGTAGTTTTACTGAAACAGCGAATTACTTTAAAAATCGATTTCAATTAGAAGAAGATGTGGAAACCATAAAAGCAACGTGGATTGACATGTCAGAAGAGTTTTATGCCACTAAGATTCCACTTAAGAAAGGCATCTTAGACCTGTTAAATCACTTGAAATCTCAAAATATAAAAATGGGTATTGCTACGAGTAACTCTAGAACCCTTGCAGAGCAGGTT
Organism: Clostridia bacterium; assembly: GCA_016937975.1. Lineage (GTDB taxonomy): Bacteria > Bacillota > Clostridia > Peptostreptococcales > Acidaminobacteraceae > JABXKX01. The sequence continues at coordinate 4,864 of JAFGVN010000044.1, forward strand.
TTAAGAAGTAATGGTGTATACGATTACTTTGAGGTTCTTGTTACTTCATGTGATGTTTCTAAAGGTAAGCCAGAACCAGATGTATTTTTAAAAGCAGCAGAACTGATGGGATTAAAACCAGAAGATTGTCTTGTATTTGAAGATACCCATGCAGGTGTATTGGCAGGAAAAGCAGCAGGCATGGACGTCGTAGCCATTTATGATGCTTTATCTGAAGAATATATGGATGATATTAAGAAAGATGCTGACCATTATTTAATGTGTTTTACAGATTTGGTGTAACAGCTTTGTAATTTAAATCATTTGCTTCATGTGCTATTATAGTGATAGGAGGCTCATTATGGAACAGTTTGTTTTAATGACAAAATTTGAATATTTACCAATCCATTATGCTGGTATTATTTTCAATTCAAGCAGATTACGGGATAAGTCTGCAAAAAAATAAGTCTTTTAAACAACTATCATATGTTTGTTAACACGGATAGTACCGTGTTTTTTTGTGACTTTGTGCGGGAGGGACAGGGATAACAAGAACAATAGTGAACTTCAAAGAGAATAGAGGCAATTATGATTGAATTATCGTTACAAAATATAAGTAAATTTTATGGGGCTAACCAAGTCTTTAGTGATGTGTCCTTTGAACTGCATACTAAAGGCAGAGTTGGTTTAATTGGAAGAAATGGTACGGGTAAAACTACCGTATTTAAAATAATAGCAGGCGTGGAACCTATTAATGGTGGTCAAATTTTCTATAAGAAAAATTCCACAGTAGGTTACTTAGACCAAATTCCTGATTATCCAGGGATGAAGGCTGTTGAAGTCTTAAAACTGGCTTTTGAAGAAGTTTTTATGATTGAAAAAGAGATGAAAACTTTCGAAGAGAAATTGATGGATTGTGAACATCCCAATTATGAAAAGTATTTGAAGCAATATGGTGAATTACAGCATACCTTTGAATTTAAAGGTGGCTACCAAGTTGATGAGAAAATTAACAGAATATGCAGTGGTTTTAAATTCGATGAGGAGTTTATAGAAAAATCTTTTGATATCTTGTCCGGTGGAGAGAAAACCAGAGTCATTTTAGCTAAAATATTATTGGAGCAACCTTCCATTTTATTGTTGGATGAACCAACGAATCATTTGGATTTAGATTCTGTAGAATGGCTAGAAGCGTATTTAAAGGATTATGATGGGACAGTTTTGATTATTTCCCATGACCGTTATTTTCTTGATCATGTGGTTACAGAGATTTATGAAATTGAACAGGATAAAACCCATCGTTACCTAGGTAATTACTCCTATTATGTAACTGAAAAAGAACGAAGACTTTTAGCGCAATTAGAGCAGTACCAACAACAGCAAAAGAAAATAAAAGCCATGGAAGAGGCCATTAAGAGATTTCGAGATTGGGGAACACGAGCAGACAATGAGCAGATGTTTGTAAAGGCAAAAGCCATGGAAAAACGTATTGATCGTATAGAAAAAATAGATCGCCCCATGATGGAACAAAAGAAAATGGGTTTGGCTTTCAATGAAGAAAAGCGATCTGGTAAAGAAGTTGTTCGCATGAGAGAGTTATCGAAAAGTTTTGAAGATAAAAAGCTTCTTATAAATAGTGAAGCTGATATATACTTTAAAGATTTTGTAGCTTTCTTAGGCAAGAATGGCTCAGGAAAAACAACGGTTTTGAAAATGATATTAGGGCAAGAAGAACCTGATGAAGGTCTTGTAAAGCTTACTGAAAGTGCAAAAGTTGGTTACATGGAACAAGAAATATTTTTTGAACACCCAGAAAAATCAATTTTGGATTTGTTTAAGGAAACTTATGCCCTCACAGAATTGGATGCCAGAAGAAAGCTGGCAAGATTTTTGTTCTACAGTGATGATGTTTTTAAAATCGTCTCCAATCTATCTGGTGGTGAAAAGGTGCGTTTGTCTCTTTGTATGATGATGGAGGAAAAAATTAACTTTCTGATTTTAGATGAGCCAACAAACCATGTAGATATTGATTCCAGAGAAATGATAGAACAAGCCTTACGCCAATTTGGTGGTACCGTGTTATTTATTTCCCATGACCGATATTTTATTGATCAGTTAGCCACAAAAGTGATTCAAATAGAAGACCAAAAACTGGTTACTTATGATGGGAATTATCAATATTTCAAAGAAGAGTATGAGAAAAAGAAAATAGAACCTGTTAAGACCCAAAAGGAAAAGAATGTAGTAGCAAATAAAACTGAACCTCAAACCACTAATAAGAAATCTGGATTAAATATTTTTAAGCAAAAAGAAAAGGAAACCTTGGAAATTGAAATTGCTTATGAAGAAGAAAAGCTAGAAAACTTAAAGGCTGAAATGAGTCAGGAAAGTAATTATGAAAAGCTGATGACTTTGCAGAAGAACATTGAAAACGTTCAAATCGTTTTGGAAGGTTTATTAGAAAAATGGATGACTTATGAAGAAGATGTTTAGCATCTTCTTTTTTGGTGTAATCTATTTTAGGAGTACTTGTAGAAAATAGGTAATTTTAAGGATTTTACATGGGTAGGAAATGTAAATTGAGAGAAAACATTTCCGTTCTGTCTAAGTTTTATGAAATATTATGAAATATTAAAAATCTATAAAAATATTAGAAAGAAAACGCTTGAAAAACAATTAACAATCCTATATACTACAGAAGGAAGTTTATGAAGGCTCTTTATGAGCCTATTATTTATTGTTTTGAAAGGATATATAATCATGGAAGAAAGAAAGATAGTCGTTGCTGATCCTACGCCAGTTGGTTTATTTGGTTTAGCAATGGTAACATTAGTTGCTTCATCTCAGAAGCTTGGTTGGACAGTTGGTACAGCAAATATTATTCCTTGGGCATTTTTCTTAGGTGCATCAGCTCAATTATATGCTTGTATTCAAGATGCTAAGAAAAATAACTTATTCGGTGCTACTGCATTCGGTGGTTACGCATTTTTCTGGTATGCAATTGCATTTACTTGGATGGCTTCAGGTGGTGTGTTTGGTGAAGGTTTAATGGGTGGTGACTCAAATCAATTAGCTTTTGCATTTGTTGGTTATGGTATTTTCTCAGTATTTATGACAATTGGTTCATTAACTACTAACAAAGTATTATTCTCAATTTTCGTTTTAATTGACCTATTATTCTTAGGATTATCAATGTCTACATTTGGTATCATGAAAGAAGCAATGCATGATTTAGCAGCTTATTCTGAATTCTTAATTGCAATGTTATCATTCTATGGTTCAGGTGCTATTGTGATCAACAACCAATTTGGTAGAACTGTTTTACCATTAGGTAAAGGTTTAGTGCAACCTAAATAATTAAATAAATAAAACTAAGCCTTCGGGCTTTTTTTAGATTTTTATGTAACTTATTAGGTATAGGAGATGAGATTATGTCAAAGTTACAACCAAAATTAATATCAACCATGAAAGACTATAATAAAGAGCAGTTTGGTAAGGACGTGATTGCCGGTATTATTGTAGCCATTATTGCATTACCCCTATCCATTGCTTTGGCTATAGCTTCAGGTGTATCACCAGAAAAAGGTTTATATACAGCAATTATCGCAGGTTTCTTTATATCACTTTTAGGTGGTAGCCGCGTTCAAATCGGTGGCCCTACAGGTGCATTTATGGTAATTGTTTATGGCGTTGTGATGAAGTATGGCGTCATGGGACTAACCATTGCCACTATTATGGCGGGAATCATGCTCATTATAATGGGCTTGTTAAAGATGGGAAGTGTGATTAAGTTCATCCCTTATCCCATTACAACAGGTTTTACAAGCGGTATTGCTTTGGTTATTTTCTCTTCTCAAATTAAAGACTTCTTTGGTTTAAAAACTGGAGATCTCCCCGCAGAATTTATTGAAAAATGGAAGGTCTACTTTGAGTCTTTTAACTCTATAAGCATACAAACCACTTTGATTGGTTTATTGGCTTTACTGATTATTATCTTTTGGCCAAAAGTCACTCAAAAGGTACCAGGTGCTTTGATTGCCTTATTGGTTACTTCTGTGTTGGTTAAGGTTTTGAATTTAGATGTGGCAACCATTGGAACGAAATTTGCAAATTTATCTTCTGATTTGCCTAAATTCAGTTTGCCTACATTGGATTTGGAACAAATTAAAATGCTCATTGCACCAGCCTTTACCATTGCAATTTTAGGCGCTATAGAATCTTTGTTGTCAGCAGTTGTATCTGATGGTATGATAGGCGGCAAACATCGTTCTAACATGGAACTAGTTGCACAAGGTGTAGCCAACATGATGTCAGGTTTATTTGGTGGTATTCCTGCTACAGGTGCCATTGCAAGAACTATGGCTAATATTCGTAATGGTGGTAGAACACCTGTGGCTGGTATTGTACATGCAATCACTTTACTTTTAATTTTAGTGATTTTCATGCCTTTGGCGAAAATGATTCCATTAACGTCTTTGGCAGCAGTCTTAATTTACGTTGCTTATAATATGAGCGAGTGGAGAGAGTTTAAAGTACTCTTCAAATCACCAAAAAGTGATGTGGTTGTGTTACTGGTAACTTTCTTTATGACCGTTTTAATTGACTTGGTGAAAGCCATTGAAATCGGTATGATCTTGGCTGCATTCTTATTTATGAAGCGTATGAGTGATGTGACTTCTGTCAATACCAATACCTTTGATGCATCTGAAGAAAAGGATGAAGATGAAACCGTTTCATTAAAGGATTTAAGAAATCCAGATGAAAAAATTCAGTTGTACAAAATCAATGGACCATTTTTCTTTGGTGCGGTAGACAAGTTCTTATCAACATTGAATCAACTTCAGTCTCATACTGAAGTGTTAATATTGGATATGACTGCAGTACCTTCTATGGATGCAACTGCACTCCATGCATTAAGAAGAATGTTTGAAATCAGTAAACATAATCACTTTGATGTTTATATGGTAGGTATCAATGTACAGCCATTGGAAGCGTTAAAGAAATCTGGATTGAACAGTAAAATAAAAGAAGAGCATTATTTCAAGGATTTACAAGTTGCAATGACTTACGCTCAAAACAAATAAAATAACCTAATGGCTTTATAAAGCCATTAGGTTTTCTTTTTCTACATAAAGATGAGGGCAACACCACTGATTGCAATTAATGCACCAAAGATTTCCTTGGCATGAACCTTTTCTTTACGAATAAAGATGGCAATGGGTATAATCAGAATAGGTGTAATGGATGTTAGTGTGGATGCTACACCTGGGTTGGTATATTGGATTGCCAATAAGGATAATGAGATCCCTAAGAATGGTCCGAAGAAGGAGCCCAATGTAATAAACTTCATCGCTCTTCTTTCTTTAAAAGAATTAAAGAATGGACCCCATCTTTTTCGCAAGCTAAACAAGATGGAAAAGCCAATAATACCTGCAATGAGTCTGATTTGAGTAGCTTGGAAAGCATCATAGTTCTCAAGACCCATTTTACCGATTATATAACCAAGTGCCTGACCAAAAGCGCCACCGAAGGCTAAGAGTATGCCTGCAATGGGATGAGACAATTTGACTTTTTTCTCTTCACCTTTTACAAGAATAACTGTTGCAATCCCTGCAAGGGTGACAAACATCCCTGCAATTTGAATCATAGTCATGGATTCTCCCAGCAAGAAATAAGCTAAAATGCCACTCATCGGTGGAACACTGGCATAAATAAGCATGGAGATTCTTGCACCAATTCTAACAAAAGCTTCAAACAAAAGCAGATCTCCAATAACTATACCGATTAATCCTGAAAGTGACAACCATTTCCACGTATTCCAGCTGGCATCTAAGGGCAGTAGATGACCTTTTGTCAACCATGTAAATGTACTTAAAAAGACCATACCGATTAATAACCTCATAAGATTAAGGGGCATGGATCCAACTTTTTTTCCTGCGACTTCAAAGGACGTTGCTGTGATAGACCAGCAAAATGCCGTGGCGAGTGCTGCAATTTCTCCGTAATAATTTGCCATAATTCCTCCTTGTACAGAAGGAGTATAGCACCATTTATATACAGTGGCAATAGACTAAAAAAAGTAATGCATTATGTATAAAATTCGGTATACGAAATATTTTTTTGTATTGAAATCACCAGTAATCACATTAAAATGTCAAAATTTGTGGTTGTGTTCTGCTTCATATCATATTATAATAGGCGAGTACAAAAAAGGAGATGGACATGAAAAGAGGAGAATTAATAGAATTAAATATTACAGATTTGCGCTTTCCCAATAAAGGCGTTGGTTTGGTAAATGATAAGTGGATTCATGTGAAGAATACTTTACCAGGTCAAAAAGTTAAGGCTCGTATTAAGAAAAGAAGAAAAGATCACATTGATGCGACTTTAACTGAAGTATTGGAAAGATCGCCTCAGGAAGTTGAATCTTTTTGTGAACATTTTGGAAGTTGTGGTGGATGTGCTGTTCAAACACTGCCATATGAAGTTCAAATTGAGCATAAAGCTCACATGGTAAGACAATTGATCGAAGACAGTGGTATTCGAGATTTCCGGTTTAATGGGATTCTTTCAAGTCCAGATGTCTATGAATATAGAAATAAAATGGAGTTTTCTTTTGGTGATGAATCAAAGGGTGGTATTTTAGAACTCGGTATGCACAAAAAAGGTAGAATGCATGATGTTGTGAGTGTGCCATATTGTCACCTGTGTGACAGTGATTTCAGAAAAATCGCTGATGCCATTTTGATTTTTGCAAGAGAAAGTCAATTACCGAAATACAACAAGAATTCACATGAAGGGTTCTGGAGACATCTTACTTTAAGAAAAGGTTTAAAAACAGGTGAGATTTTAATTGGACTTTCTGCTTCAACGCAAAATGAACTCGATGAAAAAGCATTTGTTGAGATGCTTCTAGCATTGCCATTGGAAGGCACTATTGTTGGTATTCTTCATATCTTAAACGACGGTTTAGGTGATGTGGTGTCAGGTCCGATTAAAACCCTTTATGGTAGAGAATATTATTTTGAAAAGTTATTTGATTTAACGTTTAAAGTATCTTTTTATTCTTTCTTCCAAACCAATACAAAAGGTGCCGAACTGCTTTATCAAACAGCAATGGATTATATGAGTGGATTTGATTCAAAAGTTGTATTCGACTTGTTTAGTGGTACAGGTACCATTGGGCAGATTGTTTCAAAGAAAGCCAAAGAAGTTGTTGGTATAGAACTTGTACCAGATGCTGTTGTTGCAGCCAATGAAAATGCAAAGCTTAACAACATCACCAATGCAAAATTCATTGCAGGAGATGTATTTGTTAAATTGGATGAAGTGAAAGAAAAACCAGATATGATTATTCTTGATCCACCAAGAATGGGTATTTTAGAAAGAACCTTAGAGAAGATTTTAAATTACAAAGTAGAGAATATAACTTATATTTCTTGTAACCCTAAAACCTTGGCTGAGAATCTTATTCAAATGCAAAAGTTTGGTTACGATGTGGAAGATGTCATTTGTGTAGATATGTTCCCACACACCCCGCACGTTGAGACGGTTGTTAGACTACAAAGAGTTATACGTTGAAATCGTTGAATTTACAACGTTTGTAAAGTTCTCATCCTTTGTAGTCAAACCTGATAATACACGTGAAAAACTGATGTTTGATAGAATCAATGTATCAGCTGGTGTATACCTCGGTGTAATGGACACAAAAGAAATAGTAGATAAAAAAGAATAAAAGTTTATTAATTTAGGGATACTTTACTCACAAGTGTCCCTTTTTTAATTGTGGAAATTATAGGTAGGCAAAGGAGGATTAGAATGGCGGAGATCATTGCAATAGCAAATCAAAAGGGTGGCGTAGCTAAAACAACAACAACTTTAAATCTAAGTTATTCATTAATGCAACTAGGCAAGAAAGTCTTGATGATCGATTTTGATGGACAAGCCAATTTGACAACATGTTTTGGAATAAATGAACC
>JAFGVN010000005.1 GCA_016937975.1 Clostridia bacterium
CATCACTTCGTTTGAGGTATGTTTCAGTTGAAATAAGAAACCCCCACTTCAAGTCGAATTGATAGGCTAAGCGGGGGAGGTTCATTGGTTATCAAATTGCATGTGCAGTTTGGTTGGCATGTACCGTTCAAACATAATGATGCAACGCTACATATTGAATTATATGACAATGCATGATTTCAAATCTCAACTAATCAATGGAATTTATTAGAATAGATATGCTTCTCCTGATTTCCAAACACTTTTAAAAAAAACTCTTTTATTTGAGAATAACCCTATTAAAAGGGTATAGATAAATTAGGAGAGATTTTATGATAAAATTGCGTAGTTTAATGATTCTGGTAACTGTTTTGTCCATTAGTTTGGTTGTTGTGCTTGTTTCACTTTTCATCTTTGATAATACCATTCAAGTGATTGATGAAGAAGCCAGTCAATACTTGGAATTGCAAGCGGTTAAAATAGGCAATGATCTTGAGAAGGTCATGAGTGATATGGCACTCAAAATTCAAACCTTTTCTTTACTGGTGTCCAATTATGTAGACTTGGATAAAATACTGGAAGAAGATGATGGTCAGTACTTTGATCAAGTATTGCCAGAACTTGAAAAACAAGTCTTGAGCTTTGCTGAAAGTCTTACCAATAATTATGATTTCTATATTGTTTTTAATACAGAACTCACTGAGGGCATTGAGGATATTTTGTATGTCCGTGAAGAGGATGCATATGTTCAAATCATAGATCCATTATCTCCTGAAGATATGGTTGAAAGTGATAAAATGGCTTGGTATTATGGACCAATCCATGAGAAAAAAGATCAATGGACAGAACCCTATGACGACTTGTTTTTAGAGGAAAGATTTATGACTTATTCTGCGCCAATTATCATAAATGATGTTGTCATTGGTGTCATTGGTGTCGATTTACTCTTTGAAAATTTTGAAAACATGATTGAATCCATACAAGTTTATGACAGTGGCTATGCCTTTCTTTTTAATGCAGATTATCACTATTTGGTACATCCTATTTTTTCTTATGAAGATTCATTGGAAGAAGTGGAAAACGGTGTTTATGCTTATATGAAAGATTATTTTGAAGCCAGTGATACAGGTATTATCAAATATGAATTTTTTGGTGAAGAAAAGATCTTGGGATTCTACAGGTTGAAGAACCAATGGATTGTTGCCGTAGCACCACCTTATAATGAAGTTTTTAAAAACATTGATATTATAAGGCGCAGTACCCTTGTTATTGTTATTGCAGGTCTTATGGCGACAGTTATTTTACTTGTTATTGTCAGTCATTTTTTGACATCACCAATACAAACATTATCTCAACAAATCACCGCAATAGGACATGGCATGTTAAGTCATCCCATATCTCATCGCGTGCTTAAAAATAAAACTGAAATTGGCTTACTGGCTCAAGCTGTAGAAAAGATGCGAATGGAACTCAATGATGCCTTTACTGAAATTCGAAAAAACAATGAAACTTTGGAACATAAGGTCAGTGAACGTACCCAGGAGCTATATGCCTTAAATGAAGAACTGGTTGCTTCTTTGGAAACCATAGAAGACATGCAGGAAAAGAACTTGGCCAACGAGAAAAATATGTTGGTGAGAAGTATGGTCTCCAATATCGCCCATAAAATGAATACACCAATTGGCACATCCATCACTTTGATTTCCTATTTAAGCAAGATAAGTGAGAAACTAGATGGTAAATTACTGTACCAGTTTAATAATTCTTTAAATTTGCTTCATAATAACCAAAACGAAATGAAGGAAGTCATTGAACAAATGTGTTATTATCTGGATCCTTACGATGATTTAGAGTATAAAACTTTTAATCTTATAAAGTCTTTTGAGGTGGTTACAAACGACATTATCAATACAGATCGAACCTTTAATCAAAAGGTAATCTTTAAACTCAATGGTGAACAAGAGGTTGATCATTCACAAAAGCATTTGAATCTGCTGCTAAAATGGTTGCTCACTTATTCCAATAAAATGGCATCAAGTGATGAACGAACCATTGAGGTTCTAATAAAAACAGACAGCAAAACAATTGAAATGATCTATTATGATCCTAAGATTGAAATCCTTGGAGAGAAGGAAAGAATGTTTGATCCTTATCATCTTCATAATTTTACAGACAGTAAAATGGGATTGGATTTAAACTTAATTGGTGATTTGGTTATAAGAGGCTTAAAAGGGAAGATTCATATCTCAACGATTTATGAGTATGAAAATGCAGTGCATATTGTTTTACCAACGGGTAGGGCGTGAAACCTTTGGCTTTTCAAAAATAATTCAACCTATAACCGTTAAAATTTAAAAGAAGAATACTTTAGGGTGATCAATGAAATTTAAAAAAATTCGACACTGCATAGATGATATGCTGTCGAATTTTTTATTGTAAAGCAAGGGTTTTCAATGAAAACATCCCTACAATATGACTTCAATTGTAATGGAAATATTTTATTCTTCATAAATAATCGTGGCACAGAAACCTATGACCTTTAGGTGTGGGTAGTTGACGTGATATAATAGGGAATGAGGAGGAGCAAATGACCCATAACAGAACTTACATCGCCATAGATTTAAAGTCTTTTTACGCCTCTGTAGAGTGTGTAGAAAGGGCACTGGATCCTTTAAACACCAATCTCGTCGTTGCAGATTCAAGTCGAACAGAGAAGACCATTTGTCTGGCTGTTTCCCCTTCGCTAAAGAGTTTTGGTGTATCTGGACGTGCCAGACTATTTGAAGTAGTCCAGAAAGTCAGAGAAGAAAATGCCAAAAGATTAAGTGTGTTTCGAAGATATAAATTTAATGGTAAATCATGTTTTGAAGATGAACTCAAAAAAAGACCTGACTATGCCATAGACTATATTGTTGCACCACCGCGCATGGCTTTATATATGGATTATAGTACAAGAATTTATAATGTGTATTTAAAATATGTAGCACCTGAAGATATCCATGTTTATTCCATTGATGAAGTCTTCATGGACATTACCCATTATTTATCCACATCTGGCAAGACTGCAAAGGAGTTTACCAAAACCATCATTTTGGATGTTTTAAAAACCGTTGGTATTACTGCAACAGCTGGTATTGGTACCAATATGTACTTATGTAAAATTGCCATGGATATCGTAGCCAAACATCTAGAAGCAGATGAAGATGGTGTCCGCATTGCAGATTTGGATGAAATCTCTTATCGAGAGCAATTGTGGGATCATAAACCTATTACAGATTTTTGGAGGGTGGGAAGAGGTTACAGGAAGAAACTTGAAGAACATGGGCTTTACACCATGGGAGATATAGCGAGGTGTTCTCTAGGTGGTGAATACGACCATTACAATGAGGATTTGCTGTATTCACTCTTTGGCATCAATGCAGAACTTCTTATTGACCATGCATGGGGTTACGAACCTTGTACCATTGCAGATGTGAAATCCTATAAACCATCCAATAAAAGTACAGGAGCAGGTCAAGTCTTGCATGCACCTTATCCCTTTGAAATGGCAAGAGTCATTGTACAGGAGATGACAGATTTACTGATTCTTGATTTGGTAGCCAAGGGACTTGTAACCGATCAGCTTGTTTTAACAGTGGGTTATGATATCAATAATTTAACCGATGAAAACATCCGTAATCACTATAAAGGCTCAGTTACTACTGATTATTATGGTAGAAAAGTACCAAAACATGCTAGGGGTACTACCAACTTAGGCAGATTTACAGCCTCCACAAGATTAATTATGTCAGCCGTGGAAAAGCTTTTTGATGAAATTGTGAATCCCAATCTCTTTGTAAGGCGAGTCAGCATCGTTGCTAATCATTTGGAAAATGCAAATCTTGTAACTGGTCCTGTTTATGAACAATTAGATTTATTTACAAACTATGAAGAAAAAATAAAAGAAGAAAAGATAGAGCAAGAGAATCTTGAAAAGGAAAGGCATTTACAAAAGGCTATTTTGGATATTAAAAAGAGATTTGGTAAAAATGCTGTACTTAAGGGCTTAAACTATCAAGCAGGTGCCACAACAAGAGAAAGAAACAATCAAATTGGTGGACATAGAGCAGGTGATGAAGATGAGTAAATATAGTGATATGATTCATATGCCCCACCATGTTTCCAAAACGAGACCAAGAATGAAAACCATCGACAGAGCGGCACAATTTGCACCTTTTGCTGCCATGGTGGGTCATGCTGCTGCCGTACAGGAAACTGCGAGATATACTGAAAGTAAAAAGATCCTCACGGAAACAGAGATGGCTGTTATTGATCAAGAGTTACAAGACCTTGAATCTCTTTTACCTGGTCCAGTGGCAGTGGAAGTGGTATACTTTGAAGCGGATCTTCTGAAGGCAGGTGGAAAGTATATCCGGTATAAAGGCGAGGTCAAGAAAATAGATGCGTATAACAAGAAGATCATCTTTATGGATGATTATGAACTGGAGATTGAATGCATCGCTGAGATCGCAATTGTCGGAAAAGAAAGTTCATTTTAAGCAGGTGCTTTCAATCTTTTTTTTGGTTTATTGTGTTGGAAATATTCGAGAACGTATGTAACAAATAAAACAAATATTGCTTAGAATTTCTGTAAATGGGTACTCCATTAGTATAATTTGACAAAAGGAGGATTTATGGATTTTTTAACTAACCGTGGCTTGCTAAGTAAAATTAATCGTCTATTAAATAAAGTGACATTATTTACTTTCATACTGGTGACTATTTTAACCCTTGCTGTTGTTTTAGGTCAAGGTTTGAAAGTGTTGCCTTACATGTTACCATTGGTTTTGGTGACATTATTTCCAAATTTATGGTACTGGTTCAGTAAAGATTCCAGACATTTACTAAAGATTACCATAGGGATTTTTATTATTTTAACTGGAGTCATTATTTTCATTGATCCAGATCATGCAAAATTGTTTCACTTAATCCCCATTATAATCGCTGGATTGACTTTTAACAAAAAATACTTTAGGGTTACAAGTTTAATCGTAGTTGTCGTAATTGTTGGTTTACAGTTTTTACTAACACCACAAATAAGTGTGGTTTTTTCAGATACAATGATTCCCTTACTTGAAATCATAATTTTGAATTTGATCATGGTCAATAATACAGAGATGATTTTAAATTTATTTTATATCACGGATAAAAATCTTGAAAGTAAAAATGAAACCATGTCGACTTTGAAGAATTCCATTGGGGTGTTAACAGAAACCACTATAAACATGACGGAGCAGTTTTCTCAATTGTTAATTACCAGTGAGAAATCACAAAAGACATCTTTACCATTGCAGATTCTCGTGACACACAATCTGAGATTATTTCTAAGGTGGAAAATGCCTTTACAGGTGTTTCAAAGGACAGTGAAACCATTTCAAGTGAATCAACAAATGCGATTAAAGGCATCAATGACGTTCAAGAAACCACAATTTCAGGTCATGAGGTTATAGATGTAACCGTAAACCAAATTAATGAGCTAGGTGAAATCGCGAAACTTTCAAAGGAAAAAGTCCTTAAGTTGGAAAAAAGTACACTTAGTATAATTGAATTGACAAATTTAATCACAACCATTGCCGACCAGACAAATTTACTGGCTTTAAACGCATCAATAGAAGCAGCAAGAGCTGGAGAAGCTGGAAGAGGATTTGCCGTAGTTGCTGATGAAATTGGAAAGTTGGCTGATGAAACATCTGTCGCTGCATCCAATATTACAAATTTATTATCTCAAATCAAGGTAGATGTGAAAGATGTCATTGATTCTTCAGAATCAACTCTTCAACAAGTTAAGGTCAGTACCGACTCAACCATTCAGTCAAAAGAACTTTTCCAAAGAATTGCTGGTCAAAGTGCTTTATCATCGGAGAATATTAAAGCTGTATTTCATAATTTGGAATTGTTGAGAAAGGAAGTCACAAGTTCACAAATAGCTATTAATGAATCGAGAATAGTAACTGAAAAGTTAAATGAAGGAACTCAAAACTTATCAAGTATTGCAGAAGAACAAACAGCTAGTTTAAATGAACTTTTCTCTGAAGTTGAAAGAATTAGACTTTTGACATCGGAGCTTAATGATTTTGCACAAAATCTAGAAGAATAATAAGGTGATATAAATCTTAATTGACCTGCACATGGTGCAGGTTTTTAACGTATTTTGGTACATAATTCAATATCGAAAGGAGAATAGAGAATCAAAATTTTGCATTATAAGATTTGATGATCAATTAATTTGTCTTTTGAAAGTTTTAACAATAGAATGATTTTCATCTAAATTTGTAAATGTGATGGTGTTTTCCTGTACCTGTAAAAGGGTAATGGTTTATATGAAACGAAATTGATCCTATATGTTATGAGAGGAATTGAAACCATGAGAAGAAAGCAGAGCGACATTATATAATGGTGTTGAAATTGCCATGGACCGAATCAAGGCTTGGAACATTCCAGTCCTTGCGGAATGATCACTTTGAAACAAACCAAAGAGGAAGTCAAAAATTACCGCATTGAACCTGGCAACAGAGATGTTCTGATGCCCATTGATTTAGGAGGAAATGGCTACTTTGTTGCCTAGGATAATCATGGCAATGACATGATGCACCAACCCTAGAGGTGCAAAATGATGGAAAGTAAAAGAGAAATTACATGCCAATGAACAAATGGACTTTGGAAAAAATATGGATGACAATCAAAGTTTAATGATTAAACAAAAAAAGTGAGCTAGAACAGCATTCTATAGAGGACACCGATGTAAACCTTTAAAGAGAACCATCTGCTTTTTAAAAAAAAATATGGCTATTGCTTTATCCATGATCCTATGGGTATTAGTATAAAAATGTTTTGGAGGCTATAATGAAGAAGATTGTGATTAGCTTGATATTGGTTCTTTTATGGACCTTTGCTTATGCTGAAAGTGAAGAGATTATTGTTGGCGTTTATCCTAATCCACCTCTGCTTTATGAGAATGAAGATGGAGAAGCAGAAGGCTTATTTATAGATTTATTAGATGATTTTGCAAAACAAGAGGATTTAAATTTAAAATATACTTTTGGTAGTTTGGATGAAATGTTTAAAAATCTTGAAAATGGTCGTATCGATTGGATTCCAGGTATTGCATATTCTACTGAACGTGATGAGAAGTATTATTTTAACAATGAAGTGCTTTTCATCAACTGGGGACAGGTTTATAGTACAACCAACAGCGAAATAGCAGCAATGGAAGATTTGATCAATAAGAGAATAGGGGTTCAAAAATCAGACATTCACTATACCGGAACCTATGGCATTCTCAATACGATGAATCAGTTTTCCTTTGATGCAACATATGTGGAGTTTGAAAACAAGGAAGAAATATTTGAAGCCATATCCAATAATACCATTGATGCAGGTGTAGTCAATAGGATATTTGGTATGTTAAATGAAGGTAAGTATCATGTTGTGAAGACTCCAATACAACTTAATCCTGTTAGAATGCATTTAATCAGCTTAGATGATGGATACGCCGATACTTTTAATCATTTTGATGAATATTTAAGAGATCTAAAAGACGACCCTAATTCTCTTTATCACTTAAGCATTGAAAAATGGTTTGGCAATGAAATTATAGCAAGTATACCTAAATGGTTAGGTCAATTATTAATGATTTTGGCAGGTTTATCCGGTTTATTGATCGTGTCTGTCTTATATGCTAGATATCAAGTTAAAATCAAAACAAAGGAGATCAAAAAGTTCAATCAAAATCTTGAGGCAATGGTTATTGAACGTACTGAGCTGATCAAAAAACAACAGGATGAACTTGTTGAAACCAGTAAAATGGCTTACTTAGGAACCTTAGTGGCAGGTGTTGCCCATGAAATTAACACGCCAATTGGTGTAGGTATTACAGTCAGCTCTCATTTAGAAGAATTGACAAAAACGGTCAAGGAAAATTTAAATGAAGGTAAATTATCAAAATCGGCCTTCGAACAGTATATGAGTCAAATTGAAGAAGGCGTAATTTTGTTATTGGATAATCTTCAGAGAGCTGGTGATCTTGTGGAGAATTTCAAACAAATCGCAGTGGATTCCCATGATCTTGATGTTGATGAAATACCTTTAAAAAATTATACAGAAATGCTTATTAAAAGCTTAATGACTCAATTTAAAAATAAAGATGTTTCCTTTGAAGTTAATTGTGATGCAGCCTTAATGATTACATCTTATGCAGGATCTTATTCACAAGTCTTGAATAATTTGATTATAAATTCTATTCTTCATGGGTTTGAAAATCGATCAAACAATAAAATTCAAATGAATTTTAAGGAAGACCCACAAGGTATTATTTTGATTTACAAGGATAATGGCATAGGTTTGTCAGAGGTAATCAAAGAAAAAATCTTTGAACCGTTTTTTACCACAAAAAGAGGTGAAGGTGGTAGTGGTTTAGGGATGCATATTGTTTATAATGTCATACATAATAGACTTCAAGGCAATATAACAATGGAAGATTGTTCTGAAGGAGCATGCTTTAAAATATTTCTAAAAGACCTAAAGGGGGAAAAATGAACCAGAATGATGATTTGATGGCATTTCTTGTTGAAGATGAAATAGAAGAACCCTATAAAAATTTGTATAATTATCAAATTCTCATAGCTGATGACGATCAAAGTATTCATGAAGCAACACTTTTAGCCTTAAGCCATATGAAATTTGATGGATATCCAGTTGTATTTCATCATACCTATACTGCTAAAGAAACCATTGATTTTCTTAGAACTCATGATGATATTGCTGTTTTGTTCTTGGATGTTGTCATGGAAAGTGAAGATGCTGGATTACAGGCGGTTCATATCATACGTCATGAATTAAAGAATACTCAATTGAGAATTGTATTGAGAACCGGTCAACCAGGACAAGCACCAGAACTGGATGTCATTACTAAATATGACATTAATGATTACAAGACAAAAGTGGAGTTAACCCTTAAAAAACTATATACAACGACCTATGCAGCTCTAAGAAGTTATAGAGATATTAAGGTCATTGAAAGACAAAAACAAGGCTATAAAAAAGTGATTGATGCTTCCAGTAATTTATATCAATATGACTCTCTTATAAAATTGTTGGAAGGGATGTTGATTCAATTAGGTGCCTTGACCTGCTATCCTACAGGTGCAGTTATGATGATTGAAAATTTATGTATACAAGATGGTATGATTTTGACAGAAACTGAAATGATTTATGATGTCTTGGCAACAACAGGACGATTTATGGCTTATTCAGGTCAAGTGAAAGACTTGCCAGAAGTGATGACTTCGTGTATAAAAAATGCCAAGGAAGCTGAAGTTATTGTTATTTCAGAAAAATATATTTTTGCGAAACATACCAGTAAACTCAATCATATAAACTATTTTTACATGGAAACAGATCAGCCACTTAAAAATGATGAACTTTTGAAAGTTTTCCTTTCCAATGCAGCATTGATTATAGATAATTTTCTCATCAATGAAATTGCTTTGGAGCAGCAAAAAAACTTAATTATGAAAATGGGTCAAATTATGGAAGGCAAAGATTTGAGTACCTATTTTCATATGAATCGTGTCTCGAAAATCGCAAAAAAATTAGCAGAGGCAATAGGAATTTCGCCTTACACAGCGGGTATTATTGAGATTGGAACATCACTTCATGATGTAGGCAAGGTTATTATTCCAGATTACATTCTCAACAAACCAGACCCTTTAACAGAGGAAGAATTTTCAGTGATGAAAAGCCATTGTGAAGCAGGGTTCCAATTGTTTTCAGTTTCCAATACAGATGTGATGAAAATGACGAGTGATATTACTTTATGTCATCATGAACGGTTTGATGGTTTAGGTTATCCACGAGGCTTAAAAGGAAAGGAAATACCCTTAGGTGCTAGAATTGCAACTTTAGCTGATGTTTTTGATGCTTTAAGTCATGATCGAATTTATAGAAAAGCATGGACCTTCTCGGAAACCTTGACCTATATTCAAAATAATTCAGGCAAAATATTTGATCCGGAATTGGTTCGAATTCTAATCGATCATCAAGATGAAATAAGAACATTAGCCCAATCCTATGATTTATAATAACAATATGACCATATTAAAGAATCCTCTAACCTTAGCTGTGACTTATGATTGGAGGATTTTTTTTGGGTTTGTTGAGCTGAATTAGAAAGGGTTAAAGTTAGATTTAAAAAAATATGCGTTGAAAGAAAGGTTCTCATCAGCCATGAAAAGCGATAAGCTGATTATTCTATTCTATTAAATAAGTATCACCTCTAAAAGAAAAGTTGGTATTAAAAATACCAACGTAATAAATCCAGTGAATTATCATATGATTAATCTATATGATGAAATTCTTCTGACGCATCCATTGTAATGACAAAGCGACAACCTTTTTCATAGGTAGGATCTAAATAGAATTTACCTTGATATGTTTCATAAATGATTGTTTCAATGATAAATAATCCCATACCAATTTTGTGGGGACTGGTTGAATAGTAGGGTTGAAAAATTTTATCTTGTTCATCTTTTGGAATGCCTTTGCCATCATCTTCTATTATGATTTTGACTTGATCAGCTTCTTTCAAGAAAAGTATGGTGATGGTAAGGTCCTTATCCGGATTAAAATCAACTGCATTTTCAACGAGTGAATAAAGAATTCGATTTAAAATCATCTCATGCATATGAATTTTGATGATATTTTGATACTCAAATTGCAATTTTACATTATCAAATTTACTGTTTTGTTTTAGGTTATGGGTTAAAAGCTTTGTCGAATCATAAACCAGTGCATAATCAGTTTTATTATAAGTAGAAAATCGTTTCATTTCCTCTAATGTCATAATTGACTTACGGATACTGGATTGAATGTTTTCAATACAGTCTTGTGACTCTGCTATAAGATTAGATAGAGTTGATTTAGAGACTCTTTCAGACTTAATATGATTCTCTAAATCCTTTAAGCTTTTAATCATATATGTTGTATCTGTAAAGGCAATGCCTAAAGGTGTGTTGATCATATGATTAATTTTGTTTGAAAGTTTGGAAAATGATAAAAGGGTTTCCTTTTTTACCAAACGGTCTTGGGCATTTTTTAAATGATCCATTGCAAGTTCTAGTTCAGTAGTTCTTTCTGTTACCTTATCTTCCAGTGTTTTATTAAAGATTTGAATGGCTTCATTTTTTTGATAGATTTCCTTATTTTTTTCTAGTAATTCTTTTTCTATGTGATGTCTTTTTTTAATGTTAAGAATCAAACTGATAATGATGATCAGCTCAATGACGATGATCATTAAGAAGGTCAGGATGAATAAGCCATATTCCTCTAATAGGGTAGGACTGTAGTTTATAAGTTCGACATTAGTAGGCAATGCATCCTTGTTAAGGTTGAATGCTTGTAAGATCTTATAATCGATAATGGATTTATTGGGACTTTCATTGATTAACTTTAAAGTTGCAATATCTTGTCCATTCACCAAGTTTAAAATCATTTGACTGATATAACGGCCTTGTTCATAATGTGAAATTACTTTTCCACCAATTAATCCTTCCCCAATACCATGTTGATAAGGGTGAAACACAGGCGTGTTTATATGATCCAAGATGTGTTCTAAACCTTCTTTAAAGCTTATTCTCACTTCATTCTTATCGACATACAATGAAAGCAGTAAAACAATATCATCCTTTTCAATACGCTGCAATGTTTGATCAAATGCATTAAAAGATAAATAACTTGTATCAATGACTTCAAATTCTAATTGTTCAAAATATTTTGCTTGTTCCAGAAATGTTGTTAAATCACCTTGGCCTGAAGGTGTACTATCGACAATAGCATATACTTTGCGAGCCTTAGGTAGTAAATCTAATGCCAATTCAATGGTATCTTTTATAGAGGGTTCTTCAATAACGCCTGTCACATAATCATCTTCAGCGTATTTTTTTGCATTCTCCTTGTTGTTAACCCCTAAAAATAGAATAGGCGTATTGATAAAATATGTGTCTTTATTTTCCATTACAAAATTGATGGCATTGTCATCAGCAGTGACAATGATATCGTAGGGTAGGCTATTTTTTAGTTTGTATTCTAAATTTTGTGTGAAGTTCTTAAAATTCTCTTCTGTATAAAAACGTTTAGAATCCATAAATTCAACATCAAGGACATAATTGATATCTTCTAATAATGACTTAACTCCAAATATTTGATCAAAAAAAGTCATAAAGCTAGGTGAATATGAACTAATCATTAAAATACGTACTTCTTGGCTATCACCGTCTGCAGCAGATGATAAAAAAATAGCGCTTGTTATCAATAAAGTGATAATTATTAAAATTACTTTTTTCATATGATGATATTCTCCTATAATCTTTTGCACACTGTTTTAATATGAATCAATTACCCTTAGAATGCGCATGACAAACAAAAGTAAAAAATATGATATTTTCTATAGAATTCATCTATATTGATTAAAAAATATAAGTCAGGGTATTTTCATGACGTAAGATTCCATGAGGAACAAGGGAGGTTTATGTGCATTATTTACAGAATGAACTTTATGAACTTAACCAAAAGGATGAATCACTTTTTAATTTTATTCAAGAAATTTGTTTAGATGGTATGTGGTATTGGGATTTAGAGCAGCCAGAAAATGAGTGGATGAACGATAAATTTTGGAGGGTTTTAGGGTTTGATCCTGAACAAATGCCTCATTCACCAGAGGCCTGGCAGAATATTATCAATCAAGAGGACTTAAAAAATGCCAAGGTAAACATTGAAAAACATTTGTTAAATCCTGGGACTTTATATGATCAAGTTTTGAGATATAAACATTGTGACGGTCATACCGTTTGGATAAGATGTTTTGGTCAAGCCATCTTAAATGAAGAAAAAAAACCAATTCGCATGTTAGGTGTGCATACCAATATCACACCTTTTATCGAGGAGAAAAGATACAAGGCAACAGTGGAAGCAAAACTTTCTAGTCTTTTAAGTATGATGCAGGATGGCTATTGGTTAGTTAATCCCCAAGGTATTTTAATTGATGTCAATCCATCCTATTGTAAAATGGCAGGTTTTTCACGAGATATGTTAATTGGGAAGCATGTTTCTGAACTTCAAAATAACGATGATCAGGAAAGTGTCAGAAAAAGAATCCAGTGTGCTATTGAAAATGGAAAAGATCATTTCTATTCAAAGCATAGGAAAATCAATGGTACAGAATTTCCTTGCGAAGTGACTATTTCTGTATTGCATATGGAAGAAGAACTTTTCTTGGTTTCTCATATACGCGATATGAGTCAACAACTCTCCTATGAAGAAGCCTTAAATGATGCTAATAAGCGCTATGAAGATAATTATAATTTATTTAGAGGGTACATAGATCAATCACCTGTTGCTATTTTTGTCTTGGATTTAAATGGAAAATGTTCCTATGTCAATGAGCTGTGGACAGAATTTTCTGGCATTAACTATTATGAAGCAATAGGTGCCCTATGGACAGACTTTATAGATTTGAAAGACCAAGAAAAAATAATCACAAAGTGGCAAAAACATGATCATGAGGATTTTATCTTAAATGATGAGTTCCGATTTAGAAAAGGTAATGACGTGACTTGGGTAGAAGCCAGTGTGAAAAAATTAAGAGATGAACAAGGACAACCTTTAGCTTATCTTGGCAGTGCCATTAATATTAACAAGCGGAAACAAGCTGAAAATCAATTAAAGCTAAGCCGTGAAAGATTAATTCAGGCTCAAAGTCTTGCGTTAATGGGACCTTGGGAGTTGGATCATCAGTCCAATCAGTTAACATGGAGTGATCAAATTTATGAGATATTCGATATCCCTAAAGCTGATTTTGACCTGACCGTTGAAAATGTTGAAAAAATGATTCATCCAGAGGATTATCAGCGTTATAAGCAAGAAAGAGAGGCGTCTTTGAAGGCCAATGATGCCATAAGTATTGATTATAGGATTATCACTGGAAATCAAGGTATAAGATGTGTATCAGAAAAAGCCAAAACCATTAGAGATATCCATGACAATCCTGTCGTCATTATAGGTACCATTCAAGATATTACAGAAAGAAAAATCGTTGAAGCCAAACTAAAAGAAGCCATGGAAGCAGCAAAAGAAGCAAATCAGTATAAATCAGACTTTCTTGCCAATATGTCTCATGAAATTAGAACACCTATCAATGGTGCTCTGGGTTTCTTACAAATATTATCTGAAAGTCAAATTACAGAAGAGCAAAAAAGTTATATTTATTGGATTGACACATCCTTAAATCGATTATTGTTACTGGTCAATGATATTTTGGATATGTCTAAAATAGAATCTGGTCGGCTTGAGCTAGACTTACAACCCTTTAATTTAAGTGAGCTGGTTTACAATGCAACAGGCATATTCAAAGCAAAATCAGAAATGAAAGGTTTAAATTTTATCGTTGAAAATAAATTGTCTCATGATGTGGTTTTGATTGGGGATTCTCTTAAAATAAATCAGATCTTAAGCAATATAATCAGTAATGCTTTGAAGTTTACTGAAAATGGAACTATTTCAGTGACCGTTGATATGATCGAAAATGAGAAATCCTATTTGAGATTTTGGATCAAAGATACAGGTATTGGCATAAAAAAAGAAAATTTCAAGAAAATTTTCTCTGAATTTATGCAGGAAAACATTTCAACAACGAGAACATATGGAGGTACAGGTCTAGGTTTATCCATTACTAAAAAACTATTAGATTTGATGGGTGGAAAAATTGAATTAAACAGTGAAGTCCATAAAGGTTCTACATTTATGATAACTATTCCAGTTAGGATTCAAGAAAAGCTTGCATATCGTCATACACCAAATTATGTTTCTGTTAAAGAGATGACAAGTAATCATAAACCTGCTGAAACAAGGAAACATGTGCTCGTGGTGGATGACGATGATGTGAATCGATTAATTATAAAAAAGTATCTTGAGAAGCAAGGTATCACTTACGTTGAAGCTAAAGATGGTAGTGAAGCTGTAGAATTTTCAAAAGCAGAGAAATTTGATTTTATCTTAATGGATTGTCAAATGCCTATTATGGATGGTTTTGAAGCAACTAAAATCATAAGAACGAATGAATATGGTCATCAGATACCAATTATTGCAATGACAGCCTATGCTTTTAAGAGTGATAAAGAAAAGTGTTTGGATGCTGGTATGGATTACTATTTAAGCAAACCCTTTATTTTCAATGATCTGGATCAACTCATCAAAAAGATTGTATCTAAAACATAATCCATATGATGTCATGAAGCATAAAACTGTATCTATTTTTAATATTGTCGCTTATGACTCAGAGGGTGATAAAGTTTATGAAATACCAATTTGTGGTCATCCCATTATAGGTGCTATAAGCAATATGAATGGGGTTAAATAAATAATAGATCAAATGAAAGCCATAAAGCTCTCATTTGATTTTTTTTTCTGGCAAAGGCTAAAAGCTAAATTCGAAATGCTCCATTTGAAATTTTTGTATGAATTTTCCAATAAAAATGAAGAAAATCTTAAGGTTTGGTATACTATATGCATGCAGCCAATGAAGCGCTAGAACTAGGTTTGGATTTGATGCATGTTTAGGATAAAAATGTTGTATTGACATATAAGTGGAACACCTGGGGTATATTCTAAAGAGCATTTAGTGGATATAGAAGCCACTCATTGGATAGAGTCCACCGTTCTGAAATAATGTGCTAGTCCTTATGGAATGTGGGTATAAAGGAACTTGAGGTGTGTTGTATGAAAAAGTTGAGTCTACTTGTCTTATGCATGATGATGGTATTCATGTCTTGTACTTCTGGTGAAAACACAATAAATAAAAGCATTAAGATTGGATTTTTAGTATCCTCATTAGACAATCCATTTTTTGATTCTCTAAAAGATCATATCCAATATGAGTCAGATAAATCGGGTTTTGAATTGATATTATTGGATTCGCAAGACAGTATAGATCAAGAAAAAGAAGCTGTATTGGAGTTGATAGAATCAAAGGTTGATCTTGTTTTATTTAATCCAGTAGATGCTAATGAGAGTTCCTATAATTTAAAACTGTTGAATGCAGAGCATATACCAGTGATTGCTATTGATAGGAAATTTCAAAGTGGAGAGCTTGTTTCCCAGGTGACCTCTAATAACTATCAAGGGGGTTATGAAGCTGGGAACTATTTAAAATCTATATTCTCTTCAGAAAAACAGTTATTGATTCTAGAAGGCATTGAAAGCACTACGGCTAACATTAATAGAGTAAAGGGAATTTCAGATGCCTTATCAGGAAGTCACATTAAAGTTCAGGATTCTATCATAGCCAATTTTTCTAGGCAAGAAGCTTATGAAAAAATGACTGTCGTTTTTCAAGAAGGGGCAACGCCTGATGCTGTTTTTGCTGCCAATGATCAAATGGCATTAGGTGTATTAGATGCCATGCTGGAAGCGAAAGAAAACATTGTAATTATTGGTTTTGATGGCACTGATGAAGCCATCGATGCTGTCATTAATGGCTATTTAACTGCAACACTAATGCAACAATCTGACTTAATGGCTCAAAAGTGTGTAGCACTTTGTCGGGATTATTTGGATGGAAAGTCAATAGAATCTGAGATATTAATCGAAACAAAATTAGTGTCTATTACCAAAATGAGGAATAAGTATGAGTAATTTGTATCGCTGGCTAAATAATATTAGTATCAAGAGAAAAAATATGGTCATAACTTTTTTTGGTGCCTTATTGCCGATTTCAATCTTATTGACTCTTTTTGCCTATCAGCTTTATATCAATTTAGAAGCTAGACAGGCCACTTTAATTGACTCTACAGCAGAACGCATTAAGTACGACTTAGAAAGCAATTTCGAGTTTTCTGAAAGCATGTTACTATCCTATGTGTCAGATTTGAGTTTTAGCGCGTTATTATCAGATGCTAGTCAGCCTTTATCCATAAGGGAAAATAGGGAAGCTATACTCAATATAGAATCCAAAATGGAAACAGATTTATATTCATCACCAGCTTTTGATCAGCTGTATATATATTATGATTCAGATGTAGATAACAAAGAAAGTGAGTATATTAGACCGCTTTCAACGATTGAAAATCAGTTGTGGTATCAGCATTACATAAAAAATCCAAGAAATTCTCCAATAATTCCAACCATTGAAGCAGGTGAAGTCACCTTACATTTTGTAAAAAGCTTAAAGAAAACGGATATTTATAGTCCGAATATTATTTATGGTAGAATTAATGGACAAAAGCTAGTTGACCTATTATCCCAAGAGATTACACAAGGATTGGAGAGTAGAGTTTATTTAATAGATCCTAATAATCAAGTTGTAGCGTCTAATAAAGTGATTTATAAAATCTATGACGAGACCTTCATGTCAAAAAATGATTTGAGCGTAAGAAAAGGTGTTACTAGTGTTGAAATTAGATTTGATCAGTTGTATTTAAAAGATTGGAAAATCATACTATTAGTAGAGTCTTCATATATTAACCAGCTTCTTTTTAATCAATTAGGTATGCTTTTGGTTACCTTTATGGTTATTGTTGTTTTGATTATTATTTTAACGCATTTTGTCAATCAATCCATTAATAAACGTTTGTATTTGCTAAATGATTCTATGAAACAAGTGGATCAAGGATAACTAACTGCCATAGAAGAGGAGATGGGGAAAGATGAAATTGCCACAACTGTTCACTTCTATAACGCCATGGTTAAGAGAACTTATGATTTAGTTTATAAGGATCCTTTAAGTGGATTGGCCAATCGTTCATCAATTACCAACCATATTGAAGGGCTATATAGCGATGAAACATGTCAAAACTTTGGTATTCTTTTTCTAGATATCGATGATTTTAGAGTTGTTAACGACGCATATGGTCATGAAGTTGGAGATCGGGTTATTGTAATCATATCCAATAGATTAAGGGAACTTACAACTGACCAAATTGAAGTAGCTAGATTTGGTGGTGACGAATTCATCATAGTGATACAGGATTGTGGTACGATAGCAAGTCTCGAAAGCTTTGCTGAAGCAGTGAAAGATGAGATCGTCAAAACCATTGTGATTGGAGAACTTCAATTTAATTTGAATGCAAGTATAGGTGTGGTACATTACCCGGAACATGGCATTTCAGGAAGTGATTTAATAAAAAAAGCCGATATGGCACTGAATAAATCTAAGTTATCAGGTAAGAACAAAGTCAGTCTCTATGAAATGTCATTTATGGCAGAATTAGAAGATACCATGGAGTTTCAAAAGGCGATATTAAAGGCTTTTAAAAATAATGAATTCTATCTCAACTATCAACCCTTATATCATGCGAAGACTCAGACTATACTCGGTGTGGAAGCTTTAATTCGTTGGCATAGTGCATCCTATGGTCAAGTAAGTCCTTTTAAGTTGATTCAAAATGCAGAAGAGATGGGTTTGATTATTGAGTTAGGAGATTGGATATTAAAAGAAGCTTGTCAATTCATATATGAAATCAATAAGGAACATGAACAAAAGATTAAGGTATCCATAAATATTTCGATGATTCAGTTATTTAACAAAGGATTTACAAAACAATTAGTAAGTATTATAGAAGACATTGGACTTTCACCAGAGTATGTGATCTTAGAAATGACAGAAACGATTATGATTGAATCTTTACAAAGAGGTATTTCAATTATTGAAGAATTGGTTGAATTAGGTTTTGGGATCGCTATTGATGATTTCGGTACAGGTTATTCTTCTTTAAGTTATTTGAAGCACTTACCAGTGACTGAACTGAAAATTGATCGAGCTTTTGTTAATGGGATCGTTCATAACTCATTTGATCAAAAGCTGATTAATGCCATTGTCACAGTAGCCCACGAAAAAGGCATTCACGTCGTTGCTGAAGGTGTAGAGTATGAAAATCAATATCACATCTTGTTAAGAGAAGAGGTTGACATTATACAAGGTTATTATTTTAGTAAGCCATTATCCGGAAATCAAATTGCTCAAATTATGAAGGCTGAATACAAGAAACCATAGATCTTATTTTTCAAGTAAATGTAGTAGGTATTCATGAATTGAATACCTATTTTTCTTGTTGTAATGATATTAGGTAATACAATTTTGTTATTGGTTTATTGTAAACATAATAATAATCAAGTCCATAGAAATAAAATGGGTATCTTGAACCTCTTACGACTAAATGTATGAGTAATCTCTTTTTTCTAATAAAGTGATGAACTGGTCAATAATATTTTGAAGCAATTATAGAAGATGAGAAACTAAAAATGCCCTATGCAGAGGAGGGATTACCTGTTGAAAAAATGTCCTTTCAAAGATTTATGATCCTTTCCAAACAACGAGTAGAAATTCGAAATGCAGCGGCTTAGAGCATATTATAATTATAAAACAATACATAATGCCTTTAATGAAAAAATTAATCTTTTGGAAGATGATGTTACGAAGATGTGAATGATATGATATGGCACTGTGCAAGGGGTTCTTAATAAATAAAAGGAGTTTGCAATTTTATGCAAACTCTTATGTTTTAGAAGGAGAGAAATTCTTTTCCCTGCTGTCTGATAAGATTTTCAATCTTTCTTTCAGCTGCTTCTATATCCCATTTTTCAATGGAATCAAATAGTGCTAGATGGTTCTGAATGTGTTTCTCTTCATTGATGGTACCAAATTCTTTCATTAGAATGTCACTGTTGATCATAGCATGAATACTCGACAGTGTTTTGAAAATTATATCTGTTTTGGAATGTCTTATAATCCAATCGTGAAATCTTATAAAACGTTTCAAGGAAGGCGTTGTTTGGTCTCCCTTTGCTTGTTCTATAATGTCGAAGAGTGTTTGTTTCATATCATCGTCGGCATCTTCCATAACAAATCTTAAAGCCGCGCTTTCCATTTTTGCTCTGATGATGTAGGCACGATTATAATCTGCCTTTTCATGTTGCTTCACTCTAACCCCGCGATAAGGTATACTTTCAAGAAAACCTTCAGATTCCAATAATTTAAAAGCTTCTCTGACTGGGGTTGCACTGACTTCTAAATCTTTCGCGACCCATGTTTCTTTTAATTGGTCACCTGGACTTAGAACACCAGAAACGATACTATTTTTTATATGCGTGTATATTTTAGTGCTCATGGTTTCGCGTTCTATTTTCATGTATCCTCCCTTGTATACCAGATATGATAACATTATATTACAAATACCAACTAATGTCTAAGTATGCATTCAAAGGATGAAATCCTTTGCAAGAAATCATCATCACACATTTTTAACACAAGATATGGTTTTTCTTGTATTGAGGAGTTTATGGAAGGAACATAAGTAAGTTCAACTTATAGATTGACCAATAAAGAAAGATCAAATGATATTGTGATATAAAAATAAAATATGTGTTAAGCCTTCGCGTATGGGTATACTCCTTTTATAAAATGTTTATTAAGAGGTTTGAAAAGTATAGTCTCTTAATAAATAAACTCTGGGTGATGTTTTAATATTGGAGGGCTTATGAAACTAAGTAGTAAAATTATATCGTTGGTTTTATTCATTACAATTATTGCATTAGGTGTTTTAGGTGGTGTCTCTTATTTCAGGGTACAGCAAATTGTTTACAAAGAAATCAGTACACTGACAGAAAATTTAGTTGTGGAAATTTCAAAAGAAGTAGCCAACGAAATGAAAGTCTATCAAGATGCAGGTAATATTTTATCAAAATCAAGAAGATTTTTAGAAGCAGCAAGAGGTACTGAAACTGGATTAAAAGAAGATTTTAGTGCTTTTATTGAGGAACTGAATAAAGTTTCCAATGTCTATGTTGGTTTTGAAAACAAGGACTTTATCATTTATCCAGAAGTTGAATTACCAGCGGACTATGATCCAACAGCAAGACCTTGGTACATTCAAGCAAAAGAAACTGGACAACCTTTATGGACAGATCCTTATGTCAATGCGACAGATGGCACCATTGTCATTTCATATGCAGCCCCAGTCTTTGATAATGGTCAGTTTGTTGGTGTTATGGCTTTAGACATTGATTTAACATCTCTTGCGGGTCAAATGGCGGATATTACAATTTTGGAAACAGGATATCCTGTCATTATTGATGCCAATGGTAACACGATGACACACAATGTATCAGACTTAATTGGAAAACCAGTACCTGTTAAAGACATTACTGATGCTATGGCTAAAAGTGACAGTGGTGATGTTGAATATACTTTTAATGATGCTGAAAAAATCGCTTTTTATACAAAAGATGATATAACAGGTTGGTCTTATTTGGTTACCTTAAATAGAAGTGAAATCACTGATAAGGCCGTCCCTATTTTAACTTCATTGTTATTTGTAGGATTAGCTGCTTTTATTATGACCATTATTCTAGGAACGCTATTTGCAAGAAAAATTGTTAAACCTGTCAAGGAACTTGAAGGCATTATGGAAAAAGTTCAAAACGGTGATTTTTCAGTACGTTCAGAAGTGTCTACAAAAGATGAAATTGGTGAAATGTCTGAAACCTTTAATAAGATGTTGGGCAATGTAACTGATTTGATTATTCAGTCAAAGGAAGCATCCAAACTTGTGAATGATGCTGCTATGACCTTGTCAGAGAATGCACAAAAGGCATCTGAATCTGCTAAGGAAGTAAATATAACAGTGAATGAAATTGCTGAAGGAGCCAGCAGTCAAGCTCAGGATGCAGAACGAGGTGCTGAAATAACCAGTGCATTAAATGAAGAAATAGAACATCTCTTACGTCAAATCAATGAAATGAAAGAAAGAGCAAGTGAAGTTCAGTCTCAGAATGACATTTCAAGTAAAACAGTAGAAGCACTTAATGAAAGAACTTATGAAAATACTCAAGCGACTACAAAAATAGGTACCTCTATTGATATTCTAAAAGATAAGAGTAAAACCATTGGTGCCATTGTTGATACCATTAGTATGATTGCTGGTCAAACCAATTTACTAGCTTTAAATGCATCGATAGAAGCTGCTAGAGCAGGTGAGCATGGTCGAGGATTTGCTGTTGTCGCTGATGAAATAAGAAAGTTAGCTGAGGAATCAGATAAGGCAGCACAAGAAATTCAAGAAAATATTGGTTCTATTCAGACGCAAACAGAAGAGACTTCCGTTTTGATGCATACCGTTCTACAAAGTAGTGATATGCAGCAGAAAGC
The DNA here is from genome assembly GCA_016937975.1 of Clostridia bacterium. GTDB lineage: Bacteria > Bacillota > Clostridia > Peptostreptococcales > Acidaminobacteraceae > JABXKX01. Next base: position 22,211 of record JAFGVN010000005.1, read on the forward strand.
CGTTGAAGATGCAGATGAAGCATTCAAGATCATCTTCAGTAAAATAGCTGACATTATTGCTGTTATTGAAAGAGCTACAGAAAAGGTTAACGACATCTCTTCTAAGAAAGAGATTATGCTAGATGCTATTGAGAACATTTCGTCTGTATCAGAAGAAACTGCAGCTGGCGCAGAAGAAGTAACTGCTTCCATGGACTTACAAACGGATACTGTTGCTAGAGTCTCATCATCATCAGATGAACTCAGTCAATTAGCAGAACGTTTAACAGAACTTTTGACCCATTTTAAAACTGAGGCATAAAGCAATACAACCATAATACCAAAGCCAAGTCTTGATGACTTGGCTTTAACAATTAGATTATTTGAGTTAAAGTAAATGAAGCACTGAGGCGATATGGGGGAGTAAGTCCATTCTTTGAAAATGTAATTTAGGGCAATTGACCATTGGACAGGACTATTTTCTAATGAACTTCATGGGATTTATTTATATGAGTATTCACTATTAATATTCTTGTATTTTCTCATTACTATTCTAGTATGTCCATTTGTCGATGAACCAATACAAAATATACAAGGATCTGAAAGGAGGGTTATCCAAATATATACAATGTTCTTAAAAAATAGTAACATAATCTTTTATATGCAATTAATTCTTGACAAGAGTTCATGATTGTAATAGGATTGCAATGTTATGAATCATATTATTACAATTTTAAATTTTAATTCCAAAGGCAAACCATTCGAAAGGATGGGACGCAAAACCAGACCCTAAAGATATAATCTATGGACGATCGGTTACAATTAATGCAAAGACTCTAGTGCTTATGCTCTAGATCTTTTTTTTGACCGAGTTTAATTCTATAGAATATATCATACGAAATAGAATGAAATGCATTATAGAAAGAGGCTTGTTATGAACACATTTTATAAGGAGCTGTATCAAAATTCCGAAACCGGACTAGATAATTTTTTATCTTTTTTAACTTCAAATATTGAGGTAATTTTTGGTCAGCAAGGCACAATTGTTTTTTTAGAAATTGGAAACATCCCAGAAATCAATGACGAATATGGTAATAAAATTGGCAATGAAATTGTTCAGTATGTTGCGTCGATGTGTAATGAAATTTTACCTATCAAGGTTTCTTACACCTTGTATCATTTTGGTGTTGATACATTTATGATGATCATTAATCATTTGGATGACGATCTCGTTTCTTCATCCTTTGAAATATTTGAAGAAAATATGATCCATTATTTTAAGACAAAAGGTGTGAATCAAATTCAACTTTACAGAAATATCATCCCATATGTTAAGCCAATGAATTCCATTGAAGCCTTTTATACTTTTATGTTGGAATATGTGACTCAAGATCCTGAAACAGGACTTGAATTTTGGTTTAAGAAAGCGCTGAGCCATTTCACAAAAAATATACAACATGCTTTATCTCATTTTGAAAAAATTGTTGATTTAGCATTGCATGATGATATTACAGGCTTAAAAAATCACAGAGCAATAAATCAATATCTTAATCATCAAGTGAAGCATAAAAAATCAACTATTTTGTTTATTGATGGTGATAATTTAAAGCAGTATAATACGGTAAGCTATGAAGCTGGCAATGAGATGATTGCACAACTGGCTCAGTCTATTTCAAAGAGTTTAAGACAAGAGGATGAGGTTTTCCGTTGGTTATCAGGAGATGAGTTTATTTGTGTCATTGATCATGACAATCAAGATGAAATATATCATTTGTGTGAACGTGTCCGTAGAAATGTAGAAGAAGCCTCACAAAAATGGTTGTTTCCAGTGACTGTAAGTATTGGTGTATCCTTTTGGAATACGGATTTAGAAAGTTGGAGAACTGCAATTGAACAGGCTGAGATTGCTACCTGCCATGCTAAGAGAATGGGTAAAAATTGTACTGTCCTATGGCATGAATCTTTTGATAGATCTAAAATTCTTATTTAATATGTAAAATATGTAATTCCAGAAGAATCAAAGTATAAAAAATCACTGTTGCCTTAAAGCAATAGTGATTTTTATTTACATATGACTGAGGCCTTCATTTTATGCTGAAAGGTGTTGATGGATTAAGTCAAGTGCTGATATAGCATCCTTTGAGTAACCATCTGCACCAATGTGTTCCCATAAAGATGGATCTTGATTAAAAGCATGACCACCAACTAATACTTTTACATTTGCGTTTTTAGCTTTTAAACCTTCGATTAAACGTTTAATATCATAAACATTCTCTAGCATGGTAGTAGATATGACTATCACTTCAACATGCTCCTGATCCAAGATATCTAAGATGGCTTGTATTGGAGTATTCGCGCCTAAATGAATGTTGTTATAGTTAGATTTTCGAATGAGATTGGCAATCATCCGAATACCAATATCATGTGTTTCAAGACCAACAGAACAAGTCATAACAGTAGAGACGGTTTCATTTGATAACGTCAGAGGTGTTATGTATGCCATAATTTCTTCTGTAAAAGCAACAAAGGCATGCTCCTGAGCAACACTAATGATTCTCTGTTGCCACAAATCACCAACCGTATATAAAGATTCTTGTAATACATTGGTATACAAAGATTCCAAGGAATAATCATGGAGCAGGTATTTTAATAACTCGAAAGCTTCAGATTTTTTATTGTTCATAAGAAGCTCTGTATAAAGTCTGGATTCTTCTTTTAATGGATTTATAAAGAGCCTTTTACTGTCATGGTCTTTGGAAGGTGAATGCATCCCTTTAATTGCTAAATCAATGTAATCATAGCAAATACTCAAGTTGTCCAATGAGTGAAAACTGGTAAGTGCATCTTTGATATATTCATAGTTATTAATGATGGATTGTTCTTTAAAATTTAAATGAATCAGAATCTCTCTAAGCCATTTTGTATAATTAATAAAGGCGTTGGGGCGTTTTAAAAGTAAAGCGTGTGCTAGAAATTTAAGATGATGATTGGTATCTTCTCTTATTTTATTTAATATTTCTATGCTATCTGTATTGTCAGCATAACACATCATTATCAGTTCGCTGACTTTGTGGTTGTTATTCAGTAACCATTGTCCTATCAAAATGTGCCTCCTAATAGAATGAAGAATTGATCTAAGTACTTTTATATAAATTTTATCATTAAAAGTTAATATTTCACAAATAAAATATCTAGTTCTGCCTATGTTGAAAAAATCAAACAGAAAATAATAGAAGTACTAGAAAAATCCATAAAGCATCTACTTTATGGGATTCATTTTAATCTTTTTAAGTGATGATTTGTAGAAAGTACCTCTTCTTGAACCTCTCACGACTAAAGTCATAAGATTCTTAGGTAGAAAAGCCTAACAGCTTTTAATGGACTAAGCTAACCCGCCAGTTC
>JAFGVN010000006.1 GCA_016937975.1 Clostridia bacterium
CATCACTTCGTTTGAGGTATGTTTCAGTTGAAATAAGAAACCCCCACTTCAAGTCGAATTGATAGGCTAAGCGGGGGAGGTTCATTGATTTTACCTCTATTTAGTGGTATGCAAAAATTTTATAAACAGGAAAGTATCTTCAATGCTCAGTTTCACTTTGAAGTAGAGACCTTTAGAAGATACATTGAAATTTTTCTTAGAGGTATTGAAAAAAGAAAATCATATGAACTGTGATGACTACTTAAAAAAAGCAATCATGATAACTCATGTTTGCTTTTTAAATAGCATAAATCCTTAAATTTAGTGATCTAATATAACCTGATTTGGATAATATAAGTCATATAAAAATGCATCTGCATTAAATTTTTCCGGTATAATAATTGTATCGGATTCAGAGAAAACTTCTCCTCTAATAACATCGCCAATTGGGTCTAATATGAACCATTCTCCATTTAAATATGCCTCCACCCAATAATGTTGATTAAATTCATCAGAACCTTCAATGATTTTTGCAGGAATGTCTTGGGACCTGAGCAGAGCGGTCAAATAGTACATGACTTCCTTTTTAGTGCCCTGGAAGGTTTCGTAAACATCAAGTGCAGAATAATTTGTATCGTTAACAGATAGAACCTCGATTTCATCCTTTACAAAAGTGTATAAAGCTTTAGCTTTTGCATATAAGGTATGAGATTTGTAACTCACCAAATTAGACATCGAAACAATTAATTTATCTTCACTTTGAATCATTTTTGTGGGAATTGTATATCGAATATCTTCGTCAGAAATATTAACAACACTAAACCATAAGAGGTTTTTGTCCTTTGAATTGGAAACAGGTTGCTTCGTAATTGGATCGAAAACAATTTTTTCGTCATAGTTTGTTATGGAAATTTTCACATTGTGTTTACCTAATCCAAATGGGGTATAGATTTCTGTGTGAAAGGAATTGTCTTCCACAGGAATATAAAATTCAACGACGCTGTCTTTACGGGTTACTTTAACGGTTAATGAATCTACGGGATCAACAGATTTAAAATAACCTTCAAGAATGAATTTCTCTTCTACGACCATATTGGAATAGATTTCGCTTGAAAGTACCATTTCGTATTTTCTAGCCATATCAGATTCCATATAATGTTCTGAATTCTCGTCAATGGAGACATCGTTGATATAGAAAGAATCCATTATATTTTTAATAACCATTTTCAAGTACGTTTCACTGATTGCTTTTGGATAATTAAACTCAATAATGTAAACTTGATTCTTGGATTCAACAAAGTGAACCACCCTTTTGGATGCAATGTCATTAACATTTAATTGAATATAAAGTACATTACTGGTAAGATAATTATATATTTCTTGTTTGCGTTCAGCTACAAGTACAGCATCACCATAAGACATGACTAAATGTTCTTGATAGGTGTTTACAATATAATTAATATCAATATTTTCGTTGAGTTTTCGAGTAGAAAATGCAACGCTTATCCGACCATAAGATGAATCGAATCCATAAACATAAGTTCCTAGTTGATCCCAATCTAAAGGTACTGAAAATTTAGCGCCTTCTTCTTCAAATGAAATTTGTTTATATGATATAAAATCATAATTTCTATATTGAATAACACGATTTGCTTTCAAATAAATACTATTGTCTACTTTTGAATCATATGTTAAGTCAAAAGCCTTTTGAAGTAAACTCAAAGGTACATATAATACGCCGTTTCTTAAATATTTACCAGAATCAAAATTATAATTTTTCCCGTTCATCGAATATAAATTATTGTTTATATCAATTTTAATAAAAGTATTTAAATAATATGAAGTAATAACATTACCATTTGTAATTTGAGCACCTAATGTTTTAAATGTATCTATCATTGGAACAATGATTTCACCATCAATTGATAAAATGGGTTCTGTTGTTTCTACTTGAATTTGATCAATAAGCAATTGAACAATGGTTTCCTCGCTGAAAGCGGAAAAACCAATCATAAAAATTAAAATCATGATGATGAGTAATAATTTTTTCATAGTGACCTTCCTTTAAACATGTCACTATCATATCATCATTTACAAAAAAATTAAACAATATAAAGGAGTTAAAACTTGGATATTAACAAATTAAAAGATAAGAGATTGGCAGATGTAAAAGCTATTGCAAAAGCAATGGGGATGAAAAATGTTTCAAAGTACAATAAGGCACAACTTATCGACATGATCATTGATGGCAATATGAATGAAGAAGTTTCTCAATCACTTCCAGATCATTTGGTTTATGAACCAGAGCCAACAATGATTAAAGAATCCCACGATATGAAATTTGATTTAGAAGAAGATGAAGAAGAAAAAAGAGAAATTCTTGAACGAGATGAAGCTGAAGGTGTTTTGGAAATTAGTGATAATGGCTTTGGTTTTTTGAGATTTTCAAATTTCTTAACCAGTGAGTTGGATGTTTATGTTGCGCCATCTCAAATTAAAAGATTTCGTATGCGTACTGGAGATAAAATCCAAGGCAATGTGAGAAAACCTAAACGTGGTGAGAAATTCAGAGCTTTGGTACGGGTTACTAAAATAAATCAAATGCATCCTGAATTGGCAAGAAAACGTGGTAGATTTGATAAGTTGACACCTATGTATCCTAATGAGAGATTTTTATTGGAAGGTGGCAATGATGATTTAGCCATGCGTTTAATCGATATGGTAGCACCTATCGGCAAGGGTCAAAGAGGGTTGATTGTTGCACCGCCAAAAGCGGGTAAAACCATGTTGCTGCAAAAGATAGCGAAACAGATTACTGCAAATTATCCAGAAGTTGAAGTGATAGTTTTGTTAATTGATGAAAGACCTGAAGAAGTAACAGAAATGCAACGCTCAATTGATGCTGATGTTATTTATTCAACCTTTGATCAATTGCCATCCCACCATATCAAGGTTGCAGAAATGGTGATTAGTAGAGCAAAAGCTTTGGTAGAACAAAAGAAGGATGTTGTTATTCTATTAGATAGTATTACGAGATTGGCGAGAGCTTATAACTTAGAAGTGCCAACCAGTGGTCGTACCTTAAGTGGTGGTCTTGACCCATCAGCACTGCATAAACCAAAAAGATTCTTAGGTGCTGCGAGAAATGTAGAAGAAGGTGGTAGTTTAACGATTTTAGCCACTGCTTTGATTGAAACAGGATCAAGAATGGATGATGTTATTTTTGAAGAATTCAAAGGTACTGGCAACATGGAATTAACGCTGTCGCGTAAGTTGTCTGAAAGAAGAATTTTCCCAGCAATAGATGTCAATAAATCAGGTACGAGAAGAGATGAACTTCTTTTAACGCCAGATGAACTTGAAATTATGCGTAATTTTAGACAAGATTATAGCAATAGTCAGACAAACATTACCGAAGTAATGATTTCAAGAATCTTAGCAACAAACTCCAATGAAGAATTTGTTCAAAAAAATAAAAAGTAGAAGAAGCCAAAGTGCTTCTTTTACTTTTGTAAAGGCTAGCAAACCTGATTCTGACATTTTGTGGTTGATCGCATAAATGTATGACGTTGAATCACAGTAAATGGC